>CAZRLX010000087.1:0-10624 GCA_964601115.1 uncultured Chthoniobacter sp. | reverse complement strand
GACATCCCCCGCATGATCGCGAAGCTCGAGGAGGGTTATGAAGTCTGCTCCGGATGGAGAAAAGACCGGCAGGACAACGCCCTCCAACGCAACCTTCCCAGCATTCTCGCCAACAAACTCATCTCCGCCATGTCGGGCGTCCAACTCCACGACTTCGGTTGCTCGCTCAAGGCCTACCGCGCCGAGGTCATCAAAGGCGTCCGCCTCTACGGCGAAATGCACCGCTTCCTGCCCATCTACGCCAAGTGGCACGGCGCGCGCATCACGGAAATCCCCGTCAGCCACCATGCCCGCAAGACCGGCCACTCGAAATACGGCCTCGAACGCGTGCTCAAAGTCATCATGGATCTCATGACCGTGCGCTTCCTCGACCGCTACATGCTGAAGCCGATGTATCTTTTTGGTTTCTGGGGGTTCCTCTCCCTCATGGCCTCGCTGGGATTTAGCGTCTGGGCCGTCTACATGCGCACACGGGGTTACTTTTTCACCGACACCCCGCTGCCCATGATGGCCGTCTTTGCCTTCATGACTGGAGTGATTTGCATTCTCATGGGACTTCTCGCCGAGATGATCACCCGCACCTTCCACGAATCCCAAAACAAGGCGATCTACATGGTTCGCGACACCCGGAACCTCGACGGGAAAACCTCCGCAGACTGATGTGCGGCATCGCCGGATTCGTCGGCCGGGGGGACAACTCCGATCTACGCCGCATGACGCGACACCTCGCGCACCGCGGCCCCGACGCCGAAGGCTTCTTTGAAAAACCAGACACCGGCGTGTTTCTGGGCCACCGCCGGTTGTCCATCATCGACCTCGCCGGCGGCGCTCAACCGATGTCCACGCCGGACGCGCTCACGACGATCGTCTTCAACGGCGAAATCTACAACCACGCAGAACTCCGACGCGACCTGCTGGCCAAAGGCCACATTTTCGCCACCGACCACTCGGACACCGAAGTCCTGCTCCACGCCTGGCGCGAGTGGGGCCCCGCGATGCTCGACCGTCTCAATGGCATGTGGGCGTTCGCCATTCTCGACGAAGCGCACCGCCGCCTTTTCCTCGCCCGCGACCGCTTTGGGAAAAAACCGCTCTATTGGTTCTTCCACAACGGCACGTTTGCCTTCTCCTCCGAACTCACCTCCCTCCGGCAACATCCAGACGCTCCGCAAAACGCCTCCGAAATTGCCCGGGTCAAATTCCTCGCCCACGCCCTCATCCCCGCTCCGCACACCCCGATCGAGGGCATCCACAAACTCCCCGCCGGCCACCATCTCTCGATCCAAATCGATGGCTCCGCTCCGACTCTCCAGCGCTGGTGGCGATACACGCTCGAGCCGGGTGCCTCCCCGAAAAACGAATCCACACTGGTCGACGAGCTCCTCGAAATCCTCACCCGCGCCACCAGTCGCCGCCTCGTTGCGGATGTCCCGCTCGGCGTCTTCCTGAGCGGCGGCCTCGACTCCTCCACCATCGCCGCCCTCGCGAGCGCCTCCCGGAGGGATGGTGCCTCGCAGGCCCTCCAAACATTCACCATCGGCTTCCAAGAACCCACCTTCGACGAGTCCCCATTCGCTGCCCGTGTTGCTCGATTTCTCAAAACCGACCACCACACCGGCACGCTCAGCCTCGATGCCGCGCTGCAATCGATGCCGCGCATTTTCGACCTTCTCGACGAACCCCAAGGCGATGCCTCGCTTCTTCCCACATGGCTTCTCTGCCGCTTCGCCCGCACGAAAGTCACCGTTGCCCTAAGCGGGGACGGGGGCGATGAACTCTTCGCCGGATACGATCCCTTCCGCGCCCTCCGCCTCGCATCGCTCTACCAAAAAACCGTCCCCCGCCCAGTCCACGACGCCCTCCGGCTCCTCGCCGCGCGCCTCCCCGTTTCCCATCAAAACATCAGCCTCGATTTCAAAATCAAACGCACCCTCCGCGGACTCGACCATGCCCCCCGCCTCTGGAACCCGGTCTGGCTCGGAGCCCTTGAGCCAGCCGACCTCGCCCGCCTCACCCAGTCCCGATTCTCCATCGAGGAAATCTACAGCGAGGCCATCGAGTCGTGGGAATCCTGCAGTTCCACCGATCCAGTCGACCGCACCCTTCAGTTCTACACCGAAATCTACCTGCAGGACGGCATCCTTGCGAAAGCCGACCGCGCCAGCATGATGAATTCCCTCGAGGTCCGCAGCCCCCTTCTCGACATCGAAGTTGCCGACTTCGCCCGCCGCCTTCCCCATTCCTTCAAGCTCCGAGGAAAAACCACCAAATACCTTCTCAAGCGCGCCGCAGAACGCCTCCTCCCCCGCGAGATCGTTCACCGCAAAAAGAAAGGCTTCGGTTCTCCCATCGGCGCCTGGCTCCGCTCGGGCCGCATCGCCCCGGACCCCTCCAACCCGCTCCTAGGGGACCACCTCGCCTCCCACCTCGCCGGACGCTCGGACGAACGCCTCCACCTCTGGTGCGAATACGTCTGGCAACAATGGGAAAAACGGACCTCCATCCCGTGAAACGTGTCCTCCACGTCATCGACAGCCTCCACCTCGGCGGCGCGCAGGAGGTCGTGCAAAACCTTGCGACGTGCGGCTCCCCGCGATTCAAACACGAGGTCGCCACCATGCACGGACGCGGCATTTATTGGAACCGCTTGCGCGACGCGGGCATCGCCGTCCACTCGCTCTCTCCACACAAGCACCTCCCCGCATACCTGGCCACGCTTCCAACACTCATCCTATCGACACGTCCGGACATCCTCCACTGCCACCTCATCCCGTCGAACATCATCGCCAAACCCATCGGATCCATCCTCGGCGTCCCTCTTGTCATCAACCACGACCACACAAACGACCCCCACCGCATCGACAACAAGCTCCTCCTCGCTCTCGATAAATCCACCAACTGCTTCGCCCACCACATCATCGCCGTTGCCGCCGCCTGCCGCGATTTCCTCATCCAACACGAATCCATCCCTCCGGAAAAAATCACCCTCGTCCCAAATGCCATCGACTTGCGCCGCTTCTCGCCGGGCACCATCGATCGCCGGGAATCCCGCGCCAAGCTGGGCTTGCCGCCGGAGGCCCCTGTCATCGCAGGCGTCGGAAGACTCAACCCTCAAAAAAACTTCTCCCTGTTTCTGCAAATCGCCGCCGCCGTTTCGGCCGAAATCCCCGATGCCCGCTTTCTTCTCGCGGGCGAAGGACCGGAGGAACCGCTCCTTCGCGAACAAGCCTCGACACTCGGAATCACCGACCGCGTCGTCTTTGCGGGCTACATCCCGGACACCAGACTCGTTTACTCAGCAGCCGACATCCTCCTCATGCCCTCGCGCTTTGAGGGCCTGCCCATGACCCTCCTCGAAGCCATGGCCATGCGCCTCCCGGTGGTGGCATCCAACCTCGACGGCATCGCAGAGGTGATCACCGACACCCGCGAGGGATTCCTTGCCGAACCGGGCCATGCCCAGGCGTTCTCCTCCCGCATCCTGCAACTCCTCCGCGATCCCTCGCTCGCCTCCCGCATCGCCACCTCCGCCCTCTCAAAAATTGAAACGAACCACTCGGTGGAGCAAATGACATCCGCCGTCGAGGCCATCTACGACCGCTTCCTCCCATGAAAATCCTCGTCCTATGCTACGAATACCCGCCCGTGGGCGGCGGCGGCGGACGCGTGGCGGCCTCGGTCGCGGAGGGTCTCGCCACCCGGGGACACGACGTGAAAGTTGTTTCCTCCGGTCTCCGGCACTTACCTCGGCGTGCTGTTTCCGGCGGCGTCGAGGTGCTCCGCCCCGAATCGTTCCGGAAACGCGAGGACACGTGCTCTGTTCCCGAAATGGCATTCTATCTGGCCACCTCGTTCCTGCCTGCATGGCGTCTTTGCAGGCGGTGGAAGCCGGATGTCATCCACGCCCACTTTGTCGTTCCCACCGGTGCCCTCGCCTTGGCGCTCCATTGGATCACCGGCATCCCCTATGTGCTCACCGCGCACTTGGGCGATGTCCCAGGCGGCGTGCCGGAGCAGACCGATTCGCTCTTCCGCGCTCTCGGGCCATTCATCCGCCCGATCTGGAAACACGCGGCGGCCGTCACTGCGGTCAGCGGATTTGTCGCCGCGCTCGCCCGCAAGAATTGCGACACCCAGGCCACCGTCATTCTCAACGGCGTGCCGATGCTCCCCCGTCCCGCCGCCATCGCCTTGGACACCCCGCCCCGCATCGTCATGCTGGGACGCCTGAGCGTTCAAAAAAATCCACTCCTCGCCATCCGCTCCCTCGCCCTTCTGCAGGGCATCCCATGGCATCTGGAAATCATCGGAGAAGGCCCGCTGGCAGACGACGTGCGCCGACTCATCGAAACCCACAGCCTCTCAACACGGGTGACGTTCTCCGGATGGCTCGACGCCCAAACCGTGTCCCAACGACTCGCCTCATCGGACATCCTGCTCATGACCTCCACTTCCGAAGGCCTCCCCATGGCGGCCATCGAAGCCATGCGCCACGGACTCGCCATTGTCGGCAGCCGCATCGATGGACTTTCCGATGTCATTTCGGAAGGAGAAAACGGCCTGTTCTGCGACCTCACCCCCGAATCCTTTGCCGCCGCACTGCGGAGCCTTCTGGAAACGCCGGAGCGCCTCCGCGCCATGCGCCAAGCGTCGCTCGACAAGGTCTCCGAATTCAATCTCCCCGACCGCGTGGCCGACTACGAGCGCGTCCTGCAAGCCGCCCAGCGACGCTGACCGCACCTACCGGACAATCCCGCGCTGGCTGGACGCGATGAAATCCAGCAGATGCGCAACCACCTCGGGCCCGGCATGCTCCTCACGGATTTTTTCGCACGCCTGTTTCACGTTCAGGTTCGAGCGGTAAAGCAACCGGTAGGCCTCGCGGAGCGCACGGGTCGCCTCGGCCGGAAACCCACGACGCTCGAGCCCGACTTGGTTGATGCCGCGAATTTCCGCCGGATTGCCATCGGCAATCATGTAGGGCGGCACGTCCTGAACAACCTTGGTGCAACCGCCGATGATCGAATGACGCCCGAGCCGGCAAAACTGGTGCACTCCGGAGAGACCGCCGATGATCGCGTGGTCCTCGACGATCACATGCCCTGCGATCGTTCCGTTATTTGAAAAAATCACATGGTCGCCAACCACGCAGTCGTGGGCCACATGCGAATACGCCAGAAAATTCCCATGGCTCCCGATCACCGTCTTTGTGCCGGGCAACGTGCCGCGATTCACGGTGCAAAATTCGCGGAACGAATTGTTGTCGCCGATCTCAAGAAACGTGGGCTCTCCCTCATATTTCAAATCCTGCGACCGCTGACCGATCGAGCAGTAGGGATAAAACACATTTCCTTCCCCGATCCGCGTCGGCCCGAACACGGTGGCATGACCGATCAGCCTCGTCCCGGCGCCGATTTCGACATCCGGCCCGATATGGCAAAACGGACCAATCTCGACCCCGGGATGCAACATGGCAGCGGGATCGACCACGGAACTCGGATGCACCGTGATCATTTGTCAACCAACCCGAACAACAACTGCCCCTCGGAAACAACCTCGCCGTTCACCAGGCAGCGGCAAGAAGCCTTGCCCAGACGCTTTTTCGCGCTGGTCAGCTCGCACTCGATAAAGAGCGTGTCGCCGGGCATCACGGGCTTTCGGAACTTCACCTCGTCCGCGCTCATGAAATACCCGATTTTCCCCTGGTTCTCGGTCTTCCGCATCATGACAATGCTCGCCACCTGCGCCATGGCCTCGAGTTGCAGCACGCCGGGCATCACCGGATGACCGGGAAAGTGGCCTTGGAAAAACGGTTCGTTGATCGTCACCGCCTTCACGCCCACCGCCTTCAAGTCACCTTCAAACTCGATCACCCTATCGACCATGAGGAATGGATACCGGTGCGGCAACGTGGCCATGATGCCGTTGATATCGAGCGCCCCGGGCATCGCGGGCACGGGCCTTGCCGCTCCGGCGGCGACCGTGGCGAACCGCTCGGCGAGCTTCTTCGCGGCTTCGGTGTTGATGCCATGGCCAGGCTTCACCGCAACGATATGGGCCTTCAAAAACCGCCCTGAGAGCGACAGGTCGCCGACGATATCCAGAATCTTGTGCCTAACAAACTCGTCGGGAAAACGAAGCGGCTCCTTGCTCAACACGCTGTCCCCGCGGGCCACAATCGCGTTCTCCAGACTGCCTCCCTTGATCAGCCCCTTGTCCATGAGCGGCTTCACGTCCTCGTAAAAAACAAACGTCCGCGCCGGGGCGATGTCCCGCTCGTAAATCTCCGGCGTGATCTCCGTGGAAAGATACTGTGTGAACCGCCCCTCGGGTCCGACCTGCGTGCAGGAAATCCGGAATTTCGTGTCGGGCAGGATCATCAACAACGACCCGTTCGCCTCGATTGTCAGCGGCTCGGTGACCTCAAGATAACGTCGGGGCGCGTCCTGCTCGACGATCCCGGCCTGCTTGATCAACGCGACATACGCCGCAGCGCTGCCGTCGCCGATCGGTGGCTCGTTCGCATCCATCTGGATCAACGCGTTGTCGACCCCCATGCCGGTCAGGGCGGAAATGACATGCTCGACCGTGTGGATTTTCACCATCCCCTGCACCAGCGTCGTGGCCCGCTCGACCGTCTTCACATGCATCGCGGCGGCATCGACCACCGGCTCGTCGGGCAAATCAATCCGCTGGAACTTGAATCCATGCCCAACTGGAGCGGGTTGCAGGGTGAGCGTGACGTTTTCCCCGGTGTGCAGAGCGCCGCCGGTCAGGCTGGCGGAGGTGGCGAGTGTGCGTTGTTTTTCCACGTTGTTTTGTAAACCGCCGATGACTGCACGCCAGATGCGTGCCGCAGGTCGAGATATTTTTAGCGCCCGCGGGACAATCCACCCGCTCAAGCAACAGGGGAAACGCGCTTGGATACAATTTTCCCGTCGAGCATCTCGATACGGGTCGGCGCAAGTGAGGCCACGGTGTCGCTGTGAGTGACGATCACCAGCGTCGCGACTTTCTGCGCGGCGATGGCCGTGAACGTCTCGCACACCATCGCCGCATTTTTCGAATCCAGGTTTCCCGTGGGCTCGTCGGCGAGGATCAATGCCGGACGCCCCGCCAACGCACGCGCGATCGCCGTGCGCTGCATCTCGCCGCCGCTCAACTGATGCGGAAAATGCCTCGCTCGATCTTCCATTCGCACCATCGACAGCATCTCGCCGACCCTCGCGGCAACCACCTTCTGAGACTCGCCCCGCAGCAACAATGGGAGCCCGATATTCTCCGCCACCGTCATCGCAGGCAGCAGATTGAAAAACTGGAACACGATCCCGAGCGTGTGTCGCCTGTAGGCGGTCAGCTCCGCCTCGCCGGCCTTGTGCAAGGGAATTCCAGCCACTTCGATTTTCCCGGAGGTCGGCGTGTCCAAGCCCCCGAGCAAATTCAACAACGTGCTCTTCCCGCACCCGCTCGGGCCGGTGATCGTTGCAAACTCCCCCTGCGCCAACTCCAGCGACACATCGTCAAGCGCGCGCACATTGCCGGTGCCGGAGGAATAAATCCGCGTGACGTTTTCGAGGTGGACCATCAAGAAGACGATCCTTCACACCAAATGCACCGCGATCAAGCAGACTTCCGCATCCTTGGCGAGACAGCCGATCTGGTTGCGGTCGAAAAACCGGCGGGACTCCTCGTCCACCCGAGCAAGCCGGATGGGCCACGAACCCTGTGGGACGGCTTGCGCGACCTCCTCGCCTACGAAATCGCGAACGCCGGGCAGGTCTCCCTCATCAATCGCCTGGACCGCGAAACCAGCGGCATCGTTTTGGTGGCAAAACACCCCGCCGCCGCGCGATCGGCGGCCATCGCCATGCAGGAGGGCCGCATCACCAAAACCTATCTCGCCCTCGTCCAAGGCCACCCGGAGTGGGAAACCCTCCGCGTGGATGCCCCGATCATCCGCCAAGGCGAAGTCGCCCCCACCCGCATCCACCTCAAACGCATGGTGCACCCGGAGGGCGCGGAGGCCTCGACCTGCTTCCGCGTTCTCCAACGAACAACCAGCCACGCAGGCCCGTTGACACTGCTTGAAGCCCGCCCGATCACCGGCCGCACCCACCAAATCCGCGTCCACGCAGCACACATCGGCCACCCGGTCCTCGGGGACAAAATCTACGGCCCGTCCGAGGAGTGCTACCTGGAATTCATCCGCACCGGCTGGACGACTGCTCTGGCCGATCGCCTTGTTCTCGACCGCCACGCCCTGCATTCCTCGGGCCTTTCGCTGGATTGGGAGGGAACACCACTCTCGTGGTCATCCCCGCTCCCTCCGGACATCGCGGCTTTCCTCGATTGACCCTCAACGCCCGAGCAGCAATCCCGACGCCTTGTGCTGCGTTTCCTCCCACTCCAAACCGGGCACCGAGTCGGCCACGATGCCCGCCCCGGCGTGAAAATGCGCCACCCCCCGCTCGAAAACCGCCGTCCGGATCGCGATCGAAAACCCGCTCGTTCCATCACTGCCGAAATACCCGATCGCACCCGTATATATCCCCCGCGGCACGGGCTCCAACTCGGCGATGATTTCCATGGCCCGCTTTTTCGGTGCACCGGTGATCGATCCACCGGGAAAACACTCCCGCAGCGCCCGCGCATGAGACACCCCCTCCCGCAATCGGCCACGCACCGTGGAAACCAAATGGAAAACCTGCCGGAACGCCTCGAGTTGCAACAACACGGGCACCTCGACGCTCCCGTAATCACACACACGCCCGAGATCGTTGCGCTCGAGATCCGTGATCATCGTCAACTCCGCGATCTCTTTCGGTGAATTCACCAACTCACTGGAATTCGTCCGGTCCGCCGCTTCGTCGACCGCTCGCGGCCTCGTTCCCTTGATCGGCCGGGTCAAAATCTCCCGCCCGTCCATTTTTAAAAAACACTCGGGCGATGCCGACGCCACCTTCACCCCGCCACAGTCGAGATAGGCGGCAAAAGGCGCGGGGGAATGTCTTCGCAACAATTCATGGTAGCCCCAAGCGTCATATTCCCCCGCCGCGCTGAAACGACGGCTCAGGCACACCTGATAGATGTCACCAGCGGCGATATACTCCTGCGCCCGCTGGACCATCGACAAAAACTCCCCCCGCCGCATTTCCGACTCGAACACCGGCACGCCTCCAATAGCAGCAACCGCGTCGAACCCCTCAGGCTCCACATCCCAGCGCCCTGACTCATGAAAAAAACGGTGCACCCTTTGATAAAAGCCAAACCGGAATCCGCCGTCATAGGCCACCCAACCGATCGCCGCACCGCGATCGCGCCCTTGCCACCCTGCCACCTCCGTCTCAAGTGCGCCCCAATCCGACCCCTCCACCACAAACTCAGGCTCGCAGGCAAGCATCGAGACCGACCCGCCACCCGGCAGCGCGGAATCCAGATAGACGAATCCCTCCCTCCGCCTCATGGCTCGGGCCGCTTCCAATGGGCCGCGGAAGGCCGTCGCAAGGGTTGGATTCATGATCTTGCCAAGTCATCCCAAAATTGCTGTCATTTCAAGCGCGCCCGACGCGCTTCTCTCGATAGATGCGATATCACACCCTACTCTGCTCTCTTCTTTTCCCCCTCGGCGCGCTTGCCCAAGCCCCCACCGACTCCCCGGAGCCAACACCCACAGCCGAGATCGCCCTCGAGGCCGAGGCGGTCTCGGAATCGCCCGCTGTCGATTCCCCCGCGACCAGCGAGGCCCCCGCTCCAGACGCCGCCTCCATCCAGATTTCCGACCAGGATTTCCTCCTCCTCCCGGAAGAACCCACCTCCGCCGACTCGGATAATGTCCTCTCCGGCGAAGTCATCACCACCGAGGAAACATTCATCGAGCCCATGGAATTCGAGGATGCGGCCCCCCCGCCGACCGATCCGCGCACACTCGCCGCCTCCACCGAAGCCGAGGAGCGCCGCCTCAAAATCCGCTACAAACAAGCCCGCCTCAAAGCCGAGAAGGACCCCTCCGTCGCCGCCCTCCTCGACAAGGCCCAGTCCGCCACCACCTTCGAAGCAGAGCGCGCCGCCTACCGCGCCTACTACCGCGACCTCTTCCGCCTCATGCGCAAAGTCGACCCGGGCATCGCCAAACTATGCGACCTCATGGAGCGCACCTACCTCACCAAGCTCGCCCAAACCCGCATCGAGCCGACCATCCCCCTCGAACCTCCTCCCAAACCCGACCTTCTCGCCAACTAAAACCCGAACACCACACATCCAGCGTTGCCCGAACTTCAAATGAATCTTTCCTCCTGTCCGGAAATGAAACTCTTCACTGGCAACGCCCACCCCGCGCTCGCCAAGGACATCTGCTCCTACCTCGGCGTCGAACTCGGCAATGCCACCGTCAGCTCGTTTCCGGACGGCGAGACGTTCGTCAAAATCAATGACAACATCCGCGGCCGCGATGTCTTCATCATCCAGCCGACCTGCCCACCCACCAACCAGAACCTCATGGAACTGCTGATTCTGGTGGATGCCGCCCGCCGCGCCAGTGCCGCCCGCATCACAGCGGTCATCCCGTTCTTTGGCTACGCCCGCCAGGACCGCAAGGACCAGCCCCGCGTCCCCATCACCGCGAAAC
>CAZRLX010000086.1:4548-10709 GCA_964601115.1 uncultured Chthoniobacter sp. | reverse complement strand
ACGCGAAGCCCGGCGATGAGGAGCTGCTCAAAAAAGAGGATGGCATCGCCGACAAACCGAACCCTCCAATCAATTATCCCCGCCGCGTGCTGGATGTGAATTTTGGACGAGACAAATCCCCATCGAAATCGCCTGGCGTGATCAAAGTCCATGGCTTGTCCGATGCGATCAAAGGGGGAAACATCCACGCACTCAAAAGCAAGGAGGAAGGGGAAATCGTGTGTGAAATCAGCGATCCCGAAACGGCATTCGCAAACGGGCTGGACCTTCAAGTCTCCGGAGTGACCAGTCGCGTGCCCCGGAAGGGCTCTTACATCAAGGTTCTTGCAGGTCCCTCTGAGGCCGAGATGTCGGAAGTAAAAACCCTCGTCGCGGCAGACTTTGTTGCAGGCGCAGGATGGGGGATGAAGAGCGTTGCCACGATCGACCTCTCCTCCATCGCCAAGGGAAACAAGTCGGTCTTTGTTGCGGTCAAGGTCGCCTCCGAGGGAATGCCTGCCGAGGTTACGATCAGCCAGATCTCGGCCTACATCCCGTGGAGCATCAAAGCAGGCCAAACAGACGGATCGGTTCCCACCCTCGGAGACAGCCGCCGTCGCAGTCTGTGGGTGCAGCAGCGGGCGAGGCTGGATCGCATGGTGCAGATGTTCCAGCAGGCCGGTGGTTCAGGGGAGGTTCTTGAAAAGGCCATGGAGTTGAAGGCCTCGGGATACTACACCCAGGCTCTGGAGTTTTTATTCCGCGAATATGCGCAAGTCCTTCCGGCGCGATTCGCGGTGAAAGGCACCGGCAGACTCGCCAACCAACCGGTCGAGGTTTCCGTGAAGACCCCCGAGTCAGTAGTGCTTGTCGATCTTTTGAAAGTCTCTCCCGAGGGGATCGATCTCGAACTCCGTGCCGAGACCGACACGCCTTGTTCGGTGGCTTTCAGCGGGCTTCCAGAGAATTCCACTTGGAAGCTTTCACTTGTCTCCGGTGCGTTGTTCCATCTCCGACCCGCCGCGAAGGACGATCCCGAGGCCGTTGCCACCACTGCTGGCCGGGCCTCCTTCGATCTCACCATTGGCCAACCGCCACTCCCGCCGTTGCCGAAAACATTCTTGGCCCAGGGAACCGGCGGAGGGTTTGCGATTCAGGATGTCGAGCTCACCGACGGGGAAATGATTCGCCGCGTTCCGTTTGTCAAAGACGCTCTTGTGACCCGAAGAATGGTCGGCGAGACCCTCAACAACAACCGCTACCGCGGAAGGTATGATGGCGATCGCCTGACGATAACCCTCAACGACGCCGGAGAGGTCGAGCGGATCGATGCCGAGCAGGGCAAGGACTCGGGCATGATCAAATCCTTCACGCCGCCGTCGGTCTACCCCGAGCCTTGCAACGGCATCATCGAGTTGGAAAACGGCAATCGTTACGAACTCGGCTACAACCGGGGCATGACAGAGACCGATGTCGTCGGCCTCTCGGCGCTCAAATCCAGCAGCCTCGAGACGATCAAGCAGGCATTCGCGCCCGGTCAGTGGGTGGACATTTCCTACGCGCCCTACACCGCAAACAATCGGCCGCCACGCATCCTCAAAATCAGCCAACCCGTGGAAACGATCTTCAAGGAGGATTTCACCAAAGCCGACGACTCGTGGGCGCAGCGAGCACTCGAAGTCGAGAACATCCATGTCAAGGACCTGCGCGGCCTCAAGCTCTGGCCGCAGAAAGCCTGGACGCCTGGCCATGTCGTCTATCGCATCGACTCACCGCGCCCCCTTGGCCAGACCTCGGTCGGCTTCACCGGGCGCCTGATCCTCAACCCCGAAAACCGCATCACCCTTTTCGTGCGCACCGACGGCGGGGAGTGGCATCAATGCGGCGAGTTCGTTACGGCGTCCTCTGGCTCGAACAATTTCGGCGCGCTCAAAATGGTCGATGTCACCCCCTGGGTGCGCGGGAAAAAATCCTTCGACCTCAAAGTCGAAATGCTCACCACAAACAGCACCTGGTGCTCGATCGGTTCGCTCGAGGTCCGCACCGAAGGCGAACAAAAAAAATAATCCAATGAATCAACCACTCATTCTCGCGCTTGCCACACTTCTGGCCACACATCCGCTCCAAGCGGTCGAGATGTGCTGGATCTTCGGCAACAACATGATTCTTCAAGCCGACCGGCCTCTTCCTGTCTGGGGCCAAGGCACTCCGGGCGAAGAGGTGGTCGTTGAGTTCGCCGGCCAGCAAAAAAAGACCAAGGTTGGAGAGGACGGAGAATGGAAGGTGACACTCGATTCGATGCCGATGAATGCAGCCGGACAGATCTTCAAGGTCACGGCGGCCTCCGGCAGCAAAACCTTCACCGATGTGCTTCTTGGCGATGTGTGGCTGGCCTCCGGCCAGTCAAACATGGCACAGCCGGCGGCGGAACTCTCCGAGGGCGGGGCAAATGAAGCGCAGAAGCCTGTGAATCCACTCTTTCGCGTTTTTCCCGTTGCCTACAATGAGTGGGCGCCGGAGCCGAATACCAAGCAGTTCGCCTGGAAGAACAAGGTGACGAACTGGTTCGACTGGGTTCCCGCGACAACGCAGGTCTCCGGGGTGCCCTATTGGTTCGGCTCCATGCTTCAAAAAGAGACCGGGCGGCCGATCGGTGTGATTATTTCACCCGTGGGTGCCTCAGCTGCCGAGTGCTGGATATCCATGAAGGACCTCGAGGCCGACCCCTACTTCAAGGAGACCGTCGAGAACTCTAAAAACCGCATCGCGAACGCCGAGGCCGAGCGTGAAAAATTCCGGACGGAGGTCGAGGCTTGGAAACAACGCAAGGCGTCCGCCGAGGCAGCGGGGGAGAAATTCACCGAACGCCAACCGAACGACCAGCGCGATGAATTGGCCGTTCGCTGGTGGGTCGGCACGCTCTACAACGCCCGTATCGCGCCGCTCCGCGACCTCGCGATCAAGGGCGTGATCTGGTATCAGGGCGAGAACAACGCAGGAAAGCGTGGAGTCAACGCCGTCACTATCGAGGCCTACGACAGGCTCATGAAAGCCATCATCGCCTCATGGAGAAAACAATTCGGCCAGCCCGAGTTGCCATTCTACACAGTGCAACTCTCCATGTTTAACTGGAGTGCCAAGCCCGGCCATGCCTTCCACGATGCTGGCAATCCCGGTCCCTGGGTTTTTGTGCGCGAGGCTCAGGAAAAAACCGCGAAGGAGGCCCCGAACAGCGGAATGGTTGTCTCGTGGGACATCGGGGAGACGGATAATATTCACCCCAAAAACAAACGCCCCGTGGGCGAGCGTCTTGCCAAGCTCGCGCTGCGGGATACCTACGGTAAAAAGAATCTTGTCGCCGACAGCCCCGCTTACGAATCCCATAGGATCGAGGGGAATAAAGCCCGTGTGAAATTTAAAAACACCCATGGCGGCCTGAAAACCAAGGGAGACAATGTCGTTGGGTTCGCGATCGCAGGCGCAGACGACAATTTTGTGTGGGCGGATGCCAGGATCGATGGAGACGAGGTTGTGGTTTGGAGCGACCAAGTGGACGCACCCGAATCCATTCGTTTTGCCTACAGCCAGTTCAAGGAGTGCGATCTCTACAACGCAGCTGGCTTCCCAGTGGTTCCCTTCCGCACCGACACAACCCCCCTCCCACAAAAGTAAGCGATCTCAAACCCTATAACACATGACATACTCTATGAAAAAAAACCTCCTCTGCGGACTGCTCGCAGCCGCCCTCCAACTGAATCCGCTCCATGCCCTCGAGATGTGCTGGATCTTCGGCAACAATATGATTCTTCAAGCCGACCGGCCTCTCCCTGTCTGGGGCCAAGGCACTCCCGGCGAAGAGGTGGTTGTCGAGTTCGCTGGTCAGCAAAAGAAGACAAAAGTTGGAGAGGACGGGGAGTGGAAGGTGACGCTCGACCCGATGCCGATGAACGCGACCGGCCAGTCCTTCAAGGTCACGGCGGCCTCTGGAAGCAAGAACTTCACCGATGTGCTTCTCGGGGATGTGTGGCTGGCCTCCGGTCAGTCGAACATGGCGCAGCCCGGTGGAGACAAATCCGAGGGTGGCGCGGAAGAAGCACAAAAGCCGGTGAATCCGCTCTTCCGCGTCTTTCCTGTTGCTTACAATGAGTGGGCTCCGGAGCCGAACACCAAGCAATTCGGCTGGGAACGCAAAGTGTCGAATTGGTTCGATTGGATTCCAGCGAAGCCTGGCACTTCGGGTGTGCCTTATTGGTTCGGGTCAATGCTCCAAAAAGAAACCGGGCGTCCGATCGGCGTGATTATTTCCCCGGTGGGGGCCTCGAATGCCGAGTGCTGGATTTCGATGAAAGATCTCGAAGCCGATCCCTACTTCAAACACATCGTTGAAAACTCCAAAAACCGGATCGCGAACAGCGCCGAGGCGGGCGAGAAATTCAAGGCCGAGGTCGAAGATTGGAAACAACGCAAGGCGGCGGCCGAGGCGGCGGGCCAGAAATTCACAGAACGCCAACCCCACAACATGCGGGACGAGTTGGCGCCACGCTGGTGGGTCGGAGCCCTTTACAACGCCCGCATCGCTGCCCTCCGCAATCTCTCGATCAAGGGCGTGATCTGGTATCAGGGCGAAAACAACGCCGCCAGCATGGGTGAGTGCGCCGACGACACGGAGAGCTACGACCGGCTCATGAAAAACATCATCGCCTCCTGGCGGAAACAATTCGAGCAGCCCGACCTGCCTTTCCACACCGTTCAGCTGTCCTTTTTCAACTGGAACGACGGAAATGGACGCACCCAGCGCGATCCGAACAAACCAGGAAGCTGGCCCCTCATTCGCGAAGCCCAGGAGAAAACCGCCAAAGACACGCCGAACTCGGAGATGGTCGTCTCATGGGACATCGGCGAGAAGGCCGACATCCACCCGAAAAACAAGCGCCCTGTCGGCGAGCGCCTCGCCAAGGTCGTCTTGCGGGACACCTACGGAAAGAAGGATTTGATCGCCGACAGCCCGTCCTATGCCTCGCACAAGGTCGAGGGTGAGAAAATCCGGGTCACATTCAAAAACACCCACGGCGGGTTGAAAACCAAGGGCGACAAGGTGCTCGGATTCGCGATCGCCGGGGACGACAACAAATTCGTTTGGGCTGAAGCTGCGATTGACGGAAAGGACGATGTGTTGGTCTGGAGTCCACAGGTTCCCCAGCCGGTCAATGTTCGTTTCGGCTACATCCAGTTTCAAGACTCCGATCTTTACAACTCGGCAGGCTTTCCGCTCGTGCCCTTCCGCACCGACTCGCTGTCCATCGCGGACAAGAAAGGTGCCGAGCCAGCCAATCCCGAATCCTGAACCCGACTTATGATTAAAAAAAACTATCTCCTTCTCGCCGCAGCCATCGCGCTGCCCCTTGCCACTCAAGCAGCGCCTGCCAAGGGCAAGCAGCCTGTCAAAAAACCCAACATCGTCCTCATGCTCGCAGACGACCTCGGCTACGGGGATGTCGGCTGCTACGGAGCGACGCTCCTCAAGACGCCGAACATCGACAAACTCGCCGCCGAGGGCGTGAAGTTCACCGACGCCCATGCTCCGGCCGCTGTTTGCCAGCCCACGCGCTACGGCATTCTCGCCGGGCGCTACCACTGGCGCGCCAAGCGCACCGAGCCCGCCTTGTATTTCGCCGAAAACGAAATCCTCCTTCCGCAGGTCCTCAAGGACAACGGCTACAACACCGCTGCGTTTGGAAAATGGCACCTCGGCTGGGGATCGGGTCAAGCGAATGACGATGCGTTCTGGAACGGCGAGATCATGCCCGGCCCGCTGAACACCGGCTTCGACTACTACTTCGGAGTTCCGCATTCCCACTCGCAGCCGCCATTCGTTTTCATCGAAAACACGCGCATCTACAAAGGCGACCCTGCCGACCCGCTGCGTCTCACCAAGGAGCAACCCGCCCACTGGAAGCACACGATGGACTCCGGCGGCAGCGCCGGGGCCAAGGCGGCTCATGAAGCCTGCGACATGGACCGGCTCGACCTCACGCTCGCCGAACGCGCGTCGGACTTCATTGCGAAGCAGACCCAAGACAAGCCGTTCTTCATCTACCTGCCCTTCTACGCGCCGCATGTGCCGATCCTTCCCGCGAAGGAATTCCAAGGAAGCAGCCAGGCCGAAGCCCTCGGGGACTATG
>CAZRLX010000086.1:3101-4448 GCA_964601115.1 uncultured Chthoniobacter sp. | reverse complement strand
CTTCCCGCGAAGGAATTCCAAGGAAGCAGCCAGGCCGAAGCCCTCGGGGACTATGTCCAGCAACTCGACCACGCCGTCGGAATGGTCATGGAGTCATTGAAAAAACACGGCTTCGATGAAAACACACTGGTCATCTTCACCAGCGACAATGGCGGATGCCACATTGTTGAATCCATGGCCCTCGGCCACAACAGCAGTGGCGAGTGGCTGGGCCTGAAAACCGACACCTGGGAAGGCGGTCACCGGGTTCCCTTCATCGCCCGCTGGCCCGGCAAAATCCCCGCCGACACGACCTGTGACAAGCTGCTCTCGTTGACGGATCTCTTCCCGACTTTTGCCGCAGCCTCGGGTATCCTCCTGCCGAAAAACGCAGCGCCGGACGGCTTGAACATGCTGCCCTTGCTTGAGCATCCCGAAGGCACCCCCGCGATCCGCACCGAGATGGTTTACTCCGGCCGCGGGCGTGCGCTGCGAAGTGGAGACTGGGTCTACATGCCCTACAATGGCTCCGGCGGCCTGTTCGGCACCTTCTATTTCGAGAAATTCGGCTACAAAAACTCGGACCACGACGCCAAAGGAACCCTTCTCGACACGGCTCAATCCGAACAGCTCTACAACCTCAAGGACGACCCGCGACAAGAACAGAATGTCGCCAACAAGTATCCCGAGGTTGCCCGCCAAATGGCGGCACGCTTTGCCGAAATCTCCCGCCAAAACAAATCCCGTTGATCGCTCGATGAACCAACTCCGCTTTCTTGCGGCGCTTGCTTGCGCCCTCATGCCTTCAGTGCTTGCCGCTGTGCAGGTTGTTCCAATCGGCGATCCGTCGCTGACGGTTCAAGCCAAAGGATCGATTGTCATCGAACAACTCGACACCGAAATGGGAACCCTCAAAGGCTCCCACTCGGTGCGCACGGTTCCCCACAAGGGAGACGAACTCACCTTCGATGTTCCATTCGATCCCCAAGCGAAATCGTTGATCCTTGAGTTCCAGGAAATCCACAACCGCCGTCCGGCAGCTTTCGGTTACACCGTGTTGATCAATGGCCGCGAGGTCTACTTCCGCACCTACCAGGAACTCGGCGCGGGGCCGAACCACTTCTTCGTCGAGGTCCCGGAGGATTTGCTGAAAAGCGGCTCGCCCCTCCAGGTTACGCTTCGCCACGAGGGTGGGGGAGCCTTCAGTGTCGCCAAGGTCTGGGTGTGGGAGGACTTTTTCGAAACCACGGCAAAATCCGAGCAGGTCTTCAAACCCATGGGCCTCCTGCTTCCACCGAGCGCCATCAAAATCGACGGCAAACCGGCAAAACCCAAAACCGATGAGGAGTGGGCGGCATTGTTCGAGGA
>CAZRLX010000086.1:0-3001 GCA_964601115.1 uncultured Chthoniobacter sp. | reverse complement strand
CGCACCTGGCAGGAATACGCCGACAGCCTCCGCAAGGCCATGGGACGCGACATCGCCGTGGTCGATCGCGGCAAGCTGCTTCTTCCGGATGAGCAGAGCTTCGACAATTTTTACGCCCACCCGAATTTCATGACCGACGATCCCGCCGGGGACGAACGCTACGGCGGCGGTCAGCACGGCATGGTGGATGGACTCTGGAGCAGCGGGGAAATCGGCGCCACGAGCGGGCACCAGGACATCGGAGCCAATACGAAGTTCCGCGATGTCGCGATGTATGACTACCTGCCCGCCAACGGCAAATTCGCCGCCATCAACCTCGAGCGCACCATGCTCAAGGAGAACTTCGAGGTGCTTCGCCTCTACTACGAGCGCGGGTCCCAATTCCTCTGCCTCTTCAATGCCGATGATGGCGACGAGGCCTTCGTGCGAGGTGTCGATGGCATCGAGAACGATCCCGCATCACCTCCCTCCCACGCCCAGCCTGTGGTGACGATGGAAAAAATCGAAACGCCCGCATCCAAAGGCAAAACCCCATTCCACCGAGAAGCCGTTTACCGCCTCAGCAGCGCAGGGGATCCTTTCCCGAGCGGTCTCACGCTCGACCTCGATGGCCGCGTCTCGCAGGGTGACGCCAACAAAATCGAGGTTTTCCTCGGCGATTCGCCGAAGGACATGAAGCTGGTCGCCACGCTGACCGAAAAGGAACTCCCCGATCCCGATCACTGGACGCCTCAAATGACGAGCCAGTATTCCATGCAACTCGGCGACGGCATGGTTGGCAAAAACGAGGTCTACCTGAAATTCGTCTTTCACGCCGAGGGAGCGGAGGACGCCGCGTTCCTCATTTCCCAAAATGTGAAAACCCGCTGGCCGAAACAGAGTGGCTATCTGGGAAAAACCAATCTCACCCGCAAAGATGCCCGCACCCTCCAGCTTTGGCTGCAGGAACGCAGCGTCTGCGAGCGCCTGCTCCGCTACTACCGCGAAGCCGGTGGCGAGGATGCGACTTGGAAAGAGGCGAAGGCCCTTTTCGATGAAGGACGCTACGCCAGTGCCCGCCGGCTTCTCAGCCCTGCCATCTCGGAGGTCCTGCCTGCCCGCTACTTGGTTCGTGGCCATGGAAAACTCGGCCGCCATCCCGTCGAAGTGCGCCTCCCCGGCGAGGACGAGTCGGTTTTCGTGACTCTGGAAAAAATCGCCTCCGACGGCGCGGAGTTTTCTCTCCGCTCCGAGGGAGACACCGCCAAGGTCGATCTCGTCTTCGACACCCTTGATCCCCAAAAGACTTGGCGTCTCGAGTCCACAACACCCAGAGCCTATCGTTTGGCGGAGGGTCAGGAGGTTGACAACCGCGTGGCTGTGAAGGACGGCAAGGTGAGCGTTACTCTTGATCACATTAATCCCCAGCCTGCGAAACCGAAGCTGCCGGCGAAGCTGGTGGCCCGTTTCCTGTCGCAGCGAGGGAACACCATCACCGTCGATCTGCAAGACCTCGAGCTGATGGATTACGGCAGCAACATGACTCTGCCTGTCCTAAAGGGTGCTCCGCACACCCGCGAGGCCGCTGGGTTGGAAAATCCCTCGCTGGCCCTTGCAAAAGGCCCGCAGCCTCACGATGAGGTAACTCTGGATATCAACGACCAAGGCGAGGTGACCGCGATCCATTCCCGCTACGGCTACGACAAGGGGCAACTCAAAAAATTCCACCCGCCTGTCGTGATCGGCGGCGCCTCGAATGGCGCGATCGAGTTGGAGAACGGCAACAAATACGAACTCGTCTTTGAAAAAGGCGGCCCGGCCGGCAACTTTCAAACCGTGGCCCTGCAGGGGGGCATCATTGCCAATGAACTCCAAAGCCTCGCCAGTGCCTTCAAGCCCGGCGACGAATTCGAAATCTTCTACTCGCCCTACGCCGAGAAGAAGGGCCTGCCACGCATCATCACCGTTAAGCAACCCCGCAAGGTGCTTCTCGATGTCGATTACACCAAGGATCCCGAGTGGAAAAATGCCACGCACAGCGTGACGGGTGTGGATGTTAAGCCTCACCGCCCCGAGCCGAACTACCTATACAAAATCGAAATCCCGATGATGCGTCCGGTGAAGGCGTTTGAGTCGGGAAGCGTGGTTTACCACATCACCAACGACAAGCCGCTTGGAACAACCGCAGTAGAATTCGCCGCGCGGGCCTTCGACGCCTCCAGCCGTGTGACCTTTTACACCAGCCCGGATGGGAAGAAATGGACGCGCGTTGGCCAGTTCGACAAGACTTGGCAGAACAGTATTCCTCAAAACCTCGGAGCGCTGCCCTACCAATTCCTCGACCTCACGCCACAGGTGAAGGGATTGAAATCCTTCTATCTGAAAGCCGAGTTGGCGATGAACAGCGCCGATCACCGCTATTGCCTCGCCAAACTGCGCGTGGCCACCGCGGATTCCGAAAAGTAGCCAATCATGTTCCGACCGGGCCACCCATTTCTGGATGTGGATGGAAACCCTATCCAGGCCCATGCCGCCTCCATCCTGCGGCATGACGGTCACTGGTATTGGTATGGACAGGACATGGGCGGCCGCCACACGCCAGCGGATCCCTCGTTCACAGGCATCTCCGTGTATCGCTCCAGCGATCTGGTGTCGTGGAAACGACTCGGAACCGCCCTCGCTCCCGACCGAGAGAATCCCGAAAGCCCACTGCACACCGAGCGCATCGGCGAACGGGCAAAGGTCATCCACAATCCGCGCACCAAAAAGTTCGTGATGTGGTTACACCTCGACCGCCGTGCCTATGATTTCTCGATGGCCGGCGTGGCGGTGGCCGACTCGCCCGAGGGGCCGTTTGAACTGCTACGGGCTTTCCGTCCCTTGCCGGTGGAGAACGACATGCACCCCGAGGATAAACGCCGGGCGGGCGAGGGGAGCGCGGTGTTGGATACGAACCTTTTCGTCGATCGCGATGGCAAGGCCTACTTCATCTACTGCTCGGAAGGTCTCGCGACGCTTCACA
>CAZRLX010000085.1:0-11112 GCA_964601115.1 uncultured Chthoniobacter sp. | reverse complement strand
ATTTGGCCGATTACTTGCGCGAGATCGGACTGAAGGTGCGGTATCTGCACAGTGATATCGACACGATCGAGCGGGTGGAGATTTTGCGCACGCTGAGATCGGGGGATTGCGATGTGCTGGTGGGGATCAACCTGCTTCGCGAGGGGCTCGACCTGCCCGAGGTCTCGCTTGTGTGCATCCTCGATGCCGACAAGGAGGGGTATCTCAGAAGCAAGACGAGCCTCATCCAGACGTCAGGCCGCGCTGCGAGGCATGAGAACGGCGAGGTGGTGCTGTTTGCCGACACGGTGACCACCAGCATGAAGGCGTTGTTGGAGATCTCGACCGCCCGGCGCACGCGGCAGGATGCCTACAACAAGCAGCACGGCATCGTGCCCAAGAGCGTGGTGCGAGCGGTCCAGGAGAGCTTGCATGTGGTGATCAAGGGGCCTGAGACGCATGCCGGCAGCCTGCGCGAGGATTCGGCGGTGTCGTTTGATGCGGCGGGTTTGATTGCCGAACTGGAACGCGACATGGCCGAGGCGGCATCGCGCTTGGAATATGAGCGCGCCGCGCTGTTGCGCGATCAGATCGCGGAGTTGAAGAGCGGCACGGCACCGGGCGGGATGGCGCTCCCTTCGGGCAGAAAAAATGTGCGCTACCCCAAGCCGAGCCGCAAGAAACGAGGGTGAGGCTTGGTTTTTTTTGGAGCCGTTTGTGGTCGAAAGCCGTTCCGGCTTCCGCTACGGGGTGGGGCGGGGGTTGGCTCGGTTGAGGGCGCTGACAATGGCGTGGATCGAGGCGAGTTCGATGTTGGTGTTGCTTCCGGCGCCGTGGAGGGTGCGGCCGGTGGGGGTTTTTATTTCGATGTAGCAGACAGCCCGGGCATCCGCGCCGGCTCCCAGCGAGTGCTCGGAGTAGTTGAGGATTTCGAAGGGGGGGAGGGTGGTTTGGCCGAGGGCATTGACGAAAGCCGCGATTGGGCCGTTTCCCGATCCGCGCACGGTGGTTTCGTTGGCGTCGATTATGAGGTCCGCTTCGATGGTGACTTTGTCGGTGCGTTCGATGGCGCGGAAGTCGCGGAGCGCGATGGCGCCACGCGGGACGAAATAGGTCGAGTGGAAGAGGGCGAGGATTTCCTGTGCCTCAAGTTCGGTGCCTTTTTCATCAGAGACGGCATTGATGATGCGGCCGAGTTCCTTTTGGAGAGGCTTGGGGAGTTGGTAGCCGAATTCCTTCTCGAGGACGTAGGCCACGCCGCCTTTGCCTGATTGGGAATTGATGCGGATGATCGCCTTGTAGCTGCGGCCGATATCGGCGGGGTCGATGGGAATGTAGAGGACGTCCCAAGGTTTGCCGGGGGTTTGTTTTTCCCAGGATTTCTTGATGGCGTCCTGATGGGATCCGCTGAATGCGGTGAAGGCGAGATCTCCGGCATAGGGGTGGCGGGGGTGGACCTCCATGCGGGTGCAGCGTTCGTAGACCTCGCGGATGTCGTTGAGGCGGCTGAGGTCGAGATTCGGATGGATGCCGTGGGTGTAGAGGTTGAGAGCGACAGTGGTGATGTCGAGATTGCCGGTGCGTTCGCCCACGCCGAAGAGGGTGCCCTCGACGCGATCGGCTCCAGCGAGGAGGCCGAGTTCCGTGGCGGCAGTGCCGGTGCCGCGGTCGTTGTGGGTGTGGAGCGAGAGGGTGGTGAGGTGGCGGCGGGTGAGATGACGTGACATCCACTCGATCTGGTCCGCATGGATGTTCGGCGTGGCGTATTCGACGGTGGCCGGCAGGTTGAGGATGATTTTGTTGTCCTCGGAGGGTTGCCATACGTCTGTCACCGCCTCGCAAATCTCGAGGGCGAAGTCGAGTTCGGTGCTGGTGAAGCTCTCCGGCGAGTATTCGAGGCGGATGCGCGATCCCTCGGCGACGAGCGGTTGCATCTTTTCCTTGAGGAAGGACACCGCGTGGGTGGCGATCGCGGTGATCTGCTCGCGGGATGCGGCGAAGACGTATTCGCGCTGTTTCGGCGAGGTCGAGTTGTAGAGGTGGAAGATGATGTTTTTCGCTCCGCGCAGAGCCTCGAGCGAGCGGATGATGAGATCCTCGCGGCATTGGCAGAGGATTTGGATCGAGACATCGTCCGGGATGCGGGCCTCGTCGATGAGGCGGCGGCAAAAATCGAACTCGATCTGCGAGGCCGATGGGAAGCCGATTTCGATCTCCTTGAATCCGATGGCGACGAGCATGTCAAAATACTCGAGTTTTTCCTCGACGCTCATGGGCTGGGCGAGGGCTTGGTTGCCGTCGCGGAGGTCCACGCTGCACCAGGCGGGGGCGTGGGTGATCGAGCGGTTCGGCCACTGGCGGTCGGGAAGATCGATTCGGGGGAAGGGTCGGTATTTGGTGACGGGCGGGTGTTGCATCGGCAGATCGGAATTTAACATTCTTGATTGTGGAGCCAAGTGGCAATCTCGGCGTGGTTTTTGCCTTGTGAACGAGTGTGATTCGTTTTAACCCATGCGGTGTTCCCATTTATCCTATGAAAAAACAGAACTCGTTCTCTTTATACTGGTTGGTTTGCAGTGTGCTGAGTGTCGCTCTCCTTGCGTCGTCATCTTATGCGGCGGAGGGGATGAAGCGTGGGGTGATCGTGGTCACCGAAGTGCAGGGCGGTGTGCTGTTCACCAAACCCGGTGATTCAGAGCCCAAGCCGTTGAAAAAGGGCGATGTGCTGCGGCAAGGCGCGACCATTCTCACCGGCAAGGGGGCTGTGGCGGATTTGGCGTTTTCCAACGGCTCGGTGATGCAGGTAACCGAGGGGTCGAAATTCGTGATTCAGGAGTTCATGCAAGTGCCTGATGAATTGAGCGCTCAAGAGTTTGAGAATCTCGAAGCCGAACCGACGACATCCGAGACGTCTGTGTTTCTCGATTTTGGAGATGTGATTGCGGATGTCAAAAAGCTGAACAAAGGGTCTTCGCTTCAAGTGACCACGCCGCTTGGCACGGCGGGGGTGCGCGGCACGGCGTTTCGCGTTGCTGCGAGGCGCGGGCCAGACGGGCGGCCGCTTCAGGCGCAGTTGAGTGTGGCGAGGGGGCAGGTGGATTTTGGTTCACCCGGCGGGCAGCGGGTTTCCGTGAATGGGGGATTTTCCAGCACGATTGGAACAGGGGGAGCACAAGGGGATGCGCCCAATGCGCCTTCGGCGAGCCCTGCGGCAGTGGATGCCGGGATTCTTCAGGCAGCAGATTCATTGCGGGCATCGGTGAATGCCGGTGTTGTGGAAACAATGAACGCCGCACCAATCAGCACTGTGACAGCAGAACAGCAACAGGCGATCGAACAGGCTGCGACGCAGGGGGAGGATGCCGTCGCTGAGACTGTCTCGCGCCTTGTGACCGACTCGCCAGATCAAGCAGTGGGAATCGCCGAGGCGGCAGCCGAACTTGTTCCCGGGGCGGCTTCGAGAATCGCCGCCGCTGCGGCAACAGCATCGCCTGGCAATGCTGTTCAAATCGCTTCGGTGGTCGCGTCGGTTGTCCCACCCTCTGCTCCAGCGGTTGCTGCTGCCGTGTCCAGCGTGAATGCCAGTGCGGCCCCTGCGATTGCTGCCGCGGTTGCCAACACGGTGCCTACAATGACCCCGCAAATCGCAGCGGCGGTGGTGTCGAGCGTTCCTCAATCCACACTCGCCGTGGCGCAGGCAGTTGCTGCGGCACAGACCCAGCAGGCCGACAAGATCGCCGATGCAATTTCGCAAACAGGTGGCGGGCTTGACTCGGATGCGGTGAGAAACGCTGTGCAGCAAGGTGTGCAACAATCCACCGGAACCGGTGGTGGCACCGGAGGCCAGGCTGCCCCGCCCGCTTCTTCCGAGGCGGCAAGGAATCCGGTTGTTCCGCCGATAAATCCCACGCCGACACCAGTTCCGACTCCATCGCCGGCACCCACCAGCACGCCGACACCCGCTCCAACGCCAACGCCAACGCCAACGCCAACGCCAACGCCAACGCCAACGCCAACGCCTGAACCAACTCCAACTCCCACGCCTGTCCCAAGCGGCATATGAAAAAAATCTTAGCTCTGTTGTTCTGTTGTTTTGCAGGAATGTTGAATGCCGCCGATCCGGTGGAGTTTTCCGTTGGGGCGTTTCCCTTTGAGCGTCCGTCGGGGTGGCAGTGGATTGTGCCCTCGAGCACGATGCGGAAGGCGCAGTTGAATGTGCCTGGCGACGGCGGAGATCCTGCGGAGGTGACGTTTTTCCATTTTGGGTCGGGGCAGGGCGGTGGGGTTCAGGCGAACGTCGATCGCTGGTTCAGCCAATTTAAGGATGCCAAGACATCGCAGGAGGAACAAACGGTCAACGGGGTGCGCGTGGTTTTTGTGACAGCCGAGGGGACGTTTTTCAGTGGGATGCCCGGGGGTCCGCTGACCCCGAAGACAGGCTATGGGCTCCGCGGGGCGATCTTGGAGGATGCGGTCGCGGGGGATGTCTTTGTGAAAATGACCGGGCCTGCGGGGTTGGTCGTTTCGGCAACTGCGGCGTTTGATGCGATGGTGCGCGCCGCTGCGGAGTCGAAGCTGTAGCGTCGCTTCAGGGGAGCCGAGGTTTTTCGGAAGATACCTCCCCGTCGTGGAATCTGGTGGTGAGGGTTTCTTGATTGGCGGCGTCTTTTGCGCTGCGGAGGATGGTGCCGTCGGGGGCAAGGGTGATTGTGTAGCCGCGTTCGAGGGAGGCTGCGGGGCTGAGGGCGTTGAGGAGTCCGTGGAGGCGTTGCAGATTGGCGACGTGTTGTTCGAGACGGGTTTGGGCTGCGAGGTGGATTTTTGAGGAGGAGGTGTCGAGGGAGTGGCGGAATTGAGTCAAGACGCGGTCGGGATTTCGTTTTTCCAGCGAGTGGATGTGGCTGGAGAGTTCGAGTCTGAGATCGCGGAGGCGCGATTCTGTGCAGGTGGTTAACGCCTCGCTCATGTGGTCGAGGGTGAGAAGGTGATCGCGGAGGACACGGCGGGGTTCGAGAAACAGCGCGGTGCGGGGGAGGGATTCGAGAAAGGCGCGGAGGGATCGGAGGCGCGCGACGAGGGGTGCCGACAGGCGGGACTTGAGTTGGGCGAGACGGTCGAGAATTTCTGTGGAATCGGTCGAGATGATCTCAGCGGCCGCGCTTGGGGTGGGTGCGCGGAGGTCCGCAACGAGGTCGCAGATGGTGAAATCGATTTCGTGGCCGACAGCGCTGACGATTGGAATAGGTGAGGCGGCGATGGCGCGGGCGAGAGACTCCTCATTGAATTCCCAGAGGTCCTCGAGGCTCCCGCCGCCACGTGTGAGGACGATGAGATCGACAGCGAAACTGAGAGCCGGGGCCTCCTCGGAAAAGAAGCGGATGCCCTCTGCGAGTTCGGCGGCAGCGCCACGGCCTTGGACTCTGGCGGGATAGATGAGGACTTCGATGCCGCGTTGCCTGCGGTGGAGGACATGGAGGAAGTCGCGGATGGCTGCGCCGGTGGGAGAAGTAATGACGCCGATGCGGCGGGGAAAGCGCGGGAGGGCTTTTTTGCGATCCTGTGCGAAGAGGCCTTCGGCGTGGAGGCGCTTTTTGAGTTCCTCGAAGCGGGCCTGAAGCGCGCCGACTCCGACGGGTTCGACTCGGCGAACGATGATTTGATAGACGCCGCGTGTTTCGTAGACGGTGAGTTGGCCAGAGAGGCGGACATGGGCTCCGTCGCGAAAGTCCATGCCTTTGAGTTGGGCTGTCTGGCCCGCAAAAAGGGCGCAGGTGATTTGAGCAGCGGCGTCCTTGAGTGTGAAGTAGACGTGGCCCGAGTTTTGTTTCCGGAGGTTCGAGACCTCGCCCTCGACTTGCACGTTGCCGATGCGGTCCTCGAGCAGTGAACGAACCTGGCGGGTGAGTGCCGTAACGGTGAGCACAAGGGGTTCGTCTTTTTTTGGAGTCGGCTTTTTCGGCGGCGGGGTTCCGCGCAGGTCGAAGCTGAGTTGCATGGGTGGTATGAAACGCTGGAATCGGCCGGCGGCCAATGCCAAAGCGGCTATGGGGATTCCCTGTCGCCCGTGAGGGAGGTGACGATGCGCGTCGCCAAGGCAATGCTGAACCCCGGAAGCTCGGCGATGTCCGCGGGAGCGAGCGATTTGATGCGGTCCACCGAGCCGAAGGTTGCGAGGAGAAGTTGTTTTCGTTTCGCACTGACGCCCGGAATGGCGTCGAGGAGGCTTTCGCGCACGCGTTTTTTCAGGAGGAGGCTGTGGTAGCCATTGGCTGTGCGGTGCGCCTCGTCGCGGATGCGCTGGAGGAGGCGGAGGGCGCCACTGTCCTCCGGCAGGCGCATGGGGAGCGGACGGCCGGGGCGGTGGATTTCCTCGAATTCCTTCGCGAGACCGATGATCGGGAGCGAGCGCAGGCCAAGGCGCTGGAGTTCCTCGCATGCGCTGGAAAGTTGGCCACGCCCACCATCGACGATCACCAAATCGGGCAGCGTGGCGGGTTCGCCGTCCTTTGACGGGCTGCGGAGGATGCGGCTGTAGCGGCGTCGCACGACCTCGGCCATGCTGGCGAAGTCGTCTTGGTGGGCGACTCCCTTGATGCGGTAGGTGCGGTAGCCCGCGCGATCCGGCACGCCATCTCGGAATCGGACCATGGAGGCGACAATGTGGGTGGACGAGATATTCGAGATGTCGAAGCACTCCATGATGCGCGGGGGAGCCGAAAGAGCGAGGGCATCGCGGAGCGCGATGATGTCGGCTTCGGGATTGATTGTTGTGGGAAGCGATTTGCGCGTGAAGCGCACCATGGGGCGTGTGGTGGTCTTGAGGTCCTGGAGGATGTTGCGGAGCTGGGCCGCCTTTTCGAATTCCATCTTTTCCGCCGCGTCCTTCATGGCGCGTTCGATGTCCTCCACGGTGTCGCGGCTTTTTCCATCGAGAAACGCGCAGGCCTCTTCGACACGCGCGAGGTATTGTTCGCGGGTGACCTTGCCGACGCACGGGGCGCTGCAGTTTTTGATGACATGGTCGAGGCAGTGCTTGTATTCGGCCTCGCCCGGCTCCGCGGCGCGGCAGGAGCGGAGGCCGAAGGTTTTCACCATGGTGTCGAGCGTGGAGCGAAGCGCGCCGGCGTGTGCGAAGGGGCCGAAATATTTTGCACCATCTTCTTTCCGCAGGCGGGTGAGCGAGAAGCGAGGGAAGGGGTCCGAGAGATGCACGCGCACGAGGAGGAAGCGTTTGTCGTCGCGGAAGCTGATGTTGTATTTCGGGCGGAATTCCTTGATGAGGCGACCCTCGAAAAGGATGGCCTCCGCCTCGCTGCCGACGACGTGGTATTCGAGGTCCCAGACGCTTTCGATGAGGGCGCGGGTTTTCAGGTCCGCCGAGGCCTTGCGCGACGGCATGAAGTAGCTGCCCACGCGCTTGCGGAGGTCGCGTGCCTTGCCCACGTAGATGACGTGGGAGAGGCGGTCGCGCATGACATAGACGCCCGGCTTGTGGGGCATGTCACGGAGGAGCTTTTGAAAATCCGCGCGTGGCTTGGTGGTGCTCATTCGGCGGGAATGATGCCGTGTGGCCGGGGAATCCGCAATGTGCGGGAGAATTACTTGCCGTAGCGTTCGCGCCACATGATGCGGTAGTGGCGCATCTGGTCCACGATGCAGTCGCGAATGCGGAAGACGTGGCGCCGGGCGGTGTTCGCGCGGCGGCGATCGAGAAGGCCGGCCTCCTCGAGATTTGTTGCCGCCTCGAGAGCGTCATTCGCGGCCTTGGCGGCGCGCTTGAGGTAGGCGATGGTCATGCCGATCTCGGACGTCTCGTGGCCGCAAAGCGCGGCGGCGAGCTTCGCGCCGCAGACCGCCGAGCGAGTTGCGAACCTGACGGCCTCGGGGTGCTCGCGAAGATCCTCGCGTTTTTCAAAAAGAGTATTGATCCAGCGGTGCAGGCGAAGGGTGTCCTCGTAGGCGGGGGACTGGGTGAATTCGTCGAACTCCTCGTCGTATTCCTCCTGCTCGCTGTCGGTGAGGTATTCCATGGCCTCGCCGAGAAATTCCTCGACGTCCTCCTGATCCTCGACGGCAGCCTCGAAAACGTTCCATCCCATTTCCTCGGCGATAATCTCGTCGCGGTCGGGGTGGTCGAGGTAGTTCTCGAGAAGTTGGAAGTATTTCTCGGTGTTTCTGTCCTGCTGCTGGAGGAAGCGTTCCCAGGTGTATTCGTCCCAGACTTCCTCCGGCGGAAACTCGTGCTCGTCGGCCATTACAAAACGGCTACTGCAAGGCGTTCGCTCCTGCAAAGGATTTTTCCACCTGCAGGCGGAGTTGGCCGCAGGCGGCGGCGATGTCGTGGCCTTTCTCGCGGCGGAGGGTTGCATCGGTTCCCGCGTGACGGAGGATGTCGAGAAACTCCTCTTGTCGGTCCTCGGCGGGGCGTTCCCACTCGAGGCCCTCCACGGTGTTGTAGGGAATGAGGTTCACTTTCGCGCCCACGCGGCGGGCCTGTCGTGCGAGGATGCGGGCTTGCTCTGGGGAGTCGTTGATGTCGCGGATGAGGATGTATTCGAAGGTGATCTTTTGTTTTTTGCTCCGCACGTAGTCCTCGCAGGCGGAGAGGAGTTCTT
Organism: uncultured Chthoniobacter sp.; assembly: GCA_964601115.1. GTDB lineage: Bacteria > Verrucomicrobiota > Verrucomicrobiia > Chthoniobacterales > Terrimicrobiaceae > UBA967. The sequence continues at coordinate 2,518 of CAZRLX010000085.1, read as the reverse complement.
CGACGGGGTATTTGCGGTTCACCGGCATGATGAGGCTGCGCACGTCGTCCGTGGCGCCGTGGAAGGAGATTGCGAGGCGGACTTGGAGGGGTTGGGCGGCGAGGTCACGGATGCGCGGGACGAGTCCCGATGTCGAGACGGTCATATGGCGCGCACCGATGCCGACGCCCCAGGGGGCGTTGAGGATGCCGATGGCGCGGATGAGATTTTCGTAATTCGCCATCGGTTCGCCCATGCCCATGAAGACGATGTTGTTGATTTTTTCCCCAGAGAGGGCCTCGACTTGCAGGAACTGGTCAACGATCTCGCCAGAGGTGAGGTTGCGTTTCCAGCCATCGAGGCCGCTGGCGCAGAATTTGCATCCGTAGGCACAGCCGACTTGGCTGGAGACACAGATCGTGCGTCGGTCGGAGGCTTCGCCATAGAGGGCGGGGGAGGCGGGAATGAGGACGCTTTCGATGAGTTGGCCGTCGTGGAGGCGGAAGAGGAATTTGCGGGTGGTGTCGCGGGAGCCTGTCTCGCGGATGCTCTCGAGGCGGCGCGGCGGGAATTTCGCGGCGAGGGTTTCGCGGAGTGAAGCGGGGAGGTTTTTCATTTCCTCCCAGGAGCGAACACGTTTTTGGAAGAGCCACTCGAGGATTTGAGCGGCGCGGTAGTTGGGTTGACCGCATTCGGTCATGAGCGATTCCCAATCGGATTTGGTGAGGGCGAGGGCTTCCATTGATATTCAGTCTCGGCGGGACCAGCGGTCGCGATCCGAAAAAAGGATGCACTCGCCGTCAATCGGTAACGGGGTGAAGACGGGCAGCGGGAATCCGGTGACAACGGGTGGGCGGGTGATTTGGAGGACCCAATCGGTGTAGGGGCCTTTGTAAATCTCGGTGAAGAGGCGGCGGTTGCCGGTGAGCGGAGTGAGGTAAAGGCCAGTGATGGCGTTTCCGAGCACGCGGTAGTCGCTGATGCGGTTGAAGTCCTTGATGGTTTGTGGGAGGAGGAGTGATTTGCGCTGGGCATACCACGCGACGGCCCATGGCATATCGGAGGCGATGACTTCATCGGTATCATACCACTCGCCGAGAATCGCGATGAATGGGGGCACGTAGGGAGGCCATTGGACAGGGGGTTTGTTGGCGAGGAGGGTATTCCACATGGGGAGCCCGCAGAGAAAAATCAGCGCCGTAGGAAAGGCTATGCGGAGATGGGGGATGGGAAGCTTCGCCACCTGATCCCAGAGAAATGCCACGCCGTAGAATACAAAAGGAGGCAGGAAGAGGATGTGGAGGTTGTTGGGAGAAAGCGTGCCGCTTGTTCCAGCGAGGATCATGCCAAGGCTCGCGCAAAGCCACATGACAAGAAGGGGCCATCGGAAGCGGTTTGCCGCAGGTGAGTCGAAGCGGTGGAGGAGCGAGATGAAAAAAACAAAGGCGGCGATGTTTGTTCCAAGCAAGGCGAAGAGGGAATCCGTATGGGTGGCGAGGTTGTCTTGGAATCTGGCGAGGAGTTTGGGGAAGGATGCGGAGGGTGGGTTGTAGAGGTTCCGCATGTAGCCGGTCTCTGTGGTGTTCGCGGGGGCGACGAGTTCGTAGACGGCGAGGCCGAATGCGCTTCCCGAGGCCGAGTGGTTGCGGGCAAGCCATGGAGTGATGACGAGGAGGATCGCGGCGAGGCCCACGCCGATTGCCGCAAGGCGCGGCTTGAAGTTGCGAGTGATGAAATAAAACCAGCCTGGAAGAATCCAAGCGGCGGCGGAGTGGGTGAGGACAAGGAGGCCGATGCAGAAGCCCGCAGCGGCGAGGAGCAACAGCCTACGCGGAGAGGAGAGCGAGGCCTCTGTGGATTTCAACGACAGCAGGGTGGCGGCTCCGAAAAGAAAGAGGGCGAGGGGTTGGGGGAGGCCTGAGATCGAGAACTGCCAGAGCAGGTCGGTGGCAAGCAGAAGGGCTGTTCCGATCAAGGCGGTGAATCGGGAAAACAGGCGCAAGGCGACGAAATACCAAACCGTCAGAGCGGCGAGAAATGTGAGAATGCCGAATGCCGCAATCGCGCGGTCGCCAATGTAGATGATGTCGGTGGGGGAGAGTTTCCAGTGCGGCTCGACGAGTTTCAGTGGGAGGGTGTTCAGCAGTGGGTTGAGAGGAGCGTGGAAAAAGTCGGGGAAGTTATCTTCGGGAATCGATTTTCCAGAAGTCTCGAGTTGCCATAGGGCGAGTGGGCGGATGTAGCCGGTGGAAAACCCTTTGCCCTCGGCGAGGTGGCGGGAGATTTGTGCCTGATCCATGGCGGTTGCCGAGGAAAGGCCACGGAACTGGAATGCCATGTAAACAACTGCGAGCAGGATGGCGGCAACGAGGAGATAGGCGGGCGCGAAGCGGTTAAGGGCTGGCTCGGGGGGGGGCGGTTGGGGGAGTTCTGTGGATTCTGTGGATTCTGTGGATTGCGGGGAACATTCGGGAGGAGTCGTTGGTTCAAACGGAGGCGCAGCCTTGGCGGAAAGGTTTTTTTTGGCTCTGGGAGTTCG
>CAZRLX010000084.1:0-11137 GCA_964601115.1 uncultured Chthoniobacter sp. | reverse complement strand
TTTGAAAATAGGCTCCAAACTGACTAAAAACGAGCCTTCCGGAACATTTAAAAAGCAAAAAACATCGATGTCCCGGGTAGCAAGCGGTTCTCCATGAAAACCCGCTGCTGTCGCTCCGCCTATTGCGTATTTTCCAACAACACCTGCCGCGAGAAGCTGTTCTAAAACATCACAAACCTTTTGCATGTCGCTTGATTTCCTCTAATTCCAATGTCTCTAAAATCGTTTGCCCCAAAAGTGCTACCTTTTCACCGATGGGCAGATTTCTTTGTTTTTGCCTCCATTTTGTTTTTTCTCGCATCCACAAAATGCCTTCAGAATTCGATCGTGAGGAAGCTTCAAACTTTTGATCGTTGATTTTTTTCTCCATTTAAAACAAAACTCTGGCGCGATCAACCAACCTACACCGTGTCCTTGAAGGAGGAAGCAACTCCCCTGCAATGTCGCAGACGCCATACCAGAGCGACTTCTTCAGCGACCGGCAGAATTTCTTCGAAACCCCTTCGATTTTTGAGAACAAATTTTGTTGCGTGGCTTTTCACCCGCTGACCGCTACGGCTGCTCCCCTACCCGCCCATGCGGGCGATGAGGTGAGGCATGGCGAGGCGGAAGAGGACGAGGCCGAGGAAGGCGGCGATGGCGGCGCAAACCGTGACGATCCAGAAGGCTGGCAGGAGCGTAAGGGGTTGGGCGGTGAGGCATTCGCGGGCGGTGGTGATGAGGGGCGAAATGGGGTTCCAGGTGGCGAGCCAGCCGGCGAGGCCTTCGGTGCGTGCGGGATAGACGACGGGCGTGAGGAGCATCCAAAATTGCGCGATGATGGGGATGCCGCGGCCGATGTCGCCGTAGAGCCCGGCGATGGGCGTGAGCAAGAGGCCGATGGCGAAGCCGGTAAGTAAAATCGCTCCCATGGCGACGGGGAAAAACAGCAGGCTGCCATCAATGGGGACTTGCCAGAAAATCATCACCGCCGCCACGAGGACCAAGCGAACGAAAAAATTGAACACGACCATGTAGAGACCGCCGAGGAGGATGGCTTCGCGGGGGAAATTGATTTTTGCGAGCATGGACTTGGCGGAGTTAAGGGAATTCGGCGGGCTCATGATCGCATCGACGAAGACTTGCCACAAGAGCGTGCCCATCATGGCGAAGGCGGGATATGGGATTCCGGTGCCGGTGATTTTCACGATGCCTTGGGAGTTGAGGAAAATGAAGGTCATCGAGGCGACGAGAGGGGGCAGGAAGGCCCAGATGTAGCCAAGGAAGGTTTGCCGGTATTGCGCACTGAGGTCGCGGATGAAGAGCCGCCAAGCGAGTTCGCGGCCGGCCCAGGTGTCGCGGGCGATGGTGCCGACGAGCTTGGCAGGGTGGCCGAGTAGCGGCTCGGGCGAGTAAACTCGGACGGGGAGTTCGGATTGGGTCATGGTTTTTATGATGCCCTTATTAAGAAGGTGATGAGATTTCAAGCCAGTCAAAGTGGGCCTCGGCGTGCTGGGCGATTTCTTCAAGGATTTGGTCTCGGGAAGTGGCCGGGTGCCAATTCCAGAGGGTTTTGGCTTTGCTGGAATCCAGAACCATCCAAGGAATGTCGAACGGGCGGTTTTCGGGTTTTGAGACAACATCATGGCGACCAAAGCGTTCGTCGCACCATGCCGTGAGTTGGCGGAGGGACATCGCGGATTCAGCGCCGCCGGAGAGGTTGATGATTCTGTCCGTGGCGGTGAGTTTTTTAGAGAAGAGGATTTGATCGAGAACCAACACGGCCAAGTCGCGTGGATGCAGGCAGTCTCGGACTTGATGTCCTTTCCCATCGAACCCGATGTAGCCGAGGGGTCTGCGGCGAAGATGGCTGTTGATCCAGTAGGCGAAGATGCCTTGGTCCGGACGTCCAAATTGACCTGCCCCGGCCATGACTCCGCAGCGGTTGATGAAAACCGGGAAACCAAATGTCTCTCCGTATTCCAACGCGAGCATTTCGCTGGCGAGTTTGGTGGATCCGTAGAGGGAGACAGGCGGTTGAGTGGAAAAGGTTTCATCCAAGCCTGCGGATGTGAGGCAGGCAGGCAACGCTCCAGCTGAAGAATCGGGAGCGAAGGCGTCGTTCTCAATCTTGACTGCGAGATTCGCCAGTGGCGGAATGGAATAAACTCGGCTCGTGCTGAGCAAGACAAAAGCGGCTTGTTTGGCTTTGCAGAGTTCGAGCAAATTTATTGTTCCGAGCAGGTTGTGTTCGATCAATTGGCGCGAGCTGGTTTTCCCATCCACACCAGCGAGCACGCTGGGGTTGGCGGCGGCGTCGATGACAGCATCGACGGAGGGAATTGATTCGAGGTCACTGGCGGAGCGGATGTCGCCATGGAGGACTTTAATTCCCATCGCCTTGAGTTCAGCGCGGTTCGTCTCGCTGCCGGGACGAATGAAATTGTCGATCCCGAGGATTTCCAAATCGGCACGATGAGCCAACAACGCCTTCGCGAGCGTGCTACCGACAAATCCGCAGATGCCAGTGATCAGGATTTTCAAACTTATTTTTGGTCCCGGGATTTCCACGCATCAACGATCTGTCCGATTGTGCTTTCGAGGGACTGAGTGATGTCCCACACAGGGAAATGCGCGCGCATTTTTCGAAGGTCGGAATAGTAGCAAATGTGGTCGCCAATGCGATTTTCGTCCACGTAGGTGTAGACTTGTGCCTTGCCGGTGAAGCCCTCCGCGATCTTGAATGCCTCGAGGATCGAACAAGAATTCGCTTTGCCGCCGCCAAGATTGTAAACCTCTCCCTGTCTTGGGCTCGCGACAAACGCTGCCATAAATCGGGCGACATCCAGCGAGTGGATATTATCACGCACTTGCTTGCCTTTGTAGCCGAAGACGCGGTATTCCCGGCCTTCGAGATTGCATTTCACGAGATAACTAAGAAATCCGTGCAACTCGACCCCAGAGTGGTTTGGCCCTGTAAGACATCCCCCGCGGAGGCAGCAGGTGGGCATGCCAAAATACCGCCCGTATTCCTGCACCATCACATCCGCCGCGACCTTCGAGGCGCCAAAAAGCGAGTGCTTGCTCTGGTCGATTGTAAATGTCTCGGGAATTCCGTGTTCATAAGCCGCATCGGCATAATCCCATCGCGTCTCCAACTCGCGGAGCGGAATCGCATTCGGCGCATCGCCATAGACCTTGTTCGTGCTCATGTGCACAAATGGACTCTCTGGACAAGCCTGCCGTGCGGCTTCGAGCAGGTTCAGCGTGCCAACCGCATTCGTGTCGAAATCATCGAAGGGGATCGCTGCGGCGCGGTCGTGTGAAGGCTGCGCAGCCGTGTGCACAATCACATCCGGGCGAATTGTTTTCACCAACTCCAACACCCCCGCACGATCGCGGATATCAAGTTCGTGGTGCGAAAATCCCGCGAGCGTGTCGGCCAATCGACGCTGGTTCCAACGTGTGTCGCCTTGAGGCCCAAAAAAGACAGCCCGCTGGTTGTTATCCACCCCATGAACTGCATATCCCAGTTCATTGGCGAAATACACACACACCTCGGAACCGATCAATCCCGATGATCCCGTGACAAGAATTGTTTTTTTCATTGAGTTTTCGTTGGCTTGTTTCCCGGGGCAGCCAAGTGCTCGACCAATGCCTCCGCAAAAAGCTTGTGACCGATGCTCCCCCAGTGCGAATCGTTGGGCAAATACACATCCTTTTTCCCTGATGAAATCGCCTGCGCAAGAACAAGATCGGTCCGAGGAACCGGCAACGTGGGTTCCTTGGCAAGCTCGGCAATCAGATTCGCCGTGGCCTTGGCCTCGTCTTTGAGATAGGGCGCGAAAGTGGACGTCTTGTCCGGCGCGACAATCATTACAAAACGCGTGATCCCATTTCCCTCGATAATCTTGCGAAAAATAGCCGCCCCACCGCGCAGGTCTTCCACGTTTTTAGTTGTCAGCGTTTGTTTTTTGAATTCATCGAAATACACCAGCAGATCAGTGTCATTCTGCGAACTGAACATCCCCCCCTTGGCCAGTGGCACCTCGACCACTTGCGTATTCAGTCCCAGTCGCCTTTGCACGATCGCGGCAAGATGCCCGATCGCATGTCCGGAATCGAATTCCGGCTTGGAGCTCGGCGCCCGCTCATGTGTAGGGTAATTCCCCTTACCATCCACTGGAAAACTCTCGCCCACAGAGGCATTCGCAGCCGCTCCAGCCGGCGGAGACATTTTTGCAAAATACGCAACACGCTCGTGAAGATAGCGTTCCACTGTCTCGAACACAAAGACCTTCGGCGGATGTGCCTTGAACTGTGGTGAATCGTAAATCTCCACCGGCCAATACCGACGCGTGTCGAAGACGATCATCGAGAGTCCCGTGCGGGCGATAAAATAATTTTGCCACCCGAACAACCTGTCCACTTGATCCACACTGAAGGAATCGCCAAGCACCACCACATCATAGTGTTTATCGTATTCCTCGAGACTGTTTGCGAGTTTGAAGAGATTTTTTTCAAAGACCGCCTGCGGTTCCCTCAAGCCAAATTCATTCTCGGAATATCCCCCGACTCGCGCCAGATCGCCATCCATCGGCAACAACCACGAGGCGATCCCCCACACTACGGCAAGGATCATCACCGCAAAAAGACCGATCAACCTCGCATACAAGGTCATGCTCATTTAGAAATCCTTGTAGAGAAACGAACTCACATTGCTGAGATTCAGCAGGCACCAAAGAAAGACGCCCACTGTCGCTGCCAACCACGGGATCGAAGGCTTCCACGCAAGCGATTGAAAGGCCACAGGGAGTTCCTCGATTTTTTTTCCATAGGTCACGATCCCCGGTTCCAGCTTCGCAAGAAGTTGCTGGCTGTTCGGCAACACGGTCACAAACACGCCAAGCCCAATCAAACACGCCAGGAGCACGAATTGCGGATCCGCCTCCCAACCAAACCACCCGAGCATCGCCATCAGACTCGGGGAACTCTTATAAAACAATGGATCACCAGGCACATACAGCCCATTTGCCCCAGCCATCCCGGCCAGCAATCGCACCGCCTCTTCAGGATGCGAGGCCCGGAAGAAAATCCACGACACCAACACCGCGAGAAACGTCAAGCCCTTACCGCCCCATCCCGAAAAAATCCAAGCCCCGGGAATCCTCCACCGCTCGACCGCCGACACCCACGCATGGTTGATCACCAAATACGCCCCATGCAACCCGCCCCACAGAAGAAACGTCCACCCCGCCCCGTGCCAAAATCCTCCCAACACCATCGTTACAAAAAGATTCGCTGATCTCCGAACCGCACCGCACCGGTTCCCGCCAAGGCCGATATAAACATAATCCCGTAAAAAACGCGACAACGTCATGTGCCAGCGACGCCAAAAGTCACTGATGCTTTCCGATTTATAGGGCGAATTGAAATTCAGCGGTAACCGGATTCCAAACACCCTCGCCACCCCGATCGCCATGTCCGAATATCCCGAAAAATCGAAATACAACTGGAACGCATACGCCAACGCCCCGATCCAAGCCGCCACAAGACTGATCGGTTGATCCACCCCCGCAGCCCAGAACCCCTGGTTCGCCCATGGTGCAATCGTATCCGCCACAAGCACTTTTTTCGCAAGCCCCATCGTGAAGAGCGTCGCACCCACACACACATCCGTGGCCCGATCGCTCGCCGACCGCGACTTGCGAAACTGCGGCATCGTCTCCCTCTGGTAAACAATCGGTCCGGAAACAATCTGCGGGAAAAATGCCGAAAAGAGCAGAAACTCAAAGTAATTGCACGCCACCGCCTCCTTGCGCCGACACGCCACCAGCCAGGCAATCTGCATGAACGTGATGAATGAAATCCCCAGCGGCAGAAGGATTTTTTCGATAAACAGTTCGCTCTGAAGAACCACGTTCAGGTTCTCGACAAAAAAGTTCGCGTATTTGAAGTAGCACAGCACCAAGACATTCAGACCCACCGCCCCCGCCAAAAGCCACTTCCCGCCCCCCTCCCCGCAGCGCTGCAACCGCTTCCCAAGCAGGAAATTGATCGCCGTCAGCGGTAAAAACAGAGCCAGCACCACCGCATTGCTCCAGGCGTAAAACACAAGCGAGGCCGCCAACAACCAAGCCTGCCGCCAAACCGGATTTCCCGATTTCTCCAACAAGAAATACCCGCCCAACACCACCGGCAGAAACCCGAATAGAAATGTCGCGGAATTAAAAAACACAAAAAATCTCGCCCGCTAAAACTTCCCAGCCAATGCCCGAATCACCGGCAGCGCGCGCCCGATAAATCGATACCAACTCGCCACTTGATTCGCCCTCGCCCGCTGAAATCCCCCACCCTTCGCCCCGTCGTCCACCGCCTCCCCAAGTTCCCTCAACAACCCCTGCCCCGCCTCCAAATGTGGATCGATCCGATCCCGCAGATACCCGCTCGCCAGCTTTCTCAAGCTCGTCTCCGCCGTGAAATGCTCGCGCCGATTCCCCGGCACCTCGACCTGTTTCAACGCACCCATGCCCCGCAACCACCGGATCCCCTCGCTCGCCGACCCGCGACTGATTCCAAGATACGCCGTCACCTCGTTCAACGACAACGCTTGCTCCGAACTATAAAACAAACCGAAAATTTCCCCCACCGACCTCGGCAACGACAACGCCGCCGCCGCATTCACAAACAACGCGATCGAGCATTTCTGAAACCCACTCAACGCATGGTCCCGCCCATGCATCGCTCCGCCAACCCCCTGTTCAAGCACTTCCCCGGACAAGCTGCCGCCTTTGGTAAGCTCATGCGAACTTGCCGGCGGCTGTGTTGAAATGGCATTTCCCATGGACCGCAAAACTTAGGGGAACGGCACAAAGCATCCGCGCCCCACATGGTTTGTTCAAGTTTTTTTGAACAAAAATAAGCCGCCCCCTACGGCCTATGAGCTACCCCTCAAGCGCACACAAATTCCCCGCGCCAGCCCACCCCACACCCAATCAATTCGCCAGCAACCGCAGCAACGATTGGGCCGATTGATTTGCCTGCGCCAACATGGCCGTTCCCGCTTGTTGAAGGATGTTGAATCTCGCCAATTGAGTGGACTCCTCGGCCACATCCACATCCACGATGCGGCTGTTCGCCGACTCCAGGCTCACCCGATTGATCGCCAACATGTCCTTTGCGAAATGCAACCGGCTCTGCTCGGCACCGTTGCTGGCCCGCATGGCCGCGAGGCTCTGAATCGCATTCCTGGCCACGATCCCAAGCTCCTCCGCCGTTGCCGCCGACAGCACCCCCTCCGACACATCCGCCGCCGTGGAGGCGATCGCATTGCCGCTCCACGGCTCGAGCGTCATCGTCACCGTCGCATTCTGCGAGGGCACGTCCAGCGTGATCGCGCTCGTCGTGGATCCATCCTCCGGCCTCGTGTAGACAGCCTGCGGGGTGTATTGAATCGTCACCACCGATGTCGCCGTCGTGCCTTGGTGCAAGGGATCGATAAATTGCGATGTTCGCACATTGTCGGCCAACTCCCTGTAGGTCGGAGTCGTCGTGTAGGCGGGGTTCGTCGGAGGAATCAACGCATAATTGTTCCCCCCCAGCGACGCGACATTTCCCGGCGAGGAAATCGACGCGCTCACCGTGGCAGTGGTCGCCGCAGCCATGGTCACCGCATTGGTGCCGACCATCACCGTGTAATTGTGCGCGGGAATCGTCGCGGTCCTCGTCAAGTGCCCGGCGGGCAAACTGAACCTGTCAGACCATGTCTGAGTGACGGATGTCGTCTGGTCCAAATCAAACACCTCACCTGTCGACAAATACCCATCCACATCCTGCGGCGGATTCGGCGCGAAAATCCGGCGCGACGAGTCGGTGGGATCAGCAAACGACACAAATCCGTTTCGCAGCATGTGCAACCACGGATCGGTATTCACCGCATGAATCGATATCCCGCTCGTCTGTGCGCCATCCTCCGAAGTCGTCACCATCAGTGTCTGAGCCCCTGTGGCAGCGGGCGTCGCGTTTTGAGATTCCGCGACAAAGAGCGACACCCCGTTGAAAAGTTCCCTCCCAAGATGCGTCAACTGGCTTTGCAGTTGGCGGAACTCCGTATTGTAGTTCGCGATGTCCCCCGCGTTCTTCGTCACATCCATCGCCAATGTCGCCAACTCCGACATGCGCGACACCACCTTGTCGGCGGTCTTCAGCACGGAATCCTGCGCCTCGAGCATCGAGATCGTGTTCTGCAGATTAGACTCCGCAGCCGTGGTGCGACGGATCGCCGCCGACATTTTCATGGACACGGCCAACCCGCCAGCATCGTCGCTCGCGGAATTGATCCGCGACCCGCTGGACAGCCGCTCCAGACTCCGGCGTAGGTTCGCCGACGTCCGGTCCAGATTGTAGGAAGCCACCGAAGCGGCAAAATTGGTGTTGATGACAAGTGACATTTCCGTGTCGTTGGTGCGCGGAGTCCGTTCCGCCGTCGGGAGGAATTTCAGGGATTCCTCCAGCCCCTCATGCCCGGTCTGGGCACATCCACAGCACGCTCATTGTTTTTGAAATGCACGGTGGCTTCTCCCTCACATCGGAGGGTCTGCCCGGAACTTTAGAAAAAATTCACCCTCCCCAAAAAACCACTCTCAGCGAACCTCACACCAACGCCGCCCAGCGTGCAAAAAAGCCTCTCGCCGCCGTCTCCAGGCGCGGCAACACCTCCCCAGATTCCCCCACCAACGCCGCCGCATCCAACCCCTCACCGCGAAACCACTCCTCCTCATCGCGCACCAATTCCTCGAAAAGCCCCGCCGTCATTTCCGGGTGGAATTGAAACCCGTAGACATTCCCACCCACGCGAAACATCTGGTTCGGCGTCATCGCACTCGATGCCAAGCGCACCGCCCCCGCCGGCAACTCAAAGACATCCCCGTGCCAATGCGCCGCCCCGAAGCTCATTGGAAACACCCCAGCCAAGGAATCCCCCACCCCCTCCTCCGTCAGCGTCACAGGAAAAAACCCGATCTCCTTCTGCGGCGCCCGCCGCACCACCCCACCCAGCGCCCGCGCAATCAACTGCCCGCCGAGACACAATCCAAGCACCGGCATCCCCGCCCTCACCGCCTCGCGAATCCAGCGGCACTCCACCTCCAACTCCGGATACCGCTCCACATCCCACGCACTCTGCCCCCCGCCGCCAAGAGCCAACCCGTCAAATTCCTCGACCCGAAAATCCACCACCCCACCGCCATAATTGTGGGCCACCACAAGCTCCACGCCCATCTCCTCAAGCACCGCCGCGAGCAACCCCGGCTTGTCGACCACCCCATGCTGAACAAAAAGCACACGCTTCATAAGACCACCCACTCCACCAAACCAACCGCCCCGCCCCAACACCAAAAACACCCCAACTCATAAACCACTCCCGAAATTCCCCGCAACCAACCCTTGCCGCAACCGCCGATTTATGGAAGTGTCCTCCACCTTTCCACTGCCGACATAGCTCAGTGGTAGAGCAGCGGTTTTGTAAACCGCTGGTCGTCGGTTCGAATCCGACTGTCGGCTCCCCTTTTTCAATTCCTGCGTGATCCCCCACCGCGCCTCTGATTAACTCCACGCCTCATGGCCAGCAATTTTGGAACCTTGTTTCGCATCTCGACCTGGGGCGAGTCCCATGGCGGTGGTGTGGGTGTTGTGATCGACGGATGTCCTCCCCGCCTGCCGCTCTCGGAGGCAGACCTTCAACCGGACCTCGACCGCCGCCGCCCTGGGCAGAGCGATATCGTCACTCCGCGCAAAGAAGAGGACACCTGCAAGATTCTTTCGGGCGTCTTTCGCGGCGTCACACTGGGCACGCCGATTTCCGTCCTCGTGCCGAATACCGACGCGCGCCCCGAGGCCTACAGCGAGATGGAAACCCACTTCCGCCCCTCGCATGCCGATTTCACTTATCAATCCAAATACGGCGTGCGCAATTGGGAGGGCGGCGGGCGTTCCTCTGCCCGTGAGACCATCGGCCGCGTGGCTGCCGGTGCTGTGGCGAAAAAACTCCTCGCCCAACTCTTCCCCGGCATCGAAATCCTCGCCTGGGTCTCCCGCGTGCACGACATCTACGCGCAGGTCGATCCCACGACCGTTCGCTTTTCCGAGATCGAATCAAATGCCGTGCGCTGCCCGAACCCTCAGGCCGCGGAAGCCATGATCACCCGCATCAAAGCCATGCGCTCCGAGGGAAACAGCGTCGGCGGAGTCATCGAGGCTGTCGTTCGCAACATGCCCGTGGGCCTCGGCGAACCTGTCTTCGACCGTCTCGAGGCGGATTTGGCGAAAGCCATGCTGAGCCTCCCCGCCACCAAAGGTTTCGAGGTCGGCTCTGGCTTCGCGGGAACCCTCCTCACCGGCGCGGAGCACAACGACCCGTTTGAAATCCGCGACGGCAAGGTCCACACAAAAACCAACCACTCGGGCGGAGTCCAAGGCGGCATCAGCAATGGCGAACCACTCGTCTTTCGCACCGCATTCAAACCCACCGCCACCATTGCGAAGCCACAAGAGACCGTCACCTCGGATGGCCATGAGTCCACTCTCGCCGCCCGCGGGCGCCACGATCCCTGCGTGCTTCCACGCGCTGTCGTCATGGTGGAGGCCATGACCGCCCTCGTTCTCATCGACCACGCCCTCCGCCAGCGCGCGCAGGACTGCCTCCCTCGCTGAGTTGCAGATGCCCGAACCCTCCGCACTCTGGAAAAACGGCGTCCTCTACGTCGCCGCGCTGTTTCTGCTTTGGGAAATCTATGGCGGCTGGCGGCGCGGCCTCATCCGCAGCGGCCTGCATTTTGGCGCCTTTGTCGGCTCGGGCATCATCGGGCTCCTCGTGGGCAAAACCATCGCCGCCGCCGTGGGACTCGTCATGCCGGGCATGGCACTCGCCTCGGGCATCCTCGCGGGAACCACCAGCGCACTCGCCACCCTCGGCCTCTGCCTCTTCCTCAGCGCCTTCCTCTTCAAACGCACCTCCCAACAACCCCCGGGCCTCATGCGCTGGATGTTCGGCATCGGCGGTGCCTTTTTCGGCCTCCTCACCGGCCTCTTCCTCCTCTGGGGAGCCGTCACGCTCGTCAGAACCTCGGGCACCTTGGCCGGTTCAAATTCCTCCTCCCCG
>CAZRLX010000083.1:4259-11181 GCA_964601115.1 uncultured Chthoniobacter sp. | reverse complement strand
GAGGCACCTCGCAACCACCAAGATTATGATTCCATCACACCACCGCAGTTTTCTTCTTCGTGAACTCCAATCCCTTGCCACGCAGGTGACGGGGGAGGAGGTGAGCGTGCTTGAGGGGGAGGCCGGGAGTTGCTGGAGTTGGAATTGGAGGGACCGCGCGATCTCGGTCGCGCCCGAGTATCTCGGGGAGAAGGCGGCGGATGTGTGCCGGGCTGTGCTCATGCACGAGTGCGCGCACTGCGCGATCACGCGCATCCACCACCTTGTGGCGCCGGAGCGCCACCACCTTTACAAGGATTTGCTGAACGTGCTTGAGGATTTTCGGATCGAGTCGTGGCTGGCTTCTGTTTTTCCGGGCTGCGGCCCGTGGCTTGACAAGACGAACGATTTGCTTTTCCGCGAATCGGCGGGTGCCGCATGGAGCAGGAGCCTGCAAGTCCAGTTTTTGCGGGGTCTCATGGAGTGGGTTCATTGCGGCCGTTTTCCTGAGGATGGACCCGCGGCGGGCGTGAAGGATGCGCTTCGCGAGACACGCGCCGCCGTCTTGGCGCAGACGGCATGCCACCCCGCGGCGGCAAGCGGTCGCCGTGTGGCGATCGAAACGCTCAATGCCCAGCAACGGATGCTCGGAATTTTCGAACGTGACATCCGCCCTGTGTGGGAGCGGTTGGTGGCGTTGGACGAATGCGCGGGGTTTCCTCGCGTGACCTCCACGATCGAAAGCGGGCGGGGGAGCGTCTCGCGAGACAAGGCGATTCAAAGCCGCCGGGGTGCGAATGGCGGGAGCAAGCACCTCCGGGTCGATGGTAATGAGTTGCAAGGCACCTATCTCGAGCGCGCCCGCGCGCTTTCGAGTCTTGTCGATCCCTTGGCGGAGGAAATCATCCGTCTGTTCGAGACGACCAAGCGCCACAAAACGGTCAAAGGCCGTCGCCAAGGCGACCGCATCGACTTGCGCACGGCCATGCAGGCCGAGGCGGACCCGCGCCTCTGCGACAGGGTATGGGAGCGCAGGCTTCACAACAGCCGCTTCGACCCGCTTGTCGTCCTGGCCTTGGATTGTTCCTCGTCGATGAACGGATCGAAATTCAATGCGGCATATGATGCGACCGTTTTGCTTTCGGAGGTTTGCCTGAGATCGGGTCTGCCCATGGCATTGTGGACATTTGCATCGAATGCCCGCCAGATCATCGCTCCCCATGGCCAGGGGGATTCCAGCGTGCGCCGGGCCAGGATCGATGGCCTCAGGAGGGCGTGTGGAGGCTCCACCGCCATGGACAAAGCGCTGGCGGGAATTCAAGCGAGCACCGAGCTCTGCCAGTTTTCGAACCCGATCGTTCTGGTCGTGGGGGACGGTGAGCCCGACAACACCGCGGCCTCGAAGTCGTGCATCAAGAGATTCCAAGCGGCAAAAATCCCGCTCTGCGGCATCGGAATCGGGCGTGACACGGAGGGCATGGTCTCGCTTTTTCCCGAAGCTGTTGCCGTGCCCGATGTGACAGCCATGGCTAAATCGCTTGCCGCCGTTCTGCGGAAATCACTGCTCGACACGGCGCCATGAGCAAATGGAGAGATCATGTGCAGAACAGGCGCGGAGGGCACAAGGTCGTGCCGCTGACAGTCAGCCCCGGAGGCCGCGTGGACTACAGGTGCGGAAAACTGCCGCAGCTTCCAGCACCGGAATTTCTCGCGGTCGACTATCCATTCATCAAAATCGACAACTGGGAAATCCGGTTCTATCCCATGTGGAAAACCAGCATGGACTGGCTTGCGGAAAGCACTGTCAGGTGGGCGCGGGAAAATCGCTGCCCCGAATACCGCCGCTACCTCAACGAATTTATTACCACTCTCGAAACGATCACAAAAAATCCCCCCGTCCGGACCCGTCGTCCATGGCCGTGAAAAACCGGACCGCAGGTCTAAAAATTCGCCTGTTGCAGATACTGCGACCATGCCAATAACAAGCTGCCGCCTGTCAATCCACTCTCCCCTTTGCCAATGAACGTCATCCCATACACAGACCAAACATCGCTTTTCGAAGGCATCGCGAACACGCTGCCGAATTTTCGTGGAGACTTGGAACCACACCGCCTCGTGGTGCCCTCGGTGTATTTCCGTGATTGGCTGCAGATTCAGATCGCGAGGCGGTTCGGTATTTGCATGGGCTTTGAGTTTTCCATGCCGCAGGATTTTGTGATCGAGGTGTTCCGTGCGGCGGGGATCGAGAGGGCTGCGGAGTGGACCAAGAGGCGGTTGGAGTGGGCAATTCTCGAGAGAATGTCCGGGGATTCGACGCTTGTCCCGTTGATGCCCGCTGGAGCGAGTTCGCGTGACCGCTTTGCCATGGCGAGGGCGGTGGCCGATCGGATTGATCAATACGCCCACTTTCGTCCCGAGATGCTGGAGACATGGGCGAGGGGAGGGGAGTTTTGCAAGGGTGCCTCGGAAGAGGAAAAGTGGCAGCGCCGCCTCTGGTGCTCGCTTTACGAGTCGATCGATCGTGATGCGGGGTTGATTCCGTCGCGTCTTCAAGAGGCCGGCATCCTGGAACAATTGCTCGCGGCGTTTCCAAAGATCACGGTGATCGGCAGCGGGTCGTTGGATCCCCTGTTGATGAAAACGCTCGGGATTCTCTCTGCAAGCGGAGCGGAAGTCTCCGTTCATGTGGTGCTTCCCTGCCTGGGCTACTTGGCTGATATCCGCAAACGAACCCAGACCGGGAATCTCGCCTTGCCGGATTCCTCTTCGGATCCCGAGAGCTTCGAGTTCGGTGAGGAGGTGCAAAACAATCCGTTGATTGTCTCGATGGCACGGCATGCCGTGGGGACCTTTGTTTTGATCGGGGAGAATGGAGACCAATACGAGAATTGGCCTGATCCTCTCGATTTGGTTGCGGCATCCCCTTCCGTCACGCTGTTGAAGCGCCTCCAGGATGGAGTTCGAGCGAACAGCCCTTATGAAAAGCTGGATGCTCCCATGGCGGATTCCAGCCTGCGCCTCCATGCCTGCCACGGGCCGCGACGCGAGTTGGAGGCGCTGCGTGACGAGTTGCTGCGGGCCTTTGCCGAGCTTGAGAATCTCAAGCCAGAGGAAGTGCTCATTGCTGTTCCCTCGCTGGAGGACTACGCCCCCTTGGTGCCGGCTGTCTTTCACACCAAGGAAAACCCGCTTCCGGTGCGGCTTACGGAATTTCCCGCGAGCGAGGGCGACGAGATGCTCGAGGGGCTTGTAGCATTGCTTGTTGTGGCCCGTGGCGGGCGGGGCCGCACCAGCGAGGTGCTCGATCTCATGAGGCTCCGTGCCGTGCGCGAGGCACTCGGGGTGGGGGAGGATGAGGAGAAAATGGAATTCCTTGCCGACAAATTCCGCGACAGCGGAATCACGCAAGGATTCGCGATCGGCGATGAGCGCCCAGGCGGCTGGGGGTTCTCGCTGAACCGCCTTGTGGCTGGCGAGTTTTTCGGACCTCTGGAGCCGGAGCATTCGGTCGAGGGCGGATTTCTGCTGCCTGTCGCGGACAGCATGGGCTCGAATTTTTCAGAGCTGGAAATATTTCTCCAATGGCTCGCCGATCTGCGCTCCACACT
This sequence comes from uncultured Chthoniobacter sp., assembly GCA_964601115.1. Classification (GTDB taxonomy): domain Bacteria; phylum Verrucomicrobiota; class Verrucomicrobiia; order Chthoniobacterales; family Terrimicrobiaceae; genus UBA967. The sequence continues at coordinate 7,594 of CAZRLX010000083.1, read as the reverse complement.
CATCGATTGGCAAACCGCCGCGCCCCCCAGCCAATGGGCCGATCGCCTCAGGAAGGCTGCCGCGGCTTTGCTCGCCGGTGAGGATGGGCGCATGGGCGAGGCTGACAAAATCCTCCGATTCCTTTCGGGCTTGGCGGTCACAACGCCCGTCGATGTCGCGGTGATCCTCGACTGGTTGGAGTCCGAGACCGCCGAAGCCAATCGCCGTGCGCCGATCTCCGGAGCCACGCCATTCGGCCGCCTGAAGCAGCTCCACAACACCCCCTGCCGCGTGCTCGCCTTGGTCGGCATGCAGAACGACAATTTTCCGTCCCGCACAACAACCCCCTCCTGGGATCTCCTCCACGCCCAACCCAAAATCTGGGACCGCAACGCGCGTGTGGACGACCGTCAAATGTTCCTCGATGCGGTGCTCGCGCCTGCCGAGCGCTTGATCATCACGGCCTCGACGCAAAACATCCGCAACAACAAAAGCCAACCCTTCTCCACCTGCGTGGACGAACTCCTTGCCGCCGCACAGATGCTCGGGGTGGATCACGAGGCCCTCGTGGTCGAGCATCCGCTCCAGCCGTTTTCCAAAAAGTATTTCAACAGCGGCAACTCGCTGAAAAAACCGATGGGTCAAGCCGCGGCCGGCCTCGCGGAAAAAATCCACTGTTCGGATAAAACAACGTCGCCGCTTTGGTCCGGGGAGGTCTGTGTGGCGTCTTTGATTTCAGATGAGATACCGGTGCAAAGCCTCGTGGCATTTTGGAAGGATCCCGCCAAGGGGTTCTTGAAGGCACAAGGCATCGCCATTCCATTCGAGGAGAGCGATGACAAGGAGTTGGACCGCGCAATGCTCGCCGTCGATGCCCTTGGTTCGTGGAAAATCAAGGATGCCATGATGAGGGAGCGGATCGAGGGTTCCGGCAAGATGGACTTGCTCAAAGCGAAGCTCCGCGCCGATCGAGACTTGCCGCCAGACTCGTTGGGCGAGAAAACATGGGAATCGACCATGTCGCTTGTCGAGCCGATCGCCACGCTCGTTGCGAATGAGAAAGGCACGCATCTTGAGCTGGAGGTTTCCTTGGAGATTCAAGGACGGCTTCGCAAAGTCACTGGATCCGCTTTGTTGAATACCCGGGGCGATGCCCTCATCGCCTACCGGGCTGGAAAAATCGACGACGCGAAGGATTTTCTCGGGCCTTGGATCACGGCAAACCTCGCTTCCGCCTCAGGGCGGGAGTTGCCCACATTGATCTTCGATGAGCTGACTTCCGCCGCCCCTGACCAGAAAGAGTCAATTCCTCCCGAAGAGGCTCTCGAACACTTGAAAATGCTCGTGGAGGGATTCTTGCAAGGCCAGTGCCGACCGCTTGGCTATGCGCCGATCACATCCACCAAGCTCATCGATGGCGAAGAGAAGGCCGCCGCTGAATGGGACAGGGAGGACATGGGGCACGGGGGTGGCGAGGGCCTGAAGGAACCAGCCCGCCTCGCCTGGCGCGATCGCGTGCCATTTGACGAGATCGACGATTGGATTGTTTGGAAGGATGCCATCTCGCAACCGCTCAAAACTTGGGGAGGATTCTAATGATGCCGGAATTTGATTTCATCAGTTCGAAAATCCACAGCGGGCTCTCGGTGATCGAAGCCAGTGCTGGAACAGGAAAAACTTATTCGATCAGCCACTTGGCGGCCCGAATGATTTTGGACGGAACCGTCTCGAGCATTCGCGAAATCCTGCTGGTCACCTTCACCAACGACGCCGCAGGCGAGCTCGCCGAGCGCACGCGCAAAGTCCTCGAGCAACTCGATGCGGATCCGGTTCCCGACGAGGCCACAAAGGCCGAGGGCATCCACCGCTTGCGCACCGATGTGAATCTCGATTTCACCAACAATCGCGGCCGTGTCCGGCAGGCCCTCCGGGACGCGGATTTGCTGAATGTCTCAACCATCCACTCGTTCTGCCAATCGATTCTCCAGACCGAAGGCCCGCTCTGCGGCCTTCCCTCGATGCCGGAACTCATCCCGAATGCCGATGAGTTGATCGATCAGGCAGTCCATGATTTGTGGCTGGAAAAAATCGCACCCGATCCTTTGGCCGCGGCTGTTCTGCATGCCGCGAAAATCACCCCTGACAAGAACCGGAAATTTCTGAAGCTTTCCTTGCCTTTGGATCGCTTTGAACCGGTTCCCGCTCCGATGCCGTTTTCAAACATATTGAATTCCTTGGGAGGTTATCCAGCCCAGTTCACGAATGAAGTTTGTGACGAGTTGAGTGAGGTCTTTAATCAGGTTCATGCATGGACCAACAAGGCGCCAGGCAAAGCATCGGCTCTTAGTTATGTGAAGGCCTTGGATGAGGCGACTGACAGCGCATCCAGCGATTTTCTCGTCGCGTGCGAGAAGCTCAGGAATGCTCCCTCATGGATTAATAAAAAATCGCACCAAGCACTCCATGCCCAAGCCGCATCCAGTCGAGCTGTTGCCTTGTGTAAAGAGGTCGCCGATCTGCTCGCCCAAGCAGGCTGGGCCTGGCTCAACGAGTCCTCTGTTCGAATCAAGGACCTTCTCGATCGAACGCTGAAAGCCAACCGCCAGATCACCTATGACGGCCTCATCGACACTCTCCACAAGGCGCTTTGCAGTCCGGTTCACGGGCCGGTGTTGGCGGAGAAAATCCGCTCGCGATACAAGGTTGCCCTGATCGACGAGTCACAGGACACAGACGCGCGGCAGCTTGAAATCTTCGAGAAGATATTTCTCGGTTCGCCCAACCGCTGTCTGGTGCTCATCGGCGACCCCAAGCAGGCGATCTATGCGTTTCGCGGGGCCGATGTGAACACCTACCTCCAGGCGAGAAACCGTGCGGTCGCGCAGGGGGCCGAGGATGGAACGGACCGGGTGTTCAATCTCACAAAAACCTACCGTGCCCCCAAGAGGCTCGTTGTTGCGGTGAACGCCCTTTTCCGGCGACCGCATTCCCTTTTGAAGGAAGGCCTGGAGTTCACTCCTGCCGAATCGGCGATCTCCGATGCCGTGCTTCAAATTCCAAGCGAGGATCAAGATGTTCGATTGGAGGCGTGGATCGCGCCGGATGGCGGCAGCGAATACACCGACAAAACAAAACGCCTCTCCCGCATCTCCGGGGCGGTTGCCAGCGAGATCGTCCGGATTCTGAATTCCAGCGCGGTGATTGTCTCGAAGGACAATGCCAAGAACGTGGTGCCGTCGGATTTCGCCGTTCTTGTTTCCAAGCACCAGCAGGCGGAAGCGGTTAGTCGCGCCTTGAGGGAGCGGGGAGTGCCCGCAATTCAAGCCGGCGGGCAGGATATCATGGCCACCGACGA
>CAZRLX010000083.1:0-4159 GCA_964601115.1 uncultured Chthoniobacter sp. | reverse complement strand
GCAAGGAGAGCGCCGTATCACGAACCTTCGCCACCTCGTGGAGGTTCTGTCCGGCTTCGCGGCGGAATCCGGCGGCAAGCCCAACGAGACCATTCGTTGGCTGGCGCAGGAAATCCAACGCGCCAAACACCGCGCCGATCTGGAGGAGCGACAACTGCGCCTCGAGAGCGATGAGGAGGCTGTGAAGGTCGTGACCGTGCACGCCTCGAAGGGGCTCGAATACAATTTGGTCTTTTGTCCGTTTCTCTGGGACGCCAGCGAGCGCAAAGGAATCCAAAAGCTGAACAGGGCATCTGATGTTCCAGTGCTTGCGGACATGGCGTTGGCCGATCCGGCGACAACGTTGGCGATCGCCCGCGCCGATTTGGAGGACCGCCTGCGCCTCGCTTATGTCGCTGTCACCCGCGCCAAGGTGAAAGCGTGGATTTACGGCGGGGAGATTTGCGGTGGGAGAAACCGCCCGAAAGCCTCGGCGCTGGATTGGATTCTGCGGACAGAGGATTTCCCTGACTTTGAAGGATGGAGAACAGCCGCCGAGGGAGGAGGGCGGGGCAACCGCCACATCCAAGGCCTGGCATGTCTTGCCGCATTGCCGGATGCGGCCGGTGTCATTGCCCATCATTCTCCTCCTGATCCTGCCGGGGATGTTTTCGAGCCCGAGGATGATGAAGTCATCGATTTCAGTTTTATCGAAACTCCGAAGATCAATCCTATCGTCTGGCGCGTCACATCGTTCTCCCAGCTCACCCGCGAGAAACATGCGAAGGGCGATGCGTCCAAGCCTTCGGGGGAGGAGTCCGCGGTGTCAGACCCGTCGCGGTCCACACCGAACCGCTTCGCTGCCCTGCGCGGTGGCGCGGCACTGGGCACGGCGGTCCACGACTTTTTGGAGGCATGGGATTTCGCCTCCGTGCCGGATGTCGGCATTCTCGAAAGACATTTCTCGGGTTACACGCTCGGGAAGGGGTTCGAGGACGTCCCCCCCGCCTCGGTCGATATGCTTGGTCATCTTCGCGAGGCCGTCTTGCCGGGGATGGATTGCTCCGTTGCAGAGGCCAGTCGCACGTCCAAGACCTCCGAGTGGCAGTTCCACCTTCCCGCAGCGGAGAGATTCAGTGTGTCAAAAATAGCGAAGGTTTTTCGCGATCATGGCGACGGCGAATATGCCGACAGCCTCGAGTCGCTTGGCTCGGATGCCATGGAGGGCTTCCTGCAGGGATTCATCGACAAGATTGCAGTCCATGGCTCCGCATACGGGGTCATCGATTGGAAGACCAATCAGCTTGCCGCCTATGACCAGGAATCCCTTCGCAAGGCCGCCCGCGCCAGCCACTATTGGCTCCAAACCCACCTCTACCTTGTCGCTTTGCGCCGCTACCTCGGTCTGCAGGCCGATCTTCGCGGAGCCTGGCTCGTTTATTTGCGGGGAGTCCAAGGCGGCACGCCCAACAGCGTTCTTCACATCAACCCAACCACCGCTCTTCTTGATGGTCTTGGCGAACTTTTAATCCCTTCAAAACCATGAAACCGGAAACCCAATGGCTGATCGAAAAGTGGGGAATGCCCAAAGATGCCTCCGAGGCGGTGGAAAAACTCTTCGCCGCGCATAAGGAAGGCTCCACCGCCTGCACGGTGGAAGCGCCTGCGTCAATATTTGGCGAAGCCGCAGGCACAACGGACTGCAACAAGGTTACTCCACTGGTCTTGATCGAGCATGAAGGCGCCCGCTATCTGCAGACGCGCTGGTTTTTCGAGGCCGAGCAGAAAATTGCCCGCTCCCTGAAGGAATTGAATGCCGAGGCCCCCGTGGATTGCAGTCCGGAAAAACTCGCCACCTATTTTCCCGAGGAAGGCCGCCAACGCGATGCCGCCGCCATGGCTCTTGCAAAACGCCTCACCGTGATCACGGGTGGGCCCGGAACAGGAAAGACCTACACGCTCGCCCGCATCCTCGCCCTTCTCATCGACGGAGGGATTGATCCCAAGTCGATCCAACTCACCGCTCCCACAGGCAAGGCGGCGGACCGCATGAAGGAGGCGGTGAATGAAGCCTGCGCTGGTCTTGGGGAGGGGTTGCCCGCCAAGCTTGAAGCGGCCTCCAGTTCGAGCAAGACGATTCATTCGCTGCTCGGGCACCATCCCGGCAAGAACAGTTGCATCCACCACGCCGGGCATCGTTTGCCCTGCAGGATTCTCATCGTGGACGAGTGCTCCATGGTTGATACGATGCTCTGGAGAGCGCTTTTGGAGGCCCTTCCGGACGATATTCGCCTCATTCTGCTCGGCGACCCGAACCAGCTTGAAAGTGTTGGGCGAGGCAATGTCTTTTCTGAGATCGCCCAGTCCAAGGCACTCGCCGGCTCCCGCGTCCATATCAACAAGTCCCGCCGGTTCGCCGATCGCCCGGCGATATCCGGGCTCGCCCTCGCCATCGAAGAGCGCAAGGACGAGGACGCCGTCCGATTGCTTGCCGAAAATCAAGATTCCGGCTGCCCGCATGGTCTTTTTTGGAGCGAATCGACCGGCATTTCGCAGATACTCAAAAACCTTCCTCCCGCCGTGCTTGAGGCCATGCGGACGGTCGCCTTTGCCCCGACCCCCGAGGAGGCTTTCCAAGCGCTGAACAACGTCCGCATCCTCACTTCGCACCGCATTCAGACCAGTGGGAGCGACGCGCTCTGCTCAGAGATCGACAAACTCCTCACCGGAAAACATCCCACCCGAAAAATCCTCAACCGGCCGATCATTATCAACCGCAACGACCCCGAGACCGGTTTGCGCAACGGCGAAGTCGGCATTGTTTACTCGGGGGGAGACGGTCTAAAGGTCTATTTTGAAAAGCGTGAAACCTTGGGTATCTCCAAGCTCCCCGACCACAGCCCCGCCTGGACCATCACCATCCACCGCTCCCAAGGCAGCGAATACGAGAATGTCCTCGTCGTATTGCCTAAAAAATCCGACAGCCCGCTCGCCACACGCGAACTCCTTTACACCGCAATCACACGGGCCAAGAAAAACCTCTTCGTCTTTGGCCCTTCAGAAGTCATCCAGAAAGCCATTCAATCCCCCTCCAAGCGAACAACCCTGCTTGAGTGGCATCTTCAACACCTGTCCCAACAAGCCTGAGGGGCAGTGTCGGGTGATTTGAGTCTTGGTTTGACCGCTGTGGCAGGTCCTGCGCCAGGGGATGTGGTGTGCTTGCTGGATGAGCCCTTTGGATTTTCGAATCGCTTCCGATCCCTCAACTCCTGCTGATGTTCTGGCCGCGTTTGCCGAGACGGCCTCTGGTGCCATGCAGCGGGCCTTGGCGTGCAATCCTTCCACCCCGCATGACGTGTTGCAGCGGTTGTGGGAGATGCATCCCGAGTGCGTTTTGGAGTTCCACCACCTCGAGATCGGCGCCCGTGGATCCGGCAATCCGGCGTCCGTTCTCCATCACCCGCGCCCAGTGGAGGATGCCATGCGCGCCGGTTTTTGTGAGTGAGTATTGGCTTAGGATTGCAGCCAGGATTGCGCGGTGATCGTGCATAAAAAGGATAGAAGCCGTCGTGTGGGCCTTGGCTCAAATTCAGGCCGCTTGCCGCTGTCCTTAAGCAACGCTGATTCGGTAGTCAAAGAAACTTGGGAGCCGTTCAAAATAGAATCGACAGGCGGTAGAGTCGCCACTGAGTGCCATATCATCTTGCGTGCGCCATTTATCGAATGGCTCAAGGATTTGGGCAGTGGGAATGAAAAAGCCCCACCCCCAAGCGCTCCCGGCGTGCTCGGAGCGCCCCACTGGCGATTGTTCCGTCGGCCAGTGCGACCCTCGATCTGCCTGAAACAATTCCTTCGGGAGCCAAAACAAATTCCCCGAGCGCAAACACGGAAATTTGTATTGGCTTGCTGGTGTCGCCGAACAAGGAACCTGTTTTGACGAGGCGCCCCCAACGCATAGGAACGCCGAGGTCCTCCTCGGCCCTCTGAGCCTGCGTTGCCAACGGGGACGTTGGCGATCGTGCGAACGAAGGAACCATGAGAACAACCAGTGAAAGTCTGAGTCCTTCCCAGACGAGAAACGGAAGTGAAGCCGATTCGGCCAGCAACGATGGCGAGCCTGCGAGCGAAAGGCGAAGCCTGCGGCGGAAGCCGCGACCGCACCGACCGACACATCTCGTCA
>CAZRLX010000082.1:0-11873 GCA_964601115.1 uncultured Chthoniobacter sp. | reverse complement strand
GACAAATTCCACGGCCTCGGCAAATTCCACCTCGACACGGGCGAGACCCCGGCCTCCGGCTCCCCGACCTACTCGGAACTCCTCGGCACGCACCTCGCCGACTTCGCCGACACGAACAACCGCATCGTGGCCGTCACCGCCGCCATGCCCACGGGCACCGGCCTCGTTCATTTCGCCAAACGCCACCCCGACCGCTGCTTCGACGTGGGCATCGCGGAGGAACACGCGGCCCTCTTTGCAAGCGGCATGGCCACTCGCGGCCTCAAACCCTTTCTCGCCATCTACAGCACATTCATGCAGCGGGCCTACGACATGATCATCCACGACATCGCCCTGCAGAACCTCGATGTCGCCCTCTGCATGGACCGCGCGGGCCTCTCGGGTGACGACGGCCCCACCCACCACGGCCTCTTCGATATCGCCTACCTCCGCCCCGTCCCGGGCCTCATCCACATGCAACCGAAGGACGAAGCGGAATTCGTGGACATGCTCTGGACCATCGCCAACCACCAGGGCCCGGCGGCCATCCGCTACCCCCGAGGCACAGGCACGGGCGCCGTTCCGGCAAAAAAACCACGCCTCCTCGAGATCGGAAAGTCCGAGGTCCTCCGCCACGGCACCCGCGCGGCGATCATCGCCCTGGGCAACATGTGCGAACTCGCCCTCGAGGCCGCCGCTGAACTCGAACAACACGGCGTCTCGACCGCCGTCGTCAATGCCCGCTGGATCAAGCCGCTCGACACCGCCACCCTCGAGTTCTTCGCCTCGGGCTGCGATGTCCTCTGCACCATGGAGGACCATGTCCTCAACAACGGCTTCGGCAGCGCGGTCATCGACCACCTCTCGGACAAGGAAATCAAAACCCCGGTCGTCCGCATCGGCTGGCCGGACGAATTCATCGAGCACGGCACCGTGCCGATCCTCCGCGCGAAACACGGACTCACCGTGGAGGCCACAGTCCAAAAAATCCTCGCCTCGCTCGGCGCCTCCCCTACTGCGACAACCGCCTCGGTCGCCTGACCCGAACCCCATGAGCTTTCGGACAAAACTGATCCTGCTCTTCGTCACCCTGGCTCTGGTGACAAACGGCATCCTGTTTTTTCTGAACTCCTCGAAAGCGGCCGCCATGCTTCGCAGCCAGATCGGAGCGACCGCTCTCTCCGTGGCCGCCACCACAGCCATCGCCATAGACGGCGACATCCACCAACAACTCGCGACTCCGGGCCCGGAACGCGAAGCCGCCCACTCGGACATCGAGTCCACCCTCCGCAAAATCCGCGACGCCAACCGCCGCGACGATGTGCAGATCAAATTCCTCTACACCCTCATGCCGGGCCCCGATGGCAGCGACACTATCGTCTTCGGAGCCGATGCCGAGGAGGACGGACCGGACAAATCGCTTCCGGGCGAAATCTACAAGCAAAAGGAAGACCCCCGCGCCCTGCCCACCAGATTCGATATCAGCCAGGTGCAGCCCGTGTTCATCGAAGACCAGTGGGGCACTTGGCTCACCGCAAACTCCCCCATCCGTGCCGCCGACGGAAAATCCACCGGCATCGTCGGCGTGGACATCGACGCCGCAAGGGTTCTCGATGAACTCGACACGCTCAGGATGTTCGGCCTCGGCACCCTCCTCCTCTCGATCGTGCTCGCGGTCGCCATGGCCATTTATTTCTCGATCCAACTCTCGCGCCCGCTCGCCACGCTCCGCAATGCCGTTGGCGCCATCGGCCAAGGCAAACTCGACACCCGTCTGGACACCTCGTCCGGCGACGAGTTCGCGGATGTCGCCCGCGCCGTCAACGACATGGCCGCCGGCCTCCAACAGCGCGACATCTTCAAGGGCACCCTCGTCCGCTACATGTCCGGCCAACTCGCCGAAAAAATTCTCAGCAGCGGAAAAATCCCCGCCCTCAAAGGCGAACGCCGCAAAATCACCGTTCTCTTCGCCGATGTGCGCGATTTCACCAAGCTCTCCGAAAACCTCCCGCCCGAGGACGTCTTCGCCATCCTCAACGAATACTTCGACAAAATGATCGACGTGATCGGGAAAAACCACGGCCTGCTCAACAAATTCATGGGCGACGGATTGATGGCCGTGTTCGGCGCGCTGGACGAGGACCCGCAACAGGAGGAGAACGCCATTAAGGCGGCCCTCGGCATGCGCGACGTCCTCGAGGGCATGCGCGAGCTTTTTCAAAGAAAACGCAGGATCGATTTGAAAATCGGCATCGGCATCAACACCGGCATCGCCCTCGTCGGAAACATCGGTTCCGACCAACGCATGGAATTCACAGCCATCGGCGACACCGTCAACCTCGGCTCCCGCCTCGAAGCCGCCACAAAGGAATTCAACACCGATATCATCGTCAGCGAGGCCACACACGCCGCCGCCCGATATACCTTCCGCTTCAGACCCCTCGGCCAAATCGCCATCCGCGGCCGCGAGAATCCCATCGGAGCCTACGCCGTCGAGGGGCAGGCCTAACCCGCCTTGCGGGTCATCCACCCCACTGTCCCGGGATCAACTCCGGGTGGGATCGTTTCCCATGCGGCTCAAATCGGCCTCCACGCCCCTTTCCCGCACCGCCTCGATTGTCCGCCCCCCCGCAAAATGGCATTCCGTGGGTGATGCAAAAAATCAAACTCAACAAAAGCAGAACAGTCCGCCCCTCCGCGGCCCGCACCAAATCCACCCCGCCGAAAACCGCCGTCAAGCCACCCGTCCGCTCGAAGCCCGCCAAGGCGGCCACCGCGACGATCTCGGTGCTCATCGCCGACGACCACATGTTCATCCGCGAGGCGGTGGCCTCCCTCCTCTCCGGCGATCCCACCCTCTCGATCGTCGGCGAGGCGGACAATGGCCGCAGCGCCCTCCAGCAAGCCATCGAAAAACGCCCGGACGTCCTGCTCATGGACATCGGCATGCCCCGCCTGAACGGCCTGGAAGCGGCTCGCCAAGTCCAGAAAATGGCGCCGGACGTCAAAGTCATCCTCCTCACCGCCTTCGGCAACGATCAATACATCCAGCAGGTGGTGGACGGAAACATCCAAGGCTACCTCCTCAAGGACTCGCCCTCGAACCTCCTCACCCACGCGATCCACGAGGTGGCCAAGGGCGGACGCTTCTACAGCCCGGTCATCTCCCGCCGCATGCGCACTATCTACGACGAGGCGACCTCGCGGGGCGACGGCAAGGCCCCTCCCCCAGCAATCAAACTCACCAGCCGCGAAGTGGAGGTCCTCCAACTCATCGCCGAGGGAGCCGCGAACAAACAGGTCGCGGGCGAACTCAACATCAGCATCAAGACCGTGGAAAAACACCGCCAGAACCTCATGGACAAACTCCGCATCCACGACACGGCGAGCCTCACCCGCTACGCGATCTCCTCGGGCGTGATCGACAACATGGTCCAAATGCAACTCCCGCTGAACATGGGCTGAGGACATTTCCGGAGGGGATTTCCCCCATGGCGGCAGCGCGGCACGCAGGGCATGGGTGCGGCCGACATCCACCGCCATGAAAAATCAAAACGCCTTCCGCCGCGCCTTTGAGCGCACCCATCCGCTCACGGCCGTTCTCACCGTCATCGCCCTCGCCGCAGGCGTGTTCCTTCTTCTTGGCTCGAAGCAACCGGAACAGGCCAGCTCGGGGCCCAAGGTGCTCGTGCTCTACGACCGAGACCAACCGTGGGCCTGGCTGGGTGAAATCCACTCGCTGAAACTCGAAAACCTCCTCGGCCACTTCGACGCGCGCGTCACAAGAAAACCGCTTGCCGATTACAAGTCGGCGGACCTCGACGCGCACGATGCCACATTCTACCTGGCCTCGGCATGGAACGAGGGCCCCCTGCCCGTCCTCTTCGAGCGCGAACTCGACCGCACCACCAAGCCGTTCGTCTGGGTGGGCCTCAACCTGTGGCAATACGGATGGGACTTCGAACGCGACATGCCAAGGGAGTCGTTCGTCTCAAACTACGGATTCAGCCTGGACTCCTGGTCGGGCGAGAACCATCCGGCGGTTGTCTACAAGAACACCGAACTTCAAAAGGAACCGTTCGACCCTGGCCTCACGCGCATCGAGATCGTCGATCCGGACAAGGCGGTCGTCCATGCAACCTGCCGTGATCTGGACGGCCGCGAATGGCCCTACGCGATTCAAAGCGGCCACTTCTGGTTCGTTGCGGACATGCCGCTCATTTCGACAACCTATGAAAACCGGTCCCTGGCATTCGCCGACCTTCTCCACGATATGCTTGGCATCCCCCACGGGGAAATCCACCTCGCCTACTTCCGCATCGAGGACGTTTCTCCCGTGGCGGATGTCGGGGCGCTCGAACACCTCGGCGCGACCCTCGACGCGCTCGAAGTGCCGTTCACCGTGGCCCTCATCCCGGAATACCGCGACTGGTCTGGCGTCTACAACGGAGGCACGCTGGAGATCGAACGCCTCACGGAAAAAAACCCCGTGACCCGTGAAATCCAGCGCTGGATCGACATGGGCGCGCAAGTGGTCCAGCACGGCACCACCCACCAGGCGGATGGCATTTTGAATCCCTACACCGGCGCAAGCGGCGACGACTACGAATTCTACCGCGTCTCCGCCGACGAGTTCGGCTTCCTCACGCTGGTGGGCCCGGTCTTGAACGACTCGAGGGCATGGGCCAGGAGCAGGGCGAACCGCGGATTCAACATCCTGCAAAACGCGGGACTCCGGCCGGTCGCATGGCTCACGCCACATGGGCTCGCCTCGCCGGTGGACTACAAGGCAATCGCGGAAATCCACCCGGTGGCCTGTGACCGCGCGGTCTTCTTTTTCGAGGACTCGCAGGGAAACACCCAGGTCACGGAACTCGACGCGCCATTCGTCTACAAGGACACCTACGGCCTCGTGCGCATCCCCGAAACACTCGGCGAAATCGACCCATGGGGCTGGTATGACATCCAACCACCGAGCCTGCCATCCGATCTCGTGCGTCGCGCGAAGGCACTCAAGGTCGTGCGGGACGGCTGGGCTGGCTTTTCCAGCAGTTGGTTCATTGATCCCGCCCTGATCCGCGAAACCGTCGAGGGAATCAAGGCCCTCGGCTACGAATTCGTTCCCATCGGTCCGCGCATCGAGCAGACATCCGAACAAAGAGCTATGAGGGATTGACGCACTTTGCGAGCAACTCCCGAAGCTCCCTTGCCGCCCATTGCCCGGGCACGTTCGGACGGTCGATCCATCCGTAGTTCAAGACAGACCCAGCCGCTGCCAGCGCGACCCTCGAGGCCATGCCAAGGCGTCCCATGCCCATCATTGCAAGAGGCAGCGGGGTGAACCTGAAGAGATCGAGGAGGCGCGCCAGGTCGGCGGCGGATTCCGTGACCGTGGCGATTTTCACAGCATCCGCACCGGCATCGGCAGCCCGCCGGATCGTCTCCCGAAGGCGCGCGGTGGATGGTGTTGCGCGGAAATCATGGAACGAGGCGAGCACGACAACCCCCTCGCCCCGAGCAGCATCGAGCACAGCTCCCATCTGCGGCAGCGAGCGCACCTCAAGGTCGAGAATTGCGGCATTCGGCAACAACTCGAGCGCCATTGCCCGCCTCCGCGCGAGCGGCAACCCGTTCGCCCCGCCTTCCGCGGGATGCCTCACCGTGACCACCCAAGGAATCGCGGAATCCACGATTCCCGTGCCGAGGAAATCCGCGCGCCACTCCAGAAAATCAACCTCACCGGGCTTCAACTGCCTCGCGGCCCCCAATGCCGCCGGGCTGTCCACGATGCCGACCACATGCGGCCCACCTGAAAAAACGCCCTCCGCGCGCAGCCCCGATGTCCTTGGTTTCATGCCGGATTGATGCGCCTCAGAACCCGCGAATGCAATCCGCAAGTGGGATCGCAAGGCTGTCGCGTTTTTTCACAACCCCAACCTTGCCCGCCACCATGCCAATCGCTAATCGACTCGCATGACCATCCCTCCCGAAATCCAGCAATCCGGCGCGGAGACCGCCATCGTCCTCGGTTCCGGCCTCGGCCCGTTCACCGAAAGTGTGTCGTGCGGATTCGCCTTGGAATACTCGGCAATCGAAGGCCTCCCGGCATCATCGGTTCCGGGACACGCGGGCAGGTTTGTTCTCGCCCGCCTGGGAGAAATGCCACTTCTCATCGCCCAAGGCCGCGTCCACCTTTACGAGGGTTGGAGCGCACGCGAGGTCGTCCGCCATATTCAATTCATGCACGCCGCGGGCATTCGCCGCGTGATTCTCACCAATGCCGCAGGCACCCTGAACCCGGCCTTCGAACCGGGTTCGTGGATGTCGATCACGGACCATATCAACCTCACGGGCGAATCCCCGCTCCGGGGCGGCCCCCACTTCTTCGACATGTCGCAGGTCTACAGCAAACGCCTGGGAACCCTCTTCACCATTGCCGCCCGGGAATCCGGCGCCCCCCTTCACGAGGGCGTTTACGCGGCCATGCTGGGCCCGCAGTTCGAAACCCCGGCAGAAATCCGCATGCTGTCCCGCCTGGGGGCCGATGCCGTTGGCATGTCGACGGTCCACGAGGCGATCCAAGCGAGGGCACTCGGCATGGAGGTTGCCGGATTTTCCTGCCTCACCAACTGGGCGGCAGGACTGTCAGCAACCCCCCTCAGCCATGAGGAGGTGACCGTCGCAGGCAGACAGGCCGCCGGTCGCATGGTCGATTTGCTCCACCGCGTTCTTCCGCAAATCTAACGCGGCTCACTTTTTGGCGGGAGCGGACAAGCCCAAGGAGTCGCGGATCGGCTCGAACTCGGCCGACTTCTCCAACGCCTCCCGGATCGGAAGACCTCCTTTTTTCAAGGCCTCCCGCGCGGCGTCGATCGATTCGTTCGTCTGCCCGCCCCGGAGCGCGAATCGTGCCAGTGCCAAGCTGTTGCCGGCATCGTCCGGTTCCGCCGCCACAAGCATCCGCGAGGCTTCCAAGCCGGTTTCGGTCAACGCGGCGGACTCGGCCAACTGGGCCGCCAAGCGCAGAGTCTCGGGGGCATCCTTGAATTTCGCCACCACCACCTCGATTTCCTCCTTCAGCGCCTCGGCGTCCCCGAGCGAGGCGTGCAACTCGAGCAACTCCCGCGCGGCCTGCCCGTCGACCTCCTCGCCTTCCAATGCCAAACGCAATTCAGCAATGCGCGCCGTCATTTCCTGCCGCTTCTCGGCGGTGAAATACATGCGCCACAGCGAGAAATTGTTCGGGTCCTCCTCGAGCGCCTTGCCAAGCATGGCGAGAATCGATCCGAAGTTCCCACGCTCCCAGAACATCGCACTCAAGGCAGTGAGGCTCTCCCCATTCCCCTCCCACAATGCCAGCGACTGCCGGTAGGCGCGCTCGGCCTCGGCATCCATCTTCCGGTGGCGATACAGATTCCCGGTCGTTGCGCGCAGTTTTGAAAACGATCGCTTCGCATCGAAATCCGCCGCATACGCCGGATCGGCCAACAAGCGCGACACATACCCGTCCCAAAACGCAAAATCCGCGCGCACGACCTCGGGCGGCAACTCGGGCACGGGGTCCCTGTTGATGCGATACACCAACCCGTGGGGCACCGCATGGTCGTAGGACCACTCGAGCGGGAAACTCTCCTCGACGAAAAACTCGTGCCGGTCGCGGTTCTTCTCCCACAACATGCGCGTCACCACGCTGTGCCCGAGTGTCGGGTCCGGCACATTCGATCCGGCGGCCTCGGTCGCGATCGCCTGCGAGATTTCCGCCTCGCTCGGGAAAACAAGCGGCGTCTCTGGATACATCGTGTCGCGGCCGAGCCACCGCTCGAAGGCGTTTTTCGACTTGGGCCGGTTGGCGCTGTAGTGGTCCTCGAGATACCTCCGGTAGAGCGGTTCCCCAACCCCGTTTTGAGTGATGAGATACAAATCCCTCCGGTCGAACCCGGGATCGCGCTTCAGTCCAGGAGCCTGCGGACTCTCGCCGAAAATCATGTAGGTCGGCACAAAGCGCCCCGGATCCGTTCCTCCAAATACCACGCTTCCTTGCGGCAGGTCCTTCAGCATGTCGTGTCCATATTGCCAACCGAACCACCGGCCACGTTGCGAACAGCCGTCGTAATTGAAAACCACCGGCCACACCGCGAGCAGTGGCAACCCGAAGCGCAACGCCGCCAACCGTGGCATGCGGCCAAACAGCGCCGCCGCGCCGGCGACGATCCCCAGCCCGGCAAGCAGCGCAAAAATAAAGTTCGTGTAGGTGTGGTAGGGCATCTGCAACCACCATCCTCCAAGATCGGTCCGAGCCCCGTCAGCCACGGGCTGCAAGATCGCAGCGAGCACAAAAGCCACCTCGAGCACATACACCCATGTCCGCGCAGCGAGGTCCTTCAATTTCAACACCACAAGCAACGCGAGAAAATAGGCGACCACCCCCAAGGGCGTGAAACTCCTCCCGAGCTGAACCCAGAAAAACCCGACCCATTCCTGGAGCCTCGACAACAGCGAACGCTCCTCCTGCTCCCCTTGCGCGGCGGCACGCTCGCCGCCCGACGTCCCCATGAGCCTGCCGAGGGATCGCATGCTCTGCCCGGTGAGGCTCCCGCTGTATTGTGACCGGTTGAACGAATAGAAAAATCCCTCGGGCGTTTTCGTGTAGGCCCAGTTCATCGGGGGATTCGTGGACGAGGCGAGCGGCATGTAGGCATACGGCAGCAACCCGAGCGCAACCGCGAAGGGAAGATACGCGACCAGCCTCCACTCGATCCGGAACCTCCTCACAGCCACCAGCACACCGAACCCTGCCAGCACACAGTAGAAAAACCGGATCGCCGTTTTCAAAATCGGCGGCTCCCCGGAAAGGATCGCGAACCCGAGGTAGGCGAGCAGTGCCGTCAACGCGCACGCCAGCACCAAATCCCAGAACACAGCCCGCCGCACCAACACAACGGCGAGCAACGGAAGCGGCGACAACGCGATGCTCAGCTGATGGTTGCTGAACGACAACGCGAGCAGGAAAAACGGCACCAGCAACAGCAGGATGCTCTCCGGACGCCTCAGCCACACATACAGCGAGGCCAGGAACAACCCGATCAGCAGCGCATGCAGCGTGTAAACCTCCGCAATCACCGCCTGCGACCACATCGAAAAACTAAAGGCGAACTGCAACGCCGTCGAAATCGCCACCAACTCGGTTAACACGCTCCAACGCTCCAACCGTCCGCCGAGCATCCACCGCGTGGAACTCGAAAACAACGCAGCCAACAACCCGGTCGCAAGCGCGCCACACACCCCGCTGAACAGATTCACCTCCCAGGCCGCATTGCCGATCGGCAGCAACTGGAACAACCACGCCAACAGCGTCCAGAGCGGGTATCCGGTCGGATGCGGCACACCCAAATGCTGCGCGGCGACGATGAATTCGCCGGAGTCGAGCAACGTCACATTCGGCGCGGCGGTCCAGAAATACACCGCACCCGAGACCACGGCGGACACGGCCGCCACCACCGCATCGGAACGCGACCAGATGTTTCCACGAACATTCATGCTCGTTTCCTCCAACATCCCACCGCGCAAACCGCAAGCACCCCGACCCACCCGGCGACAGCCCCCCACGCGCACCAGTCATACCACCAAGGTTGCTCGAACCTGAAAACAACCGGAGAACCCCCATCGGTCTCCACCGCCGAAAACGCCAGCAGCGCCCGCCTCACCGGCACGCTCTTGCCATCCACATAAGCCTTCCAATCCGGATGCCACGCCTCGTTGAACACCAACCAACCGGCTTCACCGGGGGCCTCGAAGCGCGCTATTTGATCGCGTTCCATGCCTCCCTTCAATGACAAAAACGGCCGCCCTTCATCCATGACACGTCCCTCGAGCGCGATGATCCTCCCGTCTTCAACTCGCCCCTGCAACCCGGCGAGTTCCGCTGGAGCACCAGTCAACTCGAGCATGGCCAAATTGTGGGATGCCCCACCAAGCGCAGCCAGCGCATTCACCGGCACGGCATCCGCCGCCGTCACGATATCCCGCGCGAGGAATCCCTCGCCGAGCGGATTCTTGACCTCCAGCACCGCGAAGTGCGCGTTCTCGAACGCCACCGGAAAAAGTCCGCGCAACCTCTCCTGAATCGATCGCGAGGTGTCCGGGTCGCTCTTGTCCACCAGCAGATAGGCGACCCCAGAAACGCGCAGACAGGTCGCAAGATGCGTGTCGTCGAGGAATGCCGTGCCTTGCAGGATCGCCACCCCGCGCTGTTGAAGGTAGTTGTTGAACGCCTCGGAGGACAGCGCCCGCCCCGAAATCCACGGCGTCATCAGATAAAAATACCGCCCAGAAAACGGATACACGCGACCCGCCACCGGAGCCGTTTTCAGAAATTCCTGCGCGGCGTTGAAATCCTCCCACACCTCCCGCGGCATGCGCTCCTCGGCAATCGGTGCCGCATATACGACCTGGTCGAGCACCATGAGAGCGACCAACGCACCAGCAACCAACCGCCGGACCCATGCCGTTCGAATCCCCTCGAGCAAGGCTCCCGCCGCCAGTGCTACGGCCGCCACCACGCACACCGCACCGGTCACCTGATAAAAATCAAACGGCGCACGGATATTTCCATACAGCGGCAACCACTCGACCAACCGGAATCCCGGCACGAACAGATAGACCAGCGCCGCCACACCGGCCACCCACCGCGAAAACGGCCAGGACGTTGGCACGAGTTGGAAGACAACCCACACCTGCGCCCCAAGCAGAAACCAAGCGATCGCGGGGGTGAAATCCGCCGCCCCGGCCGACAAACTCAAAAACTCGAAGTGCCCGCCGAACACGCTGCGTGGCCCGAACGACAGCCAAAACATCCCGAGCGCCAACGCAAGCATCAACCGCGCCCTCCTCCCAGCCTCGCTGGAGTGAAGCACGCCGCGAAGCATCGCCACCACAAGAACCCCGGCCCCAACGAACCCGAGGTAGGTGCCGCCATTGAGCGTCGATGGCGCGAATCCAGCACCCATCCCCTCCCCCAGCACCCCGCCACGGTCGAACCAACTCAACGCGCTCTTCGTGCTGAACGCCCGCTGCCACCCCTCGAACGGCCCGAACTCGAACATCGCCACAAAACCCGCCTCCCGCAGCGACGGCAAATTCGGCACCACACCCAGCACCACCACCACCCCCGCGAAAACCCCCAGCACCCGCATCGTTGGGCGTCCGCCGCTGGGTTGCTGAAAAAATTCCACCAGCCCGAACACCAGCAAGACCGGCAATGCCATGACCGCCGTCTTGCCATAAGCCAGCAACAGCAAGGCCGTCCAAGCACCCGCCACCAGCGCGGAATATCCTGTCCCCCGCCGCAGGAATCCAATCAGCGCCCAAAAGACCCATGGCAACACCGCCATGGACACCACCACCACGAAATGCTCGGCATCCACCGCCCGCGTCAGCACCGACGGAAACACCAGATACGCGACCCCGCCGATCCACGCCGCGCGCTCCGACCCCGCCCACCGCCGCAAAAAACAAAACATCCCGATCCCGCCCGCGATCACCACCGCCCCCACCGCTGCCTTGCTCCCGATCAACACTCCAAATGCCGACACAAAGACCAACGCCACCGCGCTCGTCACCACCGTCCCCCAGGCAAACGCCAGGCTCGTCCCCTGCAAAAAATGCGGCGACCACCACGGCCACCCGCCCCCGCCCACGATCCCCCGCCAAAAATCCTCGGCCTTCGCGACATTCGCCAGCAACTCCTGATCCGACACCCCATGCCGCACCCACACCGCCACCGCCGCGGCAACAACCACCGCCACACTCCACCAAAACACTTGGAAAATCACCTGTCTCATCGAACCGGAATCCCGAAATGGATAGCCCACTTCCACGTGAAATCACTCCTTATC
>CAZRLX010000081.1:2251-12083 GCA_964601115.1 uncultured Chthoniobacter sp. | reverse complement strand
TGGAGAGCGTGTTGACAAGAATGCGGGCCCATTTGTCGAGCATGAGGAGAATGTTCAGCACCTCCTTGTCTGAGGCTCCAAGGGCGACCGGGCCGTGGTTTTCCAGCAGGACGACCTTGGGCGCGGATCCGTGTGTTTCGATATGGGATTTCAGCGAGCGGCGGAACTCGCGGGCGAGTTCCAGGCCCGGGTCGATGTAGGGCACCACGGCGACATGGCGGCCGCAGACGACGATGGCGTCGGGAAAGATGTGCTTTAGAAACGGCCCGGCACCGTGGGGTGTCGCGAGGATGGAGAGAACTGATTCGGCATGGCAGTGACCGACCCATTTTGCGCCGCCTTCGGCCAGGCAGACCGCATGGAGGAATGTCTCGACCGATGGGAGTTTCGCCGTGGCGTCCACGCGCGAGGACTCAAGCACGGCACGCACGCCCGAGTCGTCGAGGGAGGCGTCGTCGAGGGCCGCAAGGGCCGCGTCGAGTTGAACACGGGTGAGGTCGCCGGCTTCCATGGTCGAAAGACTGGAGCCGGACGCTTTAACAAGAAACGTTCCATCCCCGAGGCAGGCGCTGGTGTTGCCTTCGCCGAGAATGGCGAGGCGCCGTTCCTCGCGTCCTATTTCGCGGGAGAGGCGGATGAGTTTTTCCCGGGTTTGATTGGTTTCCGTGGAAGAGGAATTCATTCGGACTGTGGTATGGGAATTGGAAAGGGGTGGACCCTTCGAGGGCGGTTCACCAACAATGATGCGCCGGCATCGGGGTCTCGATCCATGAGGAATATCTCATCGATCCGCTTCGCAATAGAATAGACCAACTTGACCAAAGAATGGTTAAAATTGACCAATGAAGAACACCGCGGTGCCCACTGGATTTCTCGAGGCGAAAATCCGGACAGGGCGGTATTTTTTCCCAAGCTCGAAAAAGACGGGTCATGGATTCATGGTCGTCGGTGCTGGATGGGAGGAATGCCATGACGATTTCCGGATCGACCGTTCCTCGTTCAGCTACCTCGCGTTGGAACTCATCGAGTCTGGCGAGTGGGATGTCAGAATCGGTTCTGGAAAGGGGCAGAGGTTGGGACCGGGGGGAATCCTGCTGTATGGTCCCGGAATCCGGTGTTCCGTGGCGGCGGCGGGGAGCGGTCCCCATGGAAAATATTTTCTGGATGTCTCGGGAAGGGAAGGCGGCGACGTCCTCCGCGAGGCGGGATTGCGGGCGGGAAGTGTTTTCAGGACTGGAGCACAGGGAGGTGTGGTCGCTCTTTTCGAACAGTTGATCAGTTGTTCGAATTTGACCGCCCGACAATCCGATGCGCTTGCGGTGGTCTTGTCCCGGGCGATTTTTCTAAGGGCCGGGGCTGAAAGATCGCGCACCGAGGGGGGAGGGGGCGGGAGCAACCCGAGTTTCGACAGGTGCCGGACATTCCTCGAGTCCCGCTATACGGACCTGGACTCGATTGCCGAGGCCGCGCGGGCATGCCATGTCTCGCCGGAGTATTTCTCAAGGTTGTTCCGGAAACACACGGGCACAACGGCGGAACGGTATTTGAAAAAACTCCGGTTGAACCAAGCGGTGAGGCTTCTCCAGCAATCGGGGTTTTCGGTCAAAGAAATCGCACTGAGGGTCGGCTTCAAGGATCAGTTCCACTTCTCCAAAGCCTTCAAATCCGCTCACGGAGTGAGTCCCTCCGCCTTCCGTGGCAGCGTGACCGGCTGAGGGGAAGGCGGTGCCACCGTTCTTCGGGCGGGTCAGGAGGCCAGGTGTCGGGGGAGGTCTTCCAAGCGCTCGCAGCCGAGTTGTTCCATGACTTGCTGGAGTTGTTTTTGGAGGATTTCCACAACCTGGTCGCCGCCTTTGGAGCCGAGGGCGCAGACGCCGAACATGGGGGCGCGGCCGAGGAAGACGAACTCCGCGCCGCTGGCCATGGCGACAGCGATGTCCGAACCGGAGCGGATGCCGCTGTCCATCATGATTTTCGTGCGGCCACGGAATTCCTTCACGAGTGCCGCGGTGGATTTCACGGTGGATTGGCCTTGGTCGAGTTGGCGTCCGCCATGGTTCGAGACGATCAGGCCGTCGATGCCGAGCGAGATGGCGCGTTCGGCGTCCTCGGGGTTGACGATGCCTTTGATGACGAGGTTGCCTTTCCACTGGTCGCGGATGGCGCGGATGCGGGATTCGTTGAGGCGGCCGGAAAATGTTTTGTTCATGAAGAGGCCGAGGTGCTTCATGGACAGTCCGGCGGGAATGTAGGGTTTGAGCGTGGCGAATTCGGGAATGCCACCAGCGAACAGTTGCGAGAAGGACCACGTGGGGTGCAGACACATCTGGACGATGTTCGAGAGTGTCATCTTCGGGGGCACGGAAAGACCGTTTTTGATCTCCTTCGGGCGGTAGCCGAAGGTGGGCGTGTCTGCGAGGAGGACGAGGGTTTTGCAACCGGCATCGGCAGCGCGCTGAAGAATTTTGTCGCGGAGGGAGTCGTCCGCCGGATGGTAGAGTTGGAACCAGAAGTCGCCGCCGGTGAGTTCGGCGGCCTTTTCGATGCTGGCGGTGGTGACTGTGCTTAGAACGAAGGGGATGTTGTGGGTGCGGGCGGTCCTTGCGAGGATTTCACAGGATTTCGGCCACATGAGGCCCTGCAGGCCGACCGGAGCGATGCCGAAAGGCGACGCGTATTCGCGGCCGAAGAGTGTGGTTTTCTGGGATGCCCCGGCGTAGTCGCGCAGGTAGGCGGGTTGAAGTTCCACGGCGCGGATGTCGGAGGTGTTCTTGGCGAGGTTGACCTCGGACATGCACCCTCCGGCGAGGTAGTCGTAGGCAAATCCGGGCATGCGTTGCCTGGCGCGGGCGGCGAGGAGTTCGATCGAAGGGTAGCGTGGGTTCATGGATTGGTGGCCGGGGTTATTTTTTTGCCAAAAGAGATTCGAATCGCGCGGCTTTGGTGTCCCACTCCGTGGAGTGTTGAGGTTCGTGGATTGCGAGGTCGAACGAGGCGCGGAGAAGTCGCCGGCCTTCGGCGAGGGAGGCGATGTCGCCGTTGGCGATCAATTGCGCGATGGCGTTTCCGGAAGCGGTGGCCTCGATGGGGCCGGCCTCGACGCGGAGTCCGGTGGCATCGGCGGTCATCTGGTTGAGAAGCTTGTTCTGGCATCCGCCCCCCACGATTTGAAGGGTGTCGGGCATGGACGGGACAAGTTCCCCGAGGCGGCGGAGCATGGAGCGGTATTTCAATGCGAGGCTTTCGAGGATGGTCCGGATCAATTCGCTGTCGTTCGCCGGAACGGGTTGGCCGGATTTTTCGATCCATGCGCGAATTGTCGCCGGCATGTCGCAGGGTTTCTGGAATTCCGGGGCGTCGGGATCGATGAAGGCGGGTGCGTGTGCTGAAGCCGCCATCTCGACCATGTCGCCGAATCCGATGTCGCGACCCTGTTCCGCCCAAACGCGGCGGCACTCCTGCAGGAGCCACATGCCGGCGATGTTGGTCAAAAAACGGGTGCGGCCCTCGAGGCCTTGTTCATTTGAAAAGCCGGCGGCCAGCGCCTCGGGAGCGGTCACCGGGCTCGTCAGTTCGATGCCCAGCAGGGACCATGTTCCCGAGCTGATGAACAGCGGAGGGGCTTGGGATGGGGTGCCGGCGACAGCCGAGGCGGTGTCGTGGCTGCCGCAGGTGCAGACCTTGACGCCGTGCAAGCCGGTTTCCTCCGCGATTTCGGGAAGCAACCCGCCAAGGACACGGCAGGGCTCGGTGACCGGCGAGAAGAGCATCGAGGGAATACCAAGTTCGCAGGCGAGTTCCACATCCCACTCGGGCGATCCCGCGAAGAGAAGGCCGGAGGTGCTGGCGATGGTTCGCTCGACGGCCCGAACACCGCAAAGGCGGTGGTTGATCTGGTCGGGAATGAAAAGAATCTCGTTTGCCCGGTCAATGTGGGGGTTGTCGCGGGCCTCGGCCATGAGTTGGTAGACCGTGTTGAAAAACATCGGCTGGATGCCTGTTCGCTCCCAGATGCGATTTGCACCGAATGTCCGTGCGGCGGAATCCATGAGTCCGTCGGTCCGGGAGTCGCGATACATCCAAGGGAGGCCAAGGGGCTTCCCGGCGTCGTCGAGCAGGACATAGTCCACACCCCAGGTGTCCACCGCGATGGATACGATGTCCTTGCCGAATCGCTTGGCTGCTGTGGCGAGGCCTTTTTTGATTTCGCTGAAAAGTCTCTCGAAGTCCCAGTGCCAGCCTCCGTCGATTTCGACGCCGCCGTTTGCGAATCGGGCCGCCTCCTCGATTTCGAGCCGCTTGCCATCGAAGTGGATCGCCAAGACACGGCCGCCGGATGCGCCGAGATCGATTGCCAGAAAAGTTTTGCGCTTAGGATTCATTTTTTCGCCACCTCCACTCTCATGCCTTGGGATGTCACGGAATCCAAAATATCCGGCGGCGGGGTTTCGTCTGTGATCCAGAGGTCGATTTCGGAGTTTTTCGCATAAAAGACATTCGAGGAAAGTCCGCATTTGGTGCGGTCCGCAAGGAGAACGGTTTCCGAGGCTCGGGAGATGACCTGCCTCTTGATGCGGGCGTGCTCCTCGGCCGCCTCGCTGACTCCCAATGCGGCATCGATGCCTTTGCAGGAAAGGAAGGCCACATCGATCCGGTGTTGTTCGATGCCTTGTGCCGCGGCCCAGCCGGTGCATGACAGCGAGGTGATCCCGAGTTTTCCCCCGAGGACGAAGACCTCGATGTTTGATTTCTCGGCAAGTGTGACGGCGGTTTGCAGTGCATTGGTCACGACCGTGAGCGGACGTTCCGGCAACAGCGCGGCGAGTTGCAAGACCGTGGTGCTTGCATCGAAAAAGACCGTGTTGCCCTCTTTGATCCGCGCCAATGCGGCCCGGGCGATCCGCGCCTTGCCCCCGGCGTTCTGCTCGATCCGCTCGCGCAGGGGAAAATCGCGTTGGCTGAACTCCATCCTGGCTGCTCCTCCGTGGGTTCGGAGCAGTTGGCCCTCCGACTCCAACTTTTCAAAGTCCCGCCGGATTGTTTCCTCGGTCACCTCGAGTTGCGCGGCCAAATCGGCGGTGCGCACACTCCCGTTGGTGTTCAGGAGTTGGAGGATTTTTCGGTGGCGATCAAGGGCGAGCATGGCGCGTTGGATTTTTGAATTTCTGTGTTTTTATTTGAAAAATTCTGGACACGCAAGCAAAACTCGCTAAAACCACAGAAAAATCCAAATTCATGAACAAAACCCACTCGCATGTCACCCGTCATTGGAACCCCGCCGACCCTGTTGCTCCGGACACCATCGAAGAGTTGGTGCACCGCTCGAACTGCCTTGGCGCGGACCAGCGCATCACCAACACCGGCGGCGGCAACACCTCGTCGAAGATTCTCGAAACCGACCCGCTCACCGGTGAAAAGGTCGAGGTCCTGTGGGTGAAGGGGTCCGGCGGCGATCTGCGGACATCGAAGAAGGAGAATTTCTCCTCGCTCTACCAGTCCAAGTTGCTCGATCTCCAGCGCGTCTACGCCGCCCGCGCCGACAAGGGCCTCAAAAGCCCGGCGGAGGACGAGATGGTCGGCATGTATTCGCACACGACCTTCAATTTGAACCCGCGTCCCTCCTCGATCGACACACCGCTGCACAGCTTCATCCCGCACCCCCACGTGGACCACACCCATCCGAACGCCGCGATCTCGGTTGCCGCCTGCGCGAACAGCATCGAGGTGACCAAGGAAATCTACGGCGACGAGGTCGTCCACATTCCGTGGATGCGACCCGGATTCGAACTCGGCCTCGCCATGCAGGAGGCGTGCAAAAAGCATCCCGGCGCAAAAGGGTTCATCATGGGCCAGCACGGGTTGATCAACTGGGGAAAAACCGGTCGCGAGTGCTACGAACTCACGCTCGAGTTGATTGAAAAAGCCGCCGCCCACATCGAGAAAAAACAAGCCGAACGCGGCGGCGAGGCTGCCATCTTCGGCGGTGCCGCGCACCAGTCGCTCCCGAAGGAAAAGCGCGACGCCGTCTTTGCGGCGCTCCTGCCATGGCTCCGCGGGCGTGTCAGCGCGAAGAAACGCTTTGTCGCCACGATCCAGGATGACGACACCATCCTTCGCTTTGTGAATTCCAAGGACGCCCCTCGCCTTGCGGAACTCGGCACAAGCTGCCCCGACCATTTCCTGCGCACCAAGATCAAGCCGCTTTACATCGCCAACGCCCCGGCTTCGGACGCGAGCGTTGAATCGATCGTCGAGGCGCTCAAGAAGGACCTCGAGGCCGGCCTCGAAAAATACCGCGCCGACTACGCCGCCTACTACGAGGCCTGCAAGCGCCCCGGCTCTCCCGCGATGCGCGATCCGAATCCCACGGTCATCCTCGTTGCCGGGCTTGGCATGGTCGCCTTCGGCAAGGACAAGTCGGAATCCCGTGTCACCGCGGAATTCTACAACTGCGCGGTCGAGGTCATGCGCGGCGCCGAGGCGCTCGGAGGCTACATTTCGCTGCCGCAGCAGGAGGCCTTCGACATCGAATACTGGGCGCTTGAGGAGGCCAAGTTGCGCCGCATGCCTCCCGACAAGGAACTCGCCGGACGCGTCGTGATTGTCATCGGAGCCGGAAGCGGCATCGGCCGCGAAACCGCTCTGCGCTTGGTTCGCGAGGGTGCACACATCGTTTGTGTGGACCTCAACCTCGGAGCCGCACAATCCACCGCAGACGAGATTTTGAAAAAAACCGGTCTCGGCATCGGTGTGGCCGGCACTGGCATTTCCGGATGCGGGCCCGCCATCGCGCTTCAGGCCGACATCACAAACCGCGCCAGCATCCGGGCGATGCTCGACCAGGTGATCCTCGCCTATGGCGGATTCGACTCCATCGCTGTCACGGCCGGCATCTTTGTGCCGAGTGACACCACGGGTCACATCCCCGACGAGAAATGGGCGCTTACGTTCAATATCAATGTCACCGGCAGCTACCTCGTCGCCGACGAGGCCGCGAAGGATTTCAAAGCCCAGGGCCTGCGCGGTTCCATGGTCCTGACCACGAGCGCAAATGCCGCCGTCGCCAAAAAGGGAAGCGTCGCCTACGACACCTCGAAGGCCGCAGCGAACCACCTCGTGCGTGAACTCGCCATGGAACTCGCTCCGCTGGTCCGCGTCAACGGCGTCGCCCCCGCCACCGTTGTGCAAGGCAGCGCCATGTTCCCTCGCGACCGCGTGATCGGTTCGCTCGCCAAATACAACATCCCGTATTCCGATTCCGAGTCCGACGAATCGCTCACCACCAAGCTCGCGCAATTCTACGCCGACCGCACGCTCACCCGCTCACCGATCACGCCGGCGGACCAAGCCGAGGCCTACTTCCTGCTCATCGCGGACCGTCTCTCGAAAACCACCGGTCAAATCGTAACCGTCGACGGCGGGCTCCACG
Organism: uncultured Chthoniobacter sp.; assembly: GCA_964601115.1. GTDB lineage: Bacteria > Verrucomicrobiota > Verrucomicrobiia > Chthoniobacterales > Terrimicrobiaceae > UBA967. The sequence goes on along the minus strand of CAZRLX010000081.1, from coordinate 4,654 downwards.
AAGCCTTCCTGAGGTAGTCGGCAGGCATCCTACCGCGCCCTCCGGGGAGAGGGGATTTCCCCCTTTTCTCCGGAGCGCGGATGATGTCAGGATTCGGCCATGGCGGTTTTGATGTTGAAAGTCGCGCTGGCCTTCGGGTTCGGCGTGGTGGTCACAGCCCTGCTGTGAAGCGGTTCCGCTACGTCCTTGATCCTCTGTGTCTTGCGGCGTGTAGTCTTTATGTGATGAGCCGCCTCGTGCCCATGCCCGGTTGGACTGCCGGTTGGTTTCGCGACGTGTTGTTTCTACCGGCTGCTGTTCCCTTTTTTTTGTGGATCGAGCGAAGTCTGGGGCTGCGAAAGAGCGACGACCCGCCGGGGTGGGGGGAATTGATCTGGTTGTTCCTCGTGTGGTCGGTGGCGGCGGAGGGAGTCGCCCCCTTGCTTTTCGAGCAATGCACCGCCGATGCCTTGGACTTGCTTGCCTACGCCGCGGGAGGGGTTTTCGCGGGGGTGTGGTGGACGCGGGGGCATAAAAAAACTCCCAACGAGTGTTGAGAGTGGTTGCGGAACGTGAGGCAACACCTTCTTGAGCTGGACCGGAATCGACGCTGTGCTTGAAAAGCCGATGGCCCAGAGTATTTGTCGAATATGGATTTTCCGGTTCTTGAGAAGGAAGCTTTGCAATTGACAGATCGGGAGAGAGCGCTTTTGGCGAACCGTTTGTTGATGAGTTTGGAGACCGGCTCTGGGGCGTTGCGTGAGAAGTGGATTGTCGAGTCCGAGTCACGCTTGCGTGCTTATCAGAGTGGTTTGGTCTCTGCAGTGGACGGTCCCGAAACGATGGCTTCGCTTCGATCCCGGTTCGCCAAGTGACCTACCGGTTCCTATCTCCAGCCCAGGAGGAAATCCAAGAAGCCGCTCATTTTTACGATTCCAGAGTGCCGGGTTTGGGCGCCGACTTCGTTGAAGAATTGGATGCTGCGATCCAACGAATTTTACAGTTTCCGGAGGCCTGGGGGGTGATTTCAGGACCATTTCGGCACTGTTCGTTGCGGCGTTTTCCATACACTGTCATCTATACAATTCCAACGAAGCGGGAAGTTCTCATCGTTTCGGTATTTCATCAAAACCGGGAGCCGATGTCGTGGGATCGGAATGTTTAATGTCTGCGCTGTTCGTTTTGTTTCCCCATTCGTGGAATTTGGTTGAAGTTCGGAAAGACCAACCATGGGTTGTCGCGGGGGCATAAAAAAACTCCCAACGAGTGTTGAGAGTGGTTGCGGGGGTAGGATTTGAACCTACGACCTTCAGGTTATGAGCCTGACGAGCTACCGGGCTGCTCCACCCCGCGATTTGAGGTGTGGATATCTACTGCCGGAGGTGGAGCGATGCAAGCGGGAATATTTTTATTTTTGAATTGTGGATTGCGCGGAGGGGGGAATCCGGTCAGTCGTCTTGGTTGTGAAACTTGGAATCGCAACGGATCACGGAGGCTTTGGGTTGAAAGAGGAATTGCTCGAGCGCTTGAGGAGTGACGGCCACGAGGTGGTCGACTTCGGGGCGCATGTGTTGGATCCGGTGGACGACTTTCCGGATTTTGTGTTCCCGATGGCCCGCGCTGTGGCTGCGGGCGAGGTTGAGCGCGGGATCGCCATTTGCGGGAGCGGGGTGGGGGCATCGGTCTGCGCGAATCAGGTGAGGGGTGTCCGCGCGTGTTTGATCCATGACCACTTCTCGGCGCGTCAGGGGGTCGAGGACGATCACATGAACGTGCTGTGCATGGGAGGTCGGACGGTCGGGGCCGAGGTCGCATGGGATTTGGTCCGCACGTTTGTCGCGGCGACGTTTGGCGAGGCCCCGAGGTTCTTGCGGCGCTTGGAAAAAATCGACGCGGGCAGGGAATGAGCGGCATGTATCGCTGGTCGAGGAATTCGACCCAAAAGCACGAGGAGGAATGGTTGTTGCGGTTGGCGCATTTGAATCCAGAGCATGTAGTGATGCTCACTCGTCCTGGATCGAGTGCGTTGGTGATTCAGGTCTTCGGCGACCGCAAGACGGTGGAACGGCTTGCGAAGGACCATGGGGGGAAGGTAACGCGGTTGTCCGCCAATGTCTGGACCGGCGACTCGCAACGACCGCGCGCGCCGCTGTCGATCCGGGGGCGCTTGAGAATCCATGCCGATGAGGCGGCTTGGCGGGACGATCCCGATCCGCAGGCGGCGATTGTTGTTCCGGCTGGAATGGCGTTTGGCACCGGCGACCATGCCACGACGGCGACATGCCTTCGGTTGCTTTGCGATCTGGCGCCTGAACTTCCCGAAGGGTGGCGGGCATTGGACGCCGGGACTGGCAGCGGGATTCTGGCGATTGCCGCGGAGCGGTTGGGCGCGGCGCGTGTGCAGGCGTTCGACTTCGATCCGGT
>CAZRLX010000081.1:0-2151 GCA_964601115.1 uncultured Chthoniobacter sp. | reverse complement strand
CGCTGGCAGGTCAGCGGACCTTCAGCAACTCGACCTCGAAAATGAGGGTCTCGTCGGGCCCGATGACTCCGCCTGCCCCGCGTGGGCCGTAGGCGAGATTCGAGGGGATGAAGAGTTGGATTTTTCCGCCTTCCTTGACGAGTTGGAGGCCTTCTGTCCAGCCGGGGATGACGCCGTTGAGAGGAAATTCGATCGGTTCGTTCCGTTTGTAGGAGCTGTCAAACTCGGTGCCGTCGATCAGCGTGCCGCGGTAGTTGACCTTCACGGTGTCCGTGGCTTTTGGGGAGCGCCCCTCGCCGGGATTGACGATGATGTATTGTAGCCCGCTGGGGGTTTGCTGGACGCCGGGTTTTTTTGCGTTTTCCGCCAGGAAGGCCTGGCCCTTTTCTCGTGCTGTTTGTGCCATGGATGTGTGTGAAAGGAGAAGGAGCGAGGCACAGAGCGCGACGAGGATGGATTTCGAGAACATGGGGCCGGACGCTATGGAGGCCTCCGCTGGTTGGCAATCCCAAAGGAATCGTCAAAAGACGGCCTTGAGATTTTTGGCGACCACCTCCGAGGTGCGTGCGATGTCCTCGGGGGCATGGGCGGTGGAGAGGAAGCCGGCCTCGAATTGAGAGGGCGCGAAATACACGCCGTCCTCAAGGCAGGCGTGGAAGAATTTCGCGAAGCGGTCGCGGTCGCTGTGCATGGCGTCCTGGAGGTTTTTGACCGGCCCCTTGGTGAAGTAGAGGCAGAACATCGAGCCGATGCGGTGGAATGTGAGGGGGAGGCCGTGGATTGCCTCGCGGGTGGCTGCTTCAAACGCCGCGCCGGTTTCCTCAAGGCGTGCCCAGCCGTCGATGCGTTCCATTTCCTTGAGTTGGGCGAGGCCTGCGGCCATGGCGACGGGATTTCCCGAGAGGGTGCCGGCTTGGTAGACCGGTCCGTCGGGAGAGAGGAAATCCATGATTTCGGAGCGACCGCCGAACGCGCCCACGGGGAGTCCGCCGCCGATGACCTTTCCCATGGCAGTGAGGTCGGGGGTGATGCCGAAGACCTCCTGCGCGCCGCCGCGGGCGAGGCGGAAGCCGGTCATGACCTCGTCGAAGATGAGAATGGTGCCATTGGCGGTGCAAAGGGCGCGCAGATTTTCGAGGAAGCCGGGTTCCGGCAGGTAAAGGCCGGCATTGGCGGGGACCGGTTCGAGGATGACGGCGGCGAGTTCCCCGCGGTTGGCGTCGAATGCCGTTTGGAGGGCGGCGGGGTCGTTGAAGGGCACGGTGATGGTGAGGGCCGCGAGTTCGGCGGGAACGCCCGCGCTGTCGGGGGTGCCGTTGGTGAGCGCGCCGCTGCCGGCCTTGACGAGGAGGGAATCGACATGGCCGTGGTAGCAGCCTTCGAACTTGAGGATTTTTGGGCGTCCGGTGAATCCCCGGGCAAGGCGGATGCAGCTCATGGTCGCCTCGGTGCCGCTGTTGACCATGCGGACTTTTTGGACCGACGGAACGAGGCGGCAGATCGTTTCGGCCATATCGACCTCAAGAGGGTTCGGGGTGCCGAAGCTCAAGCCGCGCGCCGCCGTTTCCTGCACGGCTTGGATGACCGGCGCGGCGGCATGGCCTAAAATGGCCGGCCCCCATGTGCCCACGAAATCGATGAGTTCTCGGTCGTCGACCGTGGTGAGGCGGCAACCGGCGGCGGATTTGACGAAGAACGGTTCGCCTCCCACCCCGCGGAAGGCGCGCACGGGGGAGTTCACACCGCCGGGGATGCGTTGTTTCGCGGAAAGGAAAAGGGATCGGGATGCGCTCATGGTCCGGATGATGGTTGACACCGGACCTCTCAAATACAAGATCAACGAACCTGTCCCATGCCGCCGATCAAAATCGACCCGACTCTTCATCAAGCCAAGAAACCCGACTGGATCAAGGTGCGCCTGCCGTCGAATCCTGTGTTTTTTTCGACCAAGGGGCTGATTTCCGACCTCAAGTTGCACACCGTGTGCGAGAGCGCGCAGTGTCCGAACCGCTGGGAGTGTTGGAGCGGAGGCACGGCCACCTTCATGATCGCCGGGGACCGCTGCACGCGGGCGTGTGGATTTTGTGCGGTCGACACCTCCAAGCCGTTTCCTCTCGAGGAGGACGAGCCGCAGCGTGTCGCCGAGGGGGT
>CAZRLX010000080.1:0-12093 GCA_964601115.1 uncultured Chthoniobacter sp. | reverse complement strand
GGCCCGGGCATGTGCCCATGCACATGATCGAGGAAAACATGGCCAAGCAGCTCGAATGGTGCCATGAGGCGCCATTTTACACGCTCGGGCCGTTGACCACGGACATCGCTCCCGGATACGACCACATCACGAGCGGCATCGGCGCCGCAATGATCGGGTGGTATGGCTGCGCGATGCTTTGCTATGTGACGCCCAAGGAGCACCTCGGCCTGCCCAACAAGAAGGATGTGAAGGACGGCGTGATTACCTACAAGATCGCAGCCCACGCTGCGGACCTCGCCAAGGGGCATCCGGGAGCGCAATACCGCGACAACGCGCTTTCTAAGGCGCGTTTTGAATTCCGCTGGGAAGACCAGTTCAACCTCGGCCTCGACCCCGAGACAGCGCGGGAGTTTCACGACGAGACGTTGCCGCAGGAGGGTGCGAAGACAGCCCACTTCTGCTCCATGTGCGGTCCGCATTTCTGCTCGATGAAGATCACCGAGGATGTGCGCAAATATGCCGCCGAACAGGGCGTCTCCGAGCAGGAGGCGCTTGAAAAAGGCATGGAGGAGAAATCCCGGGAGTTCGTGGAGAAGGGCGCGGAGGTTTACGCGAAGGCGTGAGGATCAGTTCCCGCCTGCCTTGCCGAGGACTTCGAGGTAGGTGATGCCGGTGGTTTTGCGGGTGGCGGGATCGATGCGCTCCACGCGCATTTGTTTGAGCATCCACTGGCCGTCGATCTTCCGCGCGGAGACCACCTCGAAACGCTTGGAGGGTTTGCCGGTGGCGTCGAAGCCTTCGATGCGGAGGAGGGCGGCGGATGTCTTGTCGACCCAGACGCGGACTGCGCCGTATTGCGAGGAACCCTGCGGGGCGGGGATTTCGATTTTCCACGCGCTGCGGGTGCGGACGGTTTCTTCTCCGAGGAGTTTCGGATTCGGCCAGTGGAGGAAGCCGAGGGCGAGGTCCTCGTAGGTGATGAGACCGCCTCGGACGGGTTCCGAGAGGCGTTGCACGGGGGTCGGGGTGGCGTTGGAGCCACGGGATTCGCTGAGTTGAGAGCCGTCATCCCCGATCGTGAGAATGATCGACTGGTCGGGATTTTCGAAGGTGTAGCTGACGGAATTGTCCTTCACCGCGAGCACGAAGGGGACTTTCAGCGATCCCGCCCGGAGTTGCGCGTCGAGGGCGATCTCGTTGCCCAGTGGGTTGAGGCGCGCGGCGGCGATGATGTCCGCTGCCGCTGGATTCTCGGCCTGAAGATGGCTTGCCGCGAACATGCACGCGGCGAGAACCGGGAGTGTGTGGAAACGCATTGAGACGACTATCGGCTTCGCGCGAGGAAAGGCAAATTCAACCCGAAAACAGTTTTTTTAGACAGGAGGACAGGAATTTCAGGATTCACTGGATCAGTTTCTGAGAGTGGTGACTGGCACAATCTCGGATTAGAACGATGGGTATTCTAAAGTGTAACAACCGGGGAGGATGGAGTCTCAAAGCAAAAAACGCGCCGGTTTGGAAGCCGACGCGTTTTTTTGATTGTCGTCAGGCTCAGGCTTTTTGCTCGGCTTGGACTGCGGCGAGGACCTGGGCTGGCACCTGCTCGAAGTGCGACGGCTCCATGGAGTAGGAGGAGCGGCCCTTGGAGAGGGAGCGGATGGCTGTGGCGTAGCCGAACATCTCGGCGAGCGGCACGTCGGCATTGATGGTGCAAAGGTTGCCTTTGGTTTCCATGCCTTGGATGCGCGCGCGGCGGCGGTTGAGGTCGCCCATGATGTCGCCTTGGAATTCGTCCGGAGTGACGTTTTCCACCTTCATGATCGGCTCGAGCAGGATCGGCTTGGCCTTTTTCATGGCGTCCTTGAGGGCGAAGATGGCGGCCATTTTGAACGCCATTTCGTTCGAGTCCACGTCGTGGTAGGACCCGTCGATGATGTCCACATGGACGTCGATGACGGGGTAGCCCGCGACGACGCCGTTGAGGACGGCTTCCTTGAAGCCTTTTTCGACGGCGGGGATGTATTCCTTCGGAATCGTGCCACCGACGACCTTGTTTTCGATCGTAAGGCCTTTGCCGCGCTCGTTCGGTGTGACTTTGCAGATGACGTGACCGTATTGGCCGCGTCCGCCGGACTGCTTTACGAGTTTGCCCTCGCCATCGGCGGGGTTGAGGATCGTTTCCTTGAAGGCGATTTGGGGTTTGCCCGAGTTGGCTTCGACCTTGAACTCGCGCATGAGGCGGTCACGGATGATCTCAAGGTGGAGTTCGCCCATGCCGGCGATGATCGTCTGGCCGGTGTCCTCGTTGGTGAAGACGCGGAAGGTGGGATCCTCTTCGGCGAGGCGTTGGAGGGCGGTCGCCATTTTTTCCTGGTCCACCTTGGTCTTGGGCTCGACTGCCATCGAAATGACGGGGTCGGGGAAGGAGGGTGGCTCGAGGAGAATCGGATGGTCCTCGTCGCAGAGTGTGTCGCCGGTTGTGATGTTTTTGATGCCCACGATGGCGGCGATGTCGCCAGAGTAGCAGGTGTCGATGTCCTCGCGCTTATCGGCCTGGATTTGGATCAGGCGGCTGATGCGCTCGCGTTTGTTGGTGCGTGGATTGTAGACGGTGTCGCCTTTGGTGAGTTTGCCCGAGTAGACACGGAAGAAGACGAGTTTTCCGACGAAGGGATCGCTCCAGAGTTTGAACGCGAGCGAGCAGAACTTTGCGTTGTCATTGGATACCGCCTCGATGGGTTCACCGTTGTCCGGGTTTTGGCCCTTGGCCGGAGGGATGTCGAGTGGGCTGGGGAGGTAGTCCACAACGGCATCGACGAGCAATTGCACGCCCTTGTTCTTGAACGCCGAACCGCCCACGACGGGAACGAATTTGTTGGCAATGGTCTGGCGGCGGATTGCGGCCTTGAGTTCCTGGATGCTGATGGGTTTTTCCTCGAGGAAGAGCATTCCGATTTCCTCGTCCAGATCGCACATTTGGGACACAAGGTCCTCGTAGGCGGCCTTTGCCATGTCCTTGAGGTCGTCGGGAATGTCGACGACGTCATATGTCGAGCCCATGACGTCGCTGTCCTTGTAGATGATCGCCTTTTGGTTGATGACGTCGATCTGGCCTTTGAGGGTGTCCTCTTTGCCGAGCGGGATGAGGATCGGCCAGGCGTTTGCATTGAGTTTGTTCCGCATGGAGGCGACGGCTGCCTCGAAGTCTGCGCCTGTGCGGTCCATTTTGTTGACGAATGCGATGCGGGGGACGCCGTATTTTGTGGCTTGGCGCCAGACGGTCTCGGATTGGGGTTGCACGCCGGCAACGCCGCAGAAGACGGCGACTGCGCCATCAAGCACACGGAGTGAGCGCTCGACCTCGGCGGTGAAGTCGACGTGGCCGGGGGTGTCAATGATGTTGACGCGCATTTTGACGTCCTCGAACGCCTTGTAGAGGCCCTCCTCCTTGCGCTGGACCCACGAGCAGGTGGTGGCGGCGGAAGTGATCGTGATGCCGCGTTCGCGCTCTTGTTCCATCCAGTCGGTGACAGTCGTGCCTTCGTGCACCTCGCCGATCTTGTGAATCATGCCGGTGTAGAAAAGAATGCGCTCGGTGGTGGTGGTTTTGCCGGCGTCGATGTGTGCGGCGATGCCGATGTTGCGGGTGCGGTCGAGCGGGAAGGCCCGGTTGGGGGAGTTGGGATTCGAGGAGTCGGTTGCTGCCATGGTATTGATGTGAGTTAGAGTGGGAGGGGGAGGATGCGGGGTTCGGGATAAAAAAGAGGGCGGTTTTTCCTGTGGGGAAAAAACCGCCCGCTTAGGTGAGTCATGCTACCAGCGGAAGTGGGCGAATGCACGGTTGGCTTGGGCCATTTTGTGCATGTCGTCGCGCTTCTTGATCGCGTTGCCTTGGCCGGCTGCGGCGTCCTTGAGTTCGTAGGCGAGGGCGTTTTCCATGGGGACGCCCTTGCGGTTGTTGGCGAAGGTCACCAACCAGCGCATCGCGAGGGCTACTTGGCGGGCAGCCGGGACTTCCATGGGAACTTGGTAGGTCGAGCCACCGACGCGGCGGGATTTGACCTCAAGGCGAGGGCGAACGTTTTCGACAGCCTTGTTGAGGGTCTCGAGAGGATCGATCGTGTCGCTGCCCTCGTGGCTTTTATCGATGGCGGTGTAAACGATGCGTTCTGCGATGGATTTTTTGCCTTTGGTCATGACCGTGCTGATGAGGCTGGCAACGATCGGACTGGCGTAACGGGCGTCTTTTTTGACTTCCTTGTGAATGACTCTGCGGCGACGTGACATAGATTTTAAGAATTAAGGAATCTCGGAATTATTTTTTCTTTTTGGCGCCCTTGGCGTCCTCTTGTCCGGGTTTCGGACGTTTTGCGCCGTATTTCGAACGGCCGCGACGGCGACCGTCAACCCCGAGGCTGTCGAGGGTTCCGCGAACGATGTGGTAGCGCACGCCGGGGAGGTCCTTCACCTTGCCGCCGCGCACGAGAACGATCGAGTGCTCCTGCAGGTTGTGGCCTTCGCCGGGGATGTAGGCGATGACTTCCTGACCGTTGGTAAGACGAACCTTGGCGACCTTGCGCAGTGCGGAGTTGGGTTTTTTGGGCGTGCGGGTCATGACCTGCACGCACACGCCGCGGCGTTGGGGGCAGTTCACGAGCGCGGGTGACTTGGATTTGAGTTTGGCTTTCAGGCGTCCTTTGCGGACGAGTTGGTTGATTGTGGGCATGCTGAAATCTTTCTTGTCGATTCGCGGAAGGACGAGGGAGAAAACCTCCTGTCGAACAGGGAATGAATTCGCCTCCGCGCCTTGCGGGAGCGAGGAGGTTATTGGGCAACAAGACGGTTGCAAGCCAAAAAACGGGATTTTTTTGGGAGCGGTGTCACGGGGCCTGCATGCCCACGATGCGGCCCGCGTAGCCGGTCATCTCAAGGTAGCCTTTGGCGGTCAGTGGACGCCCGGCGAGCGAGCCGGTGGCTGAGATGGCTCCCTCCCAGTAGGAGATGGGTTCGATGGCGAGTTCCTGGGAGGGGAAGCGTGCGGTGGCGCGGAGTTCGAGGTCGAGCGGAATGATGCGAATGCGCCATGCCACGGGGTATTTTGCTTTTGTTTTTGGGCTTGACCACCACTCGACGGGTTCGAGGACGAACTCGTCCTCGCGGATGTGGCGTTGGTTTCCCGAGGCATCGATCCAGGTGCCCGAGGAAAAGGGATCGCGGCCGCCATCCGCCGTGCGGATTTGGAAGAGCATGAGGTCCGAGCCGTCGTCGCATTGCAGGCTGAACCAGTCCCAGCCCTGCTGGTGAGAGTCGAGTTGGTTGGTTGCCCACTCGTGGTCGAACCAAGTGAGGCCGCTCACATCACTGGTGGTATCGCCGAGTGTCACGGTGCCGGTCGTCTCCATGCGGGTGAGCGAGTAGTAGTGCGAGGCGCGGCCCTCGCCGGCGGATTTGCGGCTGAGGCCGTTTTCGCCATGGAGGACCGGCGGGGTGTTGGAGGCGACGTGAAGGTCGATGCGAACGCCGTCGCCCGAGGCTTTGAGTTGAAAGGAGTGGAGGCCGGTGCGCTCGCAGGACCAATCATCGATCCAAGCGATGGTTGTGCCCTTGTCGAAGCCCGCCTCGCCGAATGCGCCGCGCGAGACTTTTTGAAAATGGTGGAATTTTTTTTCCGAGATCGAGGAGACCGCGAAGTGGGCGAATTTCATGTCGCGTTGGACGAAGCGCGATCCCTCCGGCACCGAGCGCGTGGGGTCGAGCACGCCTTGGCGGAAAAAGGTGAGTTGGTAGCCGAATTCGTTGCCCGCCCCGTCGCGGAGGTTGCCGGTGAAATACCACCACTCGGTTTTGAAGTCGGGATGGCTGCCGTGGTCCGCCGGAAAGCTGTGGTTCCAACCAGGCAGCGATAGGCGCCAGTCCGCGGAGGCGCTCTGGAGGCTGATGGCTGCAGCCATCGCGATCAAAGCGGCGCGCAGAAGGATCATCAACCGGTGTGAGGCCATGCGCGGCGGGAAGGTTGGTTCCACGGCTTGTGCCGGGTGGTCAGTCGATGTGGAGCGCCGGGTCGCCATAGAGGGTGAATCCGCTGGCGCGGGTGACATGGACGGGAAGCACAGCGCCGACGTGGCGCGGGGCTCCTTCGAAGATCACGATTTTATTTGTGCGCGTGCGGCCGGTGAGGCGTTCGGCATTGTGGCGGCTTGGACCTTCGCAGAGGACTTCCACGTTTGTGCCCACGAGGGCATGAAGTTTTTCAGCACAATGGCGGTTCACGACGTTGAGCAGGTCTTGGTTCCGGGCCTCCTTGACCTCCTCGGGGACCTGCTGCTCCATCGTCGCAGCGGGTGTGTTTTGGCGGGGCGAGTAGCGGAAGACGAAGGCATTGTCGAACGAGACCTCTTCGCAGAGCGAGCGCGTCATTTCGTAGTCGGCATCGGTCTCGCCGGGGAAGCCGACGATAATGTCCGTGGTGATGGCCATGCCCGGTCGGGCGGCGCGGATGCGCGTGGCAAGGGATATGAACTTCTCCGCCGTGTAGCCGCGTCGCATGATTTTCAAAATCCTGTCCGAGCCGCTTTGGAGGGGGAGGTGGATATGCTCGACGAGTTTCGGCAGACGGGTGAAGGCCTCGATGAGATCGTCGCGGTAGCCGATCGGGTGGGGGGAGGTGAATCGCACGCGCTCGATGCCGTCCACGGCGCAGACCGCCTCGAGGAGTTGGACGAACGGGCTTTTGCCGTCCACTTTTGGAAACTCGTGGCGGCCGTAGAGATTCACGATCTGCCCGAGGAGCGTGACCTCTTTGATGCCGCGTTCCACCAGCGATCGGACCTCCGCGACGATGTCATCGATCGGACGTCCGCGTTCGGCGCCGCGTGTTTGGGGCACGATGCAAAAGGCGCAGTGCATGTTGCAACCTTGCATGATCGAGACGAAGGCGGTGACTTGCTGGGGCATCAGGTCCTGCTCGCGGATTGTCGATTGCGAGCCCGGTTCCTCCTCCGTGTCGACGATGGGGCGGCGTTCGTCATCGATGAGGGCGTGCATGCGGGATTGGAGGAGTTCGTCGACGTAGTCGGCCACGCGGTGGAATTTCTGCGTGCCCACCACGAGATCGACATGGGGCGAGGTTTTCAACAGCGACTTGCCGCGGGCCTGGGCCATGCAGCCGAGGTAGCCGAACACGAGGTGGGGCCGCTGCTGGCGAAGCTTCCGGAGCATGCCCATCTTGCCGATCGCCTTCTGTTCCGCCATGTCTCGCACGCTGCAGGTGTTCAGGAGAATGACATCCGCCTCGGTCTCTTCGGAGACCATGGCATAGCCGCGCTCGGTGAGCATTTTCGACACCTGCTCGGAGTCGCGCTCGTTCATCTGGCATCCGTAGGTCTTGATATAAACGCCTGGCATGGGTGAGGTCGGAAAATGTGCGCGAGAGCGGGGCCGCGGGCAAGGAGAAGTGCCGCGCGGCTTGCAAGGAGGGGGCGGGCTGGTAGTGTCGCGGGCCGTATGAATGCAACCACTTTTGCGGTTTCTTCGGTCGCTCCGGATGCCGCCACGACGAGCCTGTGGGAGGTCCTTATGTCGGGCGGTCTTGTCATGTATCCGCTCGCGGCGCTCTCGGTGTTGGCGTTGATGTTGATTTTCTTTTACTTGTTCACGCTGCGGCGCGGGACGGTGGTGAGCGGGCGTTACATGAAGACGGCGGATGCGATGTTGAAGAAGAAGGATCTTTCCGCATTGCTGGCCGTTTCGGAAAGGCACAATGAGGCGGTCGCCGGGGTGATGGAAAAGGCGCTGCATTTTCTCGAGAACCATCCTGGTGCGGGCATGGCCGAGGCTCGGGAGATCGCGGAGGCCGAGGGAATCCGCCTGGCGGGACTTTGGAACCAGCGAATAAGCTATCTGGCGGACATTGGCTCCATCGCGCCGATGCTCGGTCTGTTCGGCACGGTTCTCGGAATGATCAAGTCGTTCTCGGTGGTTGCCAGCGATATCGTGGCCTCGCGGCCGATGATGCTTGCCGGCGGGGTGGCCGAGGCGTTGGTGACCACAGCCGCCGGGCTGTTCATCGGGATTCCCGCGATGGCTGCGTATGCGTTTTTCCGCGGGCGGGTGCAGGGGATGATTTCCGACCTCGAGGCGGCCTCCACGATATTGATGGCGCAATTGGGGGCCGGAGAATCCGAATCTGGAAAGGACTGATGCGATTCCGCGTGGCCATGCCGTCCCAGCCGCCGGGGATTCAGATCGCCCCGATGGTGGATATTGTTTTCCTGCTGCTGATTTTCTTTTTGATGACGTGGAATTTTTCGCGCAGCGAGATGGAATTGGACGTGAAGGTGCCCAAGGCGCGCGAGGGCAAGGAATCACGGCGTGCAGTCGGCGAAGTGATCCTCAATGTGAGGGCCGACGGCGCGGTGGTGATGAACCGTAGGGAGATGGACCCCGCGGCGCTCGAGGCGGCATTGGCAAAGATCGCCGCGCTCTATCCCGACCAGGCGGTTATCCTGCGCGGCGACGAGAAAGTCGACTACCGGCATGTTGTCGAGGTGCTGGATATCTGCCGTCGCGCGAACATCTGGAATGTCGCGTTCGCGACGGGTCGCGTGGAATGAGCGGGCGGTTGTTGGCTTTTGTTTTGTCGGGTTGGTGCGGGTGGGTTCACGCCCAGGAGGTCCGGCGAGCGGTGCCGGTGTCGTTGGACAACTATGAGAACCCGCCATGGATGGAACGTGTGGAGGGAGAGATTGAGGTGCGCCGTGCCCTGCCGGCCGATTCCGCTGAGATCACGGTGAGGAAGGCCTTGGTGGTGGAGCCTGCAGCGCCTTCGCCAACCCCGAAGCCGTCGGTGCAGGTGCCGGTTACATCCCCTGTGGACGCCGATGACGCGCAGAGCGGCATTATTCGCATCGCGCCCGGCGCGGTGGAAGGCGGCACGGATTCCGCGCTCGGACGGGCGAATTCGTTGTTCGCGCGGCGGATGTTTGATTTGGCGATTCCCGAGTATGAGATGTTTTTGGTTTCGGGGTCGGGGTCACCCGAGCGAGATGCCGCCTTGTTCCGTCTGGCCGAGTCGCACCGTGCGCTGGGGCAAGCCGAGGCCGCGCGTGCGGCCTATGAAAAGCTGGTGATGGAATTCCAATCCGGTGAATTCGTCGCTGCGGGCGCCTATCGGTTGGGAGGGATTCTTTTCGCCGAGAAGAAGAGCGATGCTGCCGCCGCGCAATTCGACCTTGCTGCTCGGGAGGCCAAAGACAACGGGGTGAGGCTTTCCTCCGCGTATTTCGCGGGCAGGAGTCATGAATCCGCCGGGCGGATCATCGATGCCGCCACGCGCTACGAGGCAGTTCTCTCGGCGGGGGGAGAGAATCCCTTCCGTGACAATGCCGCGATGGCCCTCGGGGCGATCCAGTTGAAGCGTGGGGAAAACAAGGCCGCGCTGAAGACATTCGAGCAGATTGCCAAGTCGGCAACCGAGGACGATGTGGCTGCCAGTGCCGCGATGGAGGCCGCCCGAATCGCATCGGGGGCGGGAAATATCCCGACGGCACTCGAGCTTTACGGAATCGCGGCGGATCGAGGAGAGGCCGGAGTGAAGTCCGATGCGCTTCTGCAATCGCTGCTCCTGCGCTACAAAAGCGGGGATCACGCTGGAGTGGTGGCGGGGGGGCGCGAAATCGCGTTGGCTGTGCCACCCGAGCGCCGGTCCGAGGCGTTAAGAATCCTGGCGGCATCCATGCGGGAGACGGGGGACCATGCCGGTGCGGCGGCCCTATACGAAAAGATGTTGGCGGATGGTTCGGCTGCGGGTGAGACACCGGAGCTTCGCTATCAGCGTTTGCTGGCCCTTCACGCAGCCCAGGACAAATCGCTGCCGCGCGAGGTCGATCTTTTTTTGGCTGAAAACCCGGAGCCATCGATTGCGGCACCGGCCGCTCTTTTAAAGGCCGAGGCGCTGTTTCAGCAGGGCTTATACGCTGAGGCCGCCGGAGCCTACGAGGCCGCGCTGAAGTATTCCCAGCTCAAGGAAAGTCAACGCCCTGCAGCCCTCTACAAACAGGCTTGGAGCCTCTCCGCCGCGGGCGATCACTCCGCAGGGGTGACGGCCTACGATGCCTTCGTGCGAACTTATCCGCAGGACAAGCTCGCCGCGGGGGCGTTGGTGCAAAGCGGTCTGGCCCGCCAAAAATCGGGGGATTTCGAGGGAGCCGTGCGGGATTTCGACCGGGTGATGACGGAGTATCCACTTAGCGCCGATGTCGAGGTGGCCTTGCTTCAGAAGGCGCTGACGTGCGGTCAACTCAAGCGCAACGAGGACATGGCGGCGGCCTTCCGGTTATTGTTGCAGAAATATCCAAAGACCGCCGCCGCCGGACAGGCGAACTACTGGATCGGCTGGGTCGCCTATGAAAACAAGGATATGGACGAGGCGGTGGCGCGGCTCGCCGAGGCGCGGCGTTTGGATGCCAAGACCTATGGCGAGCGCGCGGCGCTGAGGATTATCCTCGCCCGCTACCAGCAGCAGGACTTTCCGGGCGCCTTGGCTGAGTTCGAGGCCTACAATGGCGCTCCATTGCCGCCCGAGGTGCTGGTTTGGATCGCCAGCGGGCATGCCGCAGCGGGCGATTACGAGAAGGTCGAGCAAACGCTCAAGCCTCTCCTTGAGGGAGGTGGAACAGTTGGGCCTGACGTTTGGATTCTCTTGGCCGATTCACGGAACGCGCTGGGTGGGCACGCCGAGGCTGCCGAGGCCACCACGCGCTATCTGGCGGTGGTCGGCGATCCGCCGTCCCAAGCGCGGGGGCATCTGGCGAGGGCGAAAGCCCTTCTTGGAATGAAGCGCATGGAGGAAGCACGGCGGGATATCGACCAGGCGTTGTTTTTGCAGCCCGAGGGCCGATTGAATGCCGAGGCGCGATTGCTTTCCGGCGAGGTTTTTTTTGCTGCCGGCGACTATGAAAGCGCAGCCAGGTCGTTCATGGCGGTCTCGGTGCTGACGGACGATACCGAAACCACGCCCCGCGCGCTGAGGCGCGCAGCCGACGCGTATTTCAGGATATTCAACGATGCCGAAGCCAATAAAGCCCTGGACGAATTGCGCCGCAGGTTTCCCTCCTCGCCACTGAATGCTGGAAGGGAGGGCGTCGGGAGTTGAAATATGTCCAAGTGAAGGAATGACCCCGGATGGGTGTAGGGGCGATAAATCTCCTGAGCGGCAGGTGGATCTTGGAGGAATCTTTTGGGTGTGTGCGATGGTAGTCGTCACCGCTTGCGCAGCGAGGGCGCGAAGCGGTTCGGCAAGAATTGAGCGTCGGCTTCCTTAGCCAAGGGCCGTTCTGGCCTTTTGGAGTTCGGCGAGTTTGGCGATCCAGTCCTGTTGGCGCTGGCGGTGGTCCGCGACGACATCGGCGGGGGCGTTTTGGACGAAGGTTTCGCTGGAGAGCTTTTTGGCGACTTTTTCGATTTCGGCCTCGACCTTGCGGACTTCGCCGTCGAGGCGCTTGGCCTCCGTGGCGGGGTCGATGATGCCTTCGAGCGGGAGGTAAATCGTTCCAATGTCCGTCGGGCAGGCCGCGTGGCCGGAAGGGGCGGCTTCGCAGAGGGTGAGTGATTCGGCGTGGAGGAGGATCGAGAGGACGGGGAGTTCGTTTTTCACCCAATCAGCGGCGGGGGCGAGTTGCCAGGGGAGGCGGCGGTTGCTCTGGATGCCGTAGGTGGCGCGGAGGTTGCGGGCGGCAGAGACGGCGCTGAAGACTGATTCGGAGCGCGGGTCGGCAATGAAGTTGGCGGGTTCGGGCCATCCGCTGAATTGAATGGATTCG
The DNA here is from genome assembly GCA_964601115.1 of uncultured Chthoniobacter sp. GTDB lineage: Bacteria > Verrucomicrobiota > Verrucomicrobiia > Chthoniobacterales > Terrimicrobiaceae > UBA967. Next base: position 292 of record CAZRLX010000080.1, on the reverse strand, counting down.
TTGCCGAGGCCGAGGCCGTGCCAGAGTTCCTCGGTGATGAAGGGAGCGTAGGGGTGGAGGAGTTGGAGAACGCGTTTGATGGTGTAGTCCAGAGTCGCCAGCGTGCCCGCCCGGCGGGGTGAGTCGGTGGCGAAATCGGATTTCGCGACTTCGATAAAGCGGTCGCAGAAATCACCCCAGACGAAGTCGTAGAGCGCTTGGGCGATGTCGCTGAATTTGTAGGCTTCGTAGCCTTCCTTGACGCGGCGGATGGTGGCGTCGAGGCGGGCGAGGAGGTCTTGGGCAAAAAGCG
>CAZRLX010000079.1:0-12263 GCA_964601115.1 uncultured Chthoniobacter sp. | reverse complement strand
ATTGACCACAGAGGACACAGAGGGCACGGAGTTATTCATTTTTATGGGGATTTCTGATGTGCAATCTCTGCCAGCCACAAAGGAATTTTCATGACTCCTGGCTGAAAGACTGTTTTCGCGTTCAGTAGAGTTCCACGGGGGAGCGTTTGCCGTCCTCGGGGCTGCGCTCGGCGGCGCGTTCCGCGCCGAGGACCTGCACGCGGAGGTCGTAAATCTCGGCATCCACCGCTTCGAACGCCTCGATGCTGAAGGGCGTGGGCGGGGCGAGGCGTGATTTGCAGCGGGCCATGGACTCGAGGGCGGCGTCGAGTTTCGATCCCATGGAGTCGATGGCTTTCTTGGCGGCGGCGGTCATCTCGACGCGGTGGCAGATCATGAGCATGTCGTTGCCTGCCTCGATGCCAAGGCGCATGGTGTCTTCAAAGCCGTAGTGGTTGAGGATGGCGCCCATGTCGAGGTCGTCGGTCATGATGAGGCCATCGAAGCCCATGTCGGTGCGCAGAAGATCGCGGATGATGGCGGGGGAGAGCGAAGCGGGGCGGTTGACGGAGTCGAGCCCGCTGATGGCGATGTGGCCGATCATCATGCTGTCCACCGATGAAGCGAAATGGCGGAAGACGGCGAGTTCGTAAGCCTCCATGAGGTCGCGGGAGCGCTCGAGGGCCGGAAGTTCGTGGTGGGGATCGAGGCCGGCGGAGGAGTAGCCTGGAAAGTGTTTTCCGCAACTGAGGATGCCGGTGGCGCGGAGGGCGTCGTTGAAGGCGCCGGCTTTTTCGTTCACTTCCGCCACGGTCCGTCCGTAGCAGCGTCCGCGCAGGGAATTGTCCGCCTCGTCGTCGAACGAGATGTCGAGCACGGGGCAGAGGTCGAGGTTGAACCCGAAGAGGCGGAGGATGCGGCCGGTGATGTCGCCGTGGCGGCGGATGAGGGCGAGGTCGTTTTTGTCGCGGAGTTGCTGGGCGTTTGGAGGTTCGCTGCCGATGAGTTTAAGGCGCGAGACGCGGCCGCCCTCCTGGTCGATGGTGATGATCGGCTCCACGTCCGAGAGGTCGCGGAGGTCGTCGATGAGCTTGCGGAGTTGGGCGGGGGATTTGATGTTTCGGCCGAAGAGGATGAAGCCGCCGGGTTGGATGTTGCGGAAGGCGCGGGCGGTTTCGGGGTCGAGTTCGGGGCCGGGAACGCCGGTGAGAAGAAGTTGGCCGGGATTTTGGGATGGCATGAGGAGGGGAAAACCAGATTTGATGCGTGGTGTCGAAATGATTTCCCGAAAAAATGTGGGCCTCTTCGGAGGTAGCTTCGATCCGGTGCACCACGGGCACTTGATTCTGGCGAGGGATGCGATGGAGGTGCTCGGGTTGGATGAGGTGGTGTTCATTCCCGCGTGGGTGTCGCCGCACAAACTGGAGCAGCCGCCGGTGTCTGCGGAACGGCGCTGCGAGATGCTCGAGGCGGCGATCGCAGGGGAGGAGCGGTTTTCCATGGAGAGGTGCGAGATCGAGCGCGGGGGGGCGTCGTATGCGATCGAGACGGTGCGGTCTTTGAAGGCAAAGAATCCCGGCGTGGATTTTTGGTATTTGATCGGAGACGACAATGTCGCCGCGCTCGAGACATGGCATGAGATCGGGGAGTTGCGGCAGTTGGTGCGATTTGCGGTGCTGGCGAGGAATGGTGGTGAGGCGGTTGGCGGGCTCCCGGTGGTGGCGAGACGCGTGGAGATTTCCTCCTCCGAAATCCGGAAACGGGTTGCCGAGGGTCTCTCCGTGCGGTATTTGCTGCCCGACAACGTATGCGACATCATCCAACGACACGGGCTTTACCGAAATGAGCGACCCTGAGCAGATCGCGCGAACATGTGCGGCGGCGGCCGCCGACAAGAAGGGTGAGGACATCGTGGTCCTCGACATGCGTGGGGTGTCGGATTTCACGGATTTTTTTATGATCTGCTCGGCGTCCTCCGAGCCGCAGTTGAAGGCGATCGCTTCGTCGATCCGCGACAGGGTGAGGGAGGAGCACGCCACGAAGCCCCTCACGGAGGACGGGTATCCCGTGAGCCAGTGGGTGGTGGTGGATTACGGGTCGGTAATTTGCCATGTGTTCCTCGAGGCGCGGCGGGGGTTTTACGATCTGGAAGGCCTGTGGAACGACGCGCCGCGATTGGCGCTGGAGATTTAGCACCGCATGGACGGTGTCGATGATGTCGCGGTCGATTGTCCGTATTGCGGGGAAACTTTCTGTATCCTTGCGGACACGCGCTACGAGCGGCAGGACATGGTCGAGGATTGCTCGGTGTGTTGCCGGCCGATCCATCTGACGATGAGGTTTTCGGGAGGCGAACTGGTTTCCCTGAGCGCCGAGGCGGGTTGAGCGCCATGGCGACGGCCTCGACAAGCTGCGGTGTGTTTTTCGACCGGCCTGGTCGCCCCGCTGGCTTGTTGGGGCGGGTGCTTTCGCTTGCATTGCTGGTGGCCGGCTATTCGCTGCTGTGTTGGTTGGCGTTTTCCAAATCGATCGAGAACTGGGAGCGTGTGGTCGACTACCGGGTGACGTTTTGGAATGGCTGGATGAACACGATCCGCATCTCGGCGGCCGCGCTGGTGCTGAGCACGTTGATCGGGTTCGTCACAGCCTTGGCGAGGCGTTCGGCGTTTCTGCCGCTGCGCTACACGGCGGTGGCGTATGTGGAGACGGTGAGGGGGTTGCCTCTGGTGGTGCTGGTGTTGTTCGGTTTCTACGGAGTGGCGAACGCCTTGGGTTGGCAGGACCGCGTTGCTGTGGGTATCGGAATCCTGTCGCTTTTCAGCGGCGCGTATATCGCCGAGATGATTCGTGCGGGAATCGACAGTGTCGGGCGTTCGCAGTGGGATTCCGCCCGCGCGATCGGGCTTGGAACAGTGCAGACCTACAGGCTGGTGGTGCTGCCGCAGGTGGCGAGGCAGACGCTTCCGCCGCTTGCCGGCCAGTTCTCCTCAATCATCAAGGACTCGTCGTTGCTCTACATCATCGGCATTCCCGAGCTGACCTTCGCCGCGAATCAGGTGAATTCCGCGACCTACAGCACGTTTGAGAGTTTTGTTCCGCTCGGTGTCTGCTATCTTGCGTTGACGCTGCCGGTGTCGCTCTGGTCGAAGTGGCTTGAGAGGCGGACGCGCTATGAGACGTAATCTTTTCATCCTTCTTGCCAGCCTCGCGCTGTCCGCCTGCGGCACGATCGAGGTGTTCAACCACGACTCGCCGCCGGAATACCTGACGGTTCGCAAGGCCGAGTTTTTTGCGCGAGGGCCGGCGCAGCCCGATCCGCCCCAAGAGATCGCTGCCGAGACGCGGGTGTCAGTATTGAAGAAGGATTCGGGGTTTGCGCAAGTTCGGCTTCCCGACGGGAGGAAGGGCTACATGATTTGGACCGATCTCAAGGAGGCGCCCCCCGAACCGGTGGAGGTGCCGTTCGATCCTGTGATTGTCGAGGAGATCATCGAAGTGCCGCTGCCTGATCTGGGGGCGATTCCCGCCGAGGTGCCGGGGGAGTTGATCAACGAGGAATGAGGGTCTCGCTCGATGGCGTGGTGAAAGCCTTCGGTCCACAGCGGGTGCTTGACCGAGTGGTGTGGGAGGCGGATTTCGAGCATGCGCTTGCGTTGATCGGGCCTTCCGGCGGTGGAAAGTCCACGTTGATGCGCTTGCTGGCGGGGTTGGACACGCCCGACGAAGGCAGGGTGATGGTTGATGGGAAGGCGCTGCCTGTGGATGAGGGGGCGTTGCGTGCCTATCGGCGCGGCACGGGGATCGTCTTCCAGAGTTTCAATCTGTTTCCGCACCTTTCCGCGCTTGAGAATGTGATTCTCCCGCTGGTGCACGTGCACGGCATGGGGCGGCGGGAGGCCGAGGAGGTCGCGGCATCGTTTCTCGAGCGCTTCCGGTTGACCGGGCATGGTCACAAGCAACCTGCGCTTCTGAGTGGCGGGCAGCGCCAGCGTGTGGCGATTGCGCGGGCGCTGGCGCACAGTCCGGGATTGCTTCTCCTCGACGAGCCAACGTCGGCGCTGGATCCGGAGATGACCTCCGAGGTGTTGGATGTGATCGCCGAGTTGCGCGACTCGGGTCAGCGGATCGTGCTCGTCACCCATGAAATGGGCTTTGCGAGGCACACTGCGGACGTGGTGGCGTTTGTCGATGCGGGAGGAATCCTCGAATCGGGGGCCGCCGCCGAGTTTTTTGAAAATCCCAAAAAGCCAGAGACGGCGAGGTTTCTGGAAAAAATCCTGAAATACTGAGTTGCCTGGGAGCCGCCTGAATCAGGACGGCATGGCGTTCCAGAGCATGACGACGAGTGTGGCGAGAATGAGGGCCAGTATGAGAAACTTGATGCGCGCGGAGTTGAGTTCGCGCGTGGGGAGCATTTTCGGTTTCTCCTTGGACGAGCGATTGCCGTAGGCCACACGCGCCGGTGAGTTGATGACCGTGTCCACGTTCAGGGTGGTGCGGGCGGGAGCCTTGGTTTTGCGTGGTGGGGTCTTCGGGATTTGGTTGAGCTGTTTTTCGAGGGTCAGGCGTTGGCGCTCGAGGGATTGGCGTTCCTTCTCGAGGCGTTTTTGTTCAGCGGTGACTTTGCTGGAATTTCCGAGTTTGTTGAGGCGCATTGGTCTATTTCGAAGTGGTCAGGGACCAGACAAGAATGAGGAGGGCGAGAACACCGATGACCTGGAGCGGCAGGGTGAAGGCGAACCCAGTGCGAACCCAGTAGGTGAATCCGCGATCTTCCTCTACGAGGCCTTCGTAGCCGCCGCCGCGGTGGCTGAGCGGCGCGTCTTCTGAGGAGGTGTCCACGGAGAGTTTCGCTTGCGAGCGGGTGTAGTCCGCGCGGGCGTCCTCCACGATGCTGATGGCGCGGCTGAGTTCCTTCGGGAGTTCCTGCGGGCTCCACGAGCGCGGGCTGATCGACTCGATCTGTTGGAGGTGTTGTGAAAAGGAATGGTGGATGGCGGCGAGTTGCTCCACACGTTTTTGGGACTCTTCGGTCTCGCGCTGGACGACGACCATTGCGCGGGTGAGTTTGTCGAGCATGTCGGAGCGGCCCTCGTCGAGCGAATCCTGGCGGCGCTTGAGTTCCTCGAGGCGCGCCTTTTCGCGTTCGATTTCCTCTTGCTTTTGTTTGAGGGATTCGAGTTCCGCGCGGACTTGCTGGACTTTGTCGGTGAGTTCTCCGGGGTCGTCCGAGCTGAGGTTCAAGTAGGAGTCTGAGTCTTGATGGCGATCGGAGGACATGAGCGTGGAGGATTTAGTAAACGGGGCGGCGGCGCTTTTCCAGACAATTTCAGAACGCCATGCGGGTTGGCGGAAATGGATCGGCGAGGGGTGTTTTCAGGTGCCGCTTGGCGGGTCAGTTTTGATTCTTTTTGATCAATTGGAACTCGCCGAATTTGTCGCGCTTGAAGCCTTGGATCGGCACCGGGCCGTCCTGCGAATTTTCTTGGAAGACATCCAGCAAATCCGCCGGAGACCATGTGCCGCGAATCAAGCGGCCGCCGCGTCCGATGACTTCCGAGGGCGGGCGCGTCACCATGGCGTAGGTGGCATCGTTCATGCGCGAGGCGGTGAGTTTTCCGGGATTGAAAATGCTGATCCACCATCCGCCGTAGGAATCCGGAGCGCTGACGGGAATGATCTTGAAGCACATGGTGTCGACGCATTTTTCACCGCCTGTGAACGGAAGCGAGTAAATGGCGGCGACCTCCTGCCTGGAGGTGAGAAAGCCGGCGAGGAACGCACGCAGGGTGCGGCGGAGTTCGTCGTTCTTCGCTTGGCGGCCATAGGCGCCGAATTCGATCGCTGCGGGATCGTCGGGATCGCCGTAGATGTTCATCTCGAGGAGTTCGTTCAGGCGGAACGAAAGGTAGGGCACATTTTTGTAGAGGCCGTTGTCGATGGCGGTGGCGGGGATTTGTTCCAGCGAGGTGATGCTGTCGTTGTTGCGAATGTCGTTGACCATGACGCGCCACGATGGGAGGTCGCCCTTGGTGTGGGCCGAGGTGAACTCCATGCCCAGGTCGGCTGTGTTGCGAATGCGCGTGATTTCGGATTTCGGGTGTTTCGAGATGCCGTAGCGCTCCTGAATCCAAACGGCGTCGGCGGTGTTTTTGACAATCATGCCCGAGACGACCGTGCCGTCCTTGAGCAGGAGGCTGTCCGGTGTGGCATAGCCTTCCGCGGCGCTTTGTTGATTGGTGGAGAGGGTGGCGAGAGATGCCGTGAGAAGAAAGGCGAACCATTTCGGCGTTGATGAAGGCATGGGGCGACCCTATAAGGCACCCCGATGTTTCTCAACGCGATTTTGAAATGCGCCACGGCCGCAGCCGCGATCGCGCTCCTCGGGGGGTGCGTGATGCCGCCGAAGCCCTACGACAAGCCTCAATCCGCCAAAACTCGAACCGTCAACACAGGCCCTTTTTGGTGGGGCACCTCCACAGCGAGCTTTCAGAACGAAGACCGCGGCGTATCGCCCGGCGAGCCCGGGTATTTCAAAACCGATTGGGATGTCTTTGCGGAGGAGGGGCACATCCCCCCGCGTGGCGATGATGCCACTTTCTCGTGGACGCATTTCGACAAGGATGTCGCCGCCTTGAAAAAGATCGGGGTGAACCACTACCGCTTTGGGATCGAGTGGGGGCGTGTCGAGCCGAGACCCGGCGAGTTCAATGAGAAGGCGATTCGGCAATACGTCTCGATGGCCCGCAAGCTCCGCGCCGCGGGGATCGAGCCTGTGGTCACGTTGTGGCATTTCACTTTCCCCTCGTGGTTGTATGACTCGAAGGCCAAGTCGCGTTCGAACTTCCTGCATCCCGATGTGCAGACGCGCTGGAAGGAATACGTGACGCGGATGGTCGAGGCGCTCGGGCCCTATGTGAAGGTATGGGTGCCGCAGAACGAGCCGAATGGCGCGCTCTACATTGGTTACTTCGGTGGACACTGGCCACCCGGGTTGCTGGTCACGCCGGGAGCATTGAAAAAGGCCTCGAATGTCGCGGTGGAGATGTTCCGCGAGGCGGCGGAGATCATTCGTGAAAAGGATCCGGGCTCGCTGGTGATGGGCATCTACTCGATCCCCAATTGGGAGCGGGATGTGATCCAGGATCCTACGGGTTTTGTTTACAACATGATGCTGAGGCAAAATTTCGACCATCTCGACAAGGCGGCCGACTCCATGGACATCATCGGAGTGAACTACTACTACTCGCAGGTCGCCTCGGTGCGCCGGTTCATCCTCCGTCCGCACGGCGAGCAAAGCTCGAACTACACGCAGAACGGCTGGCTCATCGACCCCGAGGGCCTGCACTCTGTGCTGCTCGAGGTCCACAATCGTTACGGGAAGCCCATCGTGATTTCCGAAAACGGAATCGGCACACAGAGCGAGCAAAAGAAAATCCGCTACTACCGCGAGCATGTGAACCAGATGCGCCGGGCCATGGAGGACGGCGTGGACATTCGCGGGTATTTCGCCTGGACGCTCATCGACAACTACGAGTGGGCCGAGGGATACGCCGCGAACTTCGGCATGACCCACGTGAACAAAAAATCCATGACCCTCGAGCTTGAGCCAAGCGGCCAGTGGTTCGCGAATTTCATCAAAGCCAACCCCAAGCCCTGATCCCATTTTTTCGAAACGCCCATGACGCTTCTCGAATGCAATCTTCCCGGCATTAAAAAACTTCGCAGCGGCAAGGTCCGCGAGGTGTTCGATCTTGGCGATTGCCTGCTGATCGTGGCCACCGACCGCATCTCCGCGTTCGACTGCATCCTGCCCACGCCGATTCCGCGCAAGGGCGAGGTGCTCACCCGCATGTCCGTCTACTGGTATGGTGTGCTGGATTTCGTGCCGAACCATTTCATCACCGATCGGTTTGAGGCGTTTCCCGAGGTGCTCAAGCCCTTTGAGGATCAACTCCGGGGGCGCTCGATGATCGTCCGCAAAGCCAGTCCGCTTCCGGTGGAATGTGTCGCGCGGGGGTATCTGGCAGGATCGGGTTGGAAGGAATACCAGGCCACAGGCACTGTCGGCGGCCATGCGGTGCCCGCGGGACTCGAGCTCGCCTCGCGCCTGCCCGAGACGCTTTTCACTCCCTCCACGAAGGCCGAGGCCGGGCACGATGAAAACATCACGTGGAAGCAATGCCGCGCCATTCTCGGAGACGAGTTGGCCCACCAGGTCCGCAAGCAAACGGTCGACCTCTACGAACACGGTTCGGTGCAGGCCGCCCGGGCCGGGATTCTGATCGCCGATACGAAGTTCGAATTCGGCATCGCCAACGGGGAGACAATCCTGATCGACGAGTGCCTGACGCCCGACTCCTCGCGCTTCTGGCCGGCGGACGCCTGGAAGCCCGGCACGAATCCACCGAGTTTCGACAAGCAATTCGTGCGCGACTATCTCGAGACGCTGGACTGGGACAAAACCGATCCTGCGCCTGCGCTCCCAGAGGAGATCGCCCTCAAGACATCGCAAAAATACATCGAGGCCTGCGAAAACCTCACCGGTATCAAGATCGGGTCTCTCTGATACCACAAGCTCCTTGCTTATGGATTTTTGGAGAGGGGCACAGGCGTCTCGCCTGTGTGAGTCGGTGCGCTCCATGGTTCGTATGGGCATGGCGCGAGCAAGTGGAACAGTCTCCACACGCCCGGGACGGACGTGCCCCCCTCTTCGGCATTGAAAGTCCAATTTCATAGAAACTTTGGTATGAGGTGTGCTTTGGCCGATGTTTGGGAGTGCGAATTGCTTTTGGCGTCGCGCTCTTTCTTCAGACAAAAAAAGCCACCGGGGTTTCCGGTGGCTTTTTTGGGTTATTGCCGCGTGAGCGTCACGAGACGGTGATCTTGCGTGGTTTCGCCTCCTCGGCTTTCGGGAGCGTGACGGTCAGGATGCCGGCCTCGTAGGTGGCACTGACAGCGTCCGCTTTGACCGGGCAGGGGAGGGTGACGGAACGCTGGAACGAGCCAGTGGCGAACTCGCTGCGGGCGGAGTTTCCCTCAGGGAGGTTTCGTTCACGGGAGCCGGAGATGGTTAGTGAGCCATCCTCCAGCGCGATCTCGAAGGCCTCCTTCTTCATCCCCGCCGCTTCGAGCGACACGGTGACCTTGTCGGTGTCCTCATGGTATTCCATCGCCGGAACGAAGCCCGGTGTTGCGGAGAGGTTCCACGCCGAGTCGAGCAGTTCGCTCAATGGCGAGATGCGGTTGAAGGATGTCCAGCCAGTGTTTTCAGGTGTTGTGTATCGAATGAGTTTCATAGGTTTTTTCTTTGTTGGTTGTTGTGATTGGATTTTTGGTCCTGCCAACCATGAAGCTCAAAGTGTGCCGGGTGGGGCATGGTGATTTATTGGAAAAATAAGTCACACAAGGAAAGAGACAAACAAAAGATATTGATTTGGTTGAGAAAGAAAAAGAGCCTTAATGACTCAAATATGGCTCATAAAACAAGTGTCGAAATAGTGACGGAAAGGCACTTTCTCGCCAGCGCCGATGCCGATACCCCCGTGCTACTGCAACCTGACATTGAACGCCAGTTTCCAGCGTTCGCCGGATGGTTTGTGGGCGAAGTGGAGTTCGAGGTTGCCGAGTTCGGTGACTGTGGTTTCGAGGTGCACGGGAACCTCTTCGCCGGGGGAGTGGCTCGCGGGTGGTGGGATTTCGATGACGAGGTTGGCGGATTCCTCGAGATCGGCGGTGTCGGGAAGGATTTGGCCAACATGGTCGCCGGCGCGGACTTCCGATTGGAAGAAGCGGAATTCGGAGGGTTCGCCGGTGTAGAGGAGGAATTCCTGTCCGGCGATATCGTGGTGCGAGCCTTCCTCCATGCCTTGGGGAGCCACGCAGAGGGCCTTGATGGCGGGGCGGCGGCCAGGCACGGCCATGGCGGAGGACTCCATTCCGACATAATACGAGCGGGCGGTGCCTGATTTGATGCGAAGCCCGTGGCCGGTGGCGCGCAGACGCGCATAAACAGCGGCTCCGAGAGCCACGGCGTGGTCCGGGCGCGCTCCTTCGAGTTCGCGCACGGAGCGGCCCGCCCAGCGGGAGAGTTGCTCGATGACGCGGTGGCGGAGCGGTGGGGCGTTGAAGACTCCGCCATTGAACAGCACGGCGTCAGGGATCAAGAGCGGCGAGGCATCGAAGGTCGTGCCGAGGGTTTCCTGCAGTTGCGGCGAGGAGAGGATGTTCGCCTTTGCCCGGGAGAGGAAACGCGCGAGGTGTTTTGAGATTGCGGGATCGGCGGCGTAGGGCAGGCCCGACTCGCGGAGACCGCCGGCACGGCGATGGAGCGGCATGTCGGTGGGTTCGACAATGGGAAAAAACCCGTCGATCGCGATGCGGTCGACTTGCTCACGGGTGAGGGTGGTCGAGAGGGTCGATGCCACCAAGCGGCGGCTTCGCGAGGGAATGGCGATCGGCACATCGTTCAGCGACGGATCGGAAAGAAGCGACTCCTTGGCCGAGCGAACGGCTTGGACGAGTGCAAGGAACTGCCATTCGTCCAAAGTGGCAGTGCCCGCGCCGGAGAGCGACTCCGAGACGTCGTGGGCGAGAGCGAGGTCCATGTTGTCGCCGCCGAGGAGCAGGTGCTCGCCCACGGCCACGCGCTCCAGCGAGAGGTTCCCCTCCTTGCCCGTGACGGCGATGAGGCTGAAGTCCGCCGTGCCCCCGCCGACATCGCACACAAGGAGGATGTCGCCGGATTGAACCTGTTTGCGCCAGTCGGAGCCTTGGTTCTCAAGCCAGGCGTAGAAAGCCGCCTGTGGCTCCTCGAGAAGGATTGCATCGCCCAGACCCGCTTGGGAAGCGGCTTCGAGGGTGAGTCCGCGGGCGGCCTCGTCGAACGAGGCCGGCACGGTGAGCACGGCGGTGGGGGAGTCGATGTCGGGCTGCGAGCTCCTCAGGCTTGCGAGGAGGTGCTGAAGGAGTTCGCGCGAGACATCGAGCGGAGAGAGTTTGTGCTCCACCGTGGTGCTGCCCCAAGGAAGAATCGGCCCGCGGCGGTCGGCGTGCGGATGGCAGAGCCAGCTTTTCGCCGAGACGATGAGACGGTCGGGTTGGAGAGCGCCGCGATCGCGGGCGAATGTCCCGACCAGCAGGTTTGAGGGTTCGGATTGCCAGGGGAGTCGCGGGCTGCTTTCGGAAACCTCATCCGGGGCGGGCAGGTAGATCGCTGAAGGCAGTAGGTGTTTTTCGCCGATGCCATTGGCGGAAAGAACCTGCGTGATCGGCAGTGTGGCGGGAGATTCGGTGGCGATCGCGATGGCGCAATTGCTGGTGCCGAGATCGATTCCAAGATGGGTGCTCATGGCAGACGAATGGGTTGGGTGCCGCAGCGGCTTGGATTGCTCAGGAAGAGATTTCGACCTCGGCAGGGGCGAGAACCGGCCACGGGCGCTCCTCGGTGGTGCCGGTGATGCGTGGAAGCTTCACCGTGCGGGCAAGCCAGCCCGGGTGCACCAGTTTTCCTTTGTAGGGAGCGTGTGGCGGGACCGATCCGAGCAGGCGGTGTGCCGGGGCGTCGAATCCCGCCTCGAGGGTGAGGGCGCTTCCCTCAGTTTCGCCGCGAAGCGGAGCGATGTCGAAATACTCGTCGAGGACTTTCCTGCAGCCCGAGTGGACGATGCGTGCAGCGGCACCGAGTTGGGCATCGGGAGCGGCGGTGATGTCCTCCTTCGCAAAATCGACCAATCGGGCGTGCTCTTGCAGCAGGGCGAGAAAGGCCACGATCTCCGCTTCGGGGCGTGGCGGTGGCGGAGGAGGCGTCGAGGGCGCGGGCGGAGTGGCGACGACCTTCCGGCGCGCGGGGCGAATGGCGAGGAAGAGCATGACCATGCCGAGGGCGGCCGATGCGGTTTGCGCCGCAAGCGTGAGGTTGGGGTTGGGAAAATAGACGGCGGCGGCGTTCAGGCCGAGAAGCAGGATGCCGGATCCAATCAAAGTCGGTTTCATGGGGGCGGGATAGTGGGAAATGGCAACGGGGTTGGCAATGGCGTTTCCACCCCATGAGACCAGAATGACCTGCGGAGTGGCTCGCATCCTCTTGTGGCATGGCTGTCGGTGCGGATGCAGATTGAAAACCGTCCTCCGACGTGGTGCGGCCCCGTTGTTTCTTGCAGAGGTTTTATGAGTGTCCGCTTTTGCGTTTGATTTTTAGGGGACGCTGAAAGATGGTGGCCGCTCATCAGCACCCGTAGCTCAATTGGATAGAGTGACGGCCTCCGAAGCCGTAGGTTGTGGGT
>CAZRLX010000078.1:9371-12514 GCA_964601115.1 uncultured Chthoniobacter sp. | reverse complement strand
ACGCCATGGCCGCAGACATCGAGGAGGTAGATGGCGAAATGCTCGTTGTCGATCCAGTGGTAGCCAAAGGCATCGCCGCCCAACTCGGTCGAGGGCGAGTATTTCCAATCCGTTCTTGGCGGGCCCTCCTGCGGCGCGGGAATGATCGATCGCACATACCTCGCCGCCTCGTCCAACTCGCCCTGCAAGCGCCTCTGGGCGATCTCGATTTCCAGCAAATACCGTTGCTCCGCATCGCGGAGGCGCTTTTTTTCGAGACACGCGCTGAGCCGGGCGCGAAGCAATGTCGGATCGAATGGCTTTGGGAGGTAATCCTCGGCCCCCGCTTCGATGCAGCGAATCACACTCGCGAGTTCGTCCAGCGCGGAAATCATAATGACCGGCACATCGCGCGTGGCGGGATTTTCCTTTGCCTGTCGCAAGACCTCGTAGCCGTCCAGAGCCGGCATCATCACATCCAGCAACACCACATCAAATGCCATGGAACCGAGCGCGGCCAACGCTTCGAAGCCATCGGGGACCATTTCGACGGAGAGCCCCTCGCGGACCAACCGCTTCGAGAGCATCTCGCGGTTTGCCGCATCGTCATCCACCACCAGCACGCGCCCTGCCAGAGGCTTTTGATGCTTCGATTCCCCGCTGATTGGAGAATTGAAGAGGGACGCGGGGGTGGAGCTTTCGATGGCGGGAGGGACGTCTGCAAAGCCATCCTCTCGGATGCGTGAATCAATGAGCGCCGAGAGATTTTTTGCGGCTGTTTGGATTTTGCGGAGATCGGAGGCCGAGGCGGTGTTTCCCTCCGCCTCGGCGTCTTCCAGAAGCATCTCGCTGTAGCCGAGGATATGGTTCACCGGCGTGCGGAGGTCGTGCCGCAACTGCGCCACAGGATTGGCGGCGTCCACGCTCACGGGTTCTTGCCCAGGTGGAGTTCAATTTTTTCCATGAGGCGGGAAAACTCCACCGGCTTGGTGTCGTAGTCGTCGCAACCGGCTTCGAGGCATTTCTCGCGGTCCCCCGCCATGGCGTGGGCGGTGAGCCCGATCACGGGGATCGAAGCGGTCGAGGCATCGTCCTTTAGCAGACGCGTGGCAGTCCACCCGTCCATCACAGGCAGGCTCATGTCCATGAGAATGAGGTCGGGCCGTTTTTCGCGGGCCATTTCAACCCCCTGTTGCCCGTCAACCGCCATGAGAATCTCGAATCCCCGGCGGATGAGCCTGCGCGAGAGCATGTCCCGGTTCATCTCGTTGTCCTCGACCAAAAGAAGCGTCGCCATTGTGGTGGAAATAGAACAGCGGCATCCCCGCATGCCAAGCCATTCGCGAAGGCCGGGCTACTTCGCGGAGAACGGCCAGAAATACGGAATCAGTATGGTGGCAACCAGAAAGAGAAGGGCATTCAAAGGCAGTCCGATCTTTGGAAAATCGGCAAACCGGTAGCCGCCTGCACCGAAGACGTAGGTGTTGGTCTGGTATCCGATCGGCGTGCAGAAGCTCGCGCTGGCCGCGAACATGACCGCCACGACAAACGGGCGGGGTGAGATATCCATCGACAGGGCAATCGTGACAACGATCGGGGTGAGAATGATCGCGACGGCATTGTTCGTGACAATCTCAGTGAGCGAAGTCGCCAACAAATACACCACCGCCAGCAGGACAAACGGCCCCATGCCACCGAAGACCGCGACGAGATTCCCTGCGATCCACTGCATGGCTCCGGAAAGCTCGAGCGCCTTGCCCAGACCGAGCATTCCCACGATCAAAAACAAAATCGACCAGTCGATACTCTCGTAGGCCTCGGCGGGATCGAGGCAACCGGCGAGCACCACCACGACGGCGGCCAACAGCGCGGCGGAGACGATCGGTAGCACACCCGTGGAGGAAAGCACAACGACTGCAGCCAACGCCCCGAGGGCGACAAACGCCCGCGAGCGGCGGAACGGCTTGTGGACCGATTCGTTCAGACTCAAAAAGTCGTCCTCTTCGCGCAACCTCACCAAGTTCGCCTCGGGCCCCTCGAACAGAACGGTGTCGCCGAATTCCAGCGGGATGTCGGCGAATCGCTCGAGCAGGTTCTGACCCTGCCGGTGGATCGCCACGGCCATGACACCGTAGCGGCGGCGCAGCCCGAGGTTCCGCACGGTTTTTCCAAGCATGGGAGAATCGGGGCCGATGATCGCCTCGACGATCCGCACCTCGCGGCGGACGGGTGCCTCGCCACCCCCACCCGAGGAATCCATGGTCATCCCCTCCTCCATACGGAGGGTTGCGATATCCTTCGCGAGGCCTTTCATGACGAGCGTGTCGCCTTGTTTGAGCGGCAGCATGTCGAGGGGCACATCGGAGACGCGCAATCCGTCGCGAATGATTTCAAACACGCGCGCCGTGCGGCTTTTTCCGATTTCCGTGTCGGGCAGGCATTTTCCGACGAGCGGGGAATTTTCACCCACCACGACCTGGCTGCAAAAGCTCCGCGTGTCCTCGCTCGAGAGCAACGACGAGAGCGTGGGGCGGTCGGGCAGCAACTTCCGGCCGAAAATCAGTAGATAAACAACACCCACGAGCGCGTAAATGACGCCGAGCTTCGTGATTTCGAACACGCCGAAGGGCTCCAGTCCCATGCCCGAGGCGACACCTGAGACGAGGATGTTTGTCGAGGTGCCGAGGAGCGTCGTCGTGCCGCCGAGGATCGCGAAGAACGAGAGCGGGATGAGCAACTTTGAGGCGCTCACGCCGGAATGCCGCGCATAGGCCATGAGCACCGGCAGGAAAACCACCACGACAGGCGTGTTGTTCGCGAATGCCGACAGGGGCACGACGACAAGCGCCAGCAGGCCCATCGCCCGGAACAGGCTTTTGCCGGCGAGCCTTGTGAATTGGGACGCCAGCCAATCCATAACACCCGTCCGCTCCAGCGCGCCGCTGAGCACGAACATCGCCCCGATCGTGATCGGCGCACTGTTGCTGAACAACTCCACCAACTCGCCGCCCGGCAGCAATCCCGCGGCAACAACCACCCCGAGCGCCGTCAACGCCACGACATCCGGCGAAGCCCATTCACGCACGAACGCGACAAACACCGCCGCTGTCAGCAGCAGTGTGAAGACCATGGGGAAGTCGATGCTTGGGTTCATAGGAAATGCC
>CAZRLX010000078.1:0-9271 GCA_964601115.1 uncultured Chthoniobacter sp. | reverse complement strand
CAGCAGCAGTGTGAAGACCATGGGGAAGTCGATGCTTGGGTTCATAGGAAATGCCGTGCCCCTTTTTGGAAACGGGGCGCAGAGTCGAGCACAAATCCCCGCCGGATGCTTGGAAAAAATGAGGAGCTTCCCTACGCGAAGAAACGTTGCCAGAAGAAGAGCAGCGAGAGCCCGATGCCGATCGCGACCACGATGGCGCGCACCCATTTGGCGGGGATGCGCGTGCTGACTGCCGCACCGCCGAAGTAGCCGAGTCCCGCTCCGACAGTCATCACCGCAGCTTGCGGCCACACAACGAGACCC
This sequence comes from uncultured Chthoniobacter sp., assembly GCA_964601115.1. Taxonomy (GTDB): domain Bacteria; phylum Verrucomicrobiota; class Verrucomicrobiia; order Chthoniobacterales; family Terrimicrobiaceae; genus UBA967. The sequence continues at coordinate 8,968 of CAZRLX010000078.1, read as the reverse complement.
GCCCAGACGAAATACGCGGCGGCAACAAGGTTGATTAGCGCGCCAAGCGCGGTTTTGACGGCATTCATCTCGTGGATGTTTTTAAGGCCGATCAGGCCCAGCGCCGCCAGCATGAGAATCCCGATCCCCGCGCCGAAGTAGCCTCCGTAGATGGCCACGCCGAACTGCACTACCACTGCGGCGAAGCGGTGGGCGGGATGGTTCGTCGACACACCGTCGAATCCCGCCAGGCGGCTCACCACGTTGCTGAGCAGAAACAACACGGTGGCGAACAGCAGGAGGAATGGCACGAGATCGGAAAAGAATTTCTCGCTGGTGACCGTGAGCAGCCAGGCACCCAGTAGTCCGCCGAGGAGGCTCACCGGCGCGAAGAGCCTGAGCAGGGGAGCGGCACCTGAAAATTGCGACCGGTAGCCGTAGAGTCCGCCGCCGATTCCGATGAGCAACGCCAGCGTGCTCGTGGCATTTGCCTGGATCGCCGGCATGCCGAAAAAGATCAGCAACGGAAACGTAATGATCGTCCCACCGCCCGCCACCGCATTCATCGCTCCGGCGAGGCAGGCCCCGAGGGCGAGGATCAGGAATTCAGAGACGTGGGGTTCCACAAAAGAGTGTGACGGAATGAACCCCGAAATGCGGCGGTGGCGTTACGATCCGTAGCTTTTCGTGAAGCGCTTGCGGCTGCCGGAATCGGCCTCGGACTCGCTCGATGGCTGGGCGGGTGCCTGAGCGCTCACCGAAGGAGTCGCTGGGGGTTCGGGAGCGAACGGAGTTTGTTGCGGCGCGACGGAACTGGCTTTGACAAAGGCCAGGCGCAGATCGGAGAGCACGCCCCCCAGGACTTGGGATTCCTCATTGCTGAGATTGCCCCGGGTTTTTTCCTGCAGCATCTCGAGCTGATCGATGAACAGGCGGGCATATTCGAGATTCGGCTCGGGGCGGGAACCATCCGGCGCGGGCAATTGGCCGAGGAACATCGCGGCCTGCTGGGCTTGCATCATGACCAGTTCGACAAAGCGCTGGGCCATCTCACCGGAATTTGTGGAGTGTTGGACTTCGGACATGGGATTTAGTTGGTTGGGACGGGTTTGGCGTGCGGCAGGACGGTTGCCTCCACACGGGCTTCGGGCTTGAAATACTCTGCGGCGGCGCGGCGGATGTCGTCGAGCGTGATTTTCTCGATCTGTTCCCGGCGGCGGAGGGTTTCGTCGTAGCCGAGCCCCATGAGTTCGTCGACCGCGCAGGCTGCGGCAAGGGCGCTGTTGCTCTGGTTGCGAATCGCCTCGGCGCCGAGAATCTTAGCGCGGGCGCGGGTCAACTCCTCCTCGGTGAGTCCATTTGCAGTGAGATCGGCGATCTCGTGGCGCATCTCGGCGGTCACCTGCTCGATCTTCGCGGGGTCGGTGCCCAGATAGAACACAAACGCACCCGGTGCGAGGCCGGTGAACTGGTTCGCACCAACAAAGTAGGCGAGCCCCATTTGTTCGCGGATGCGGTTGAAAAAGCGCGACCCGAGATCGCTCGAGGCCGAGCCGATCAACTCAAGCGCGACGCGGTTCGGATCGTCCACCGACGCGCCCTGGTAGCCGATCATGAGCACAGCTTGTTGCTTGTCCATGTTCGCCAGAGCGGGAGTGAACCCCTCCTTCGGCTTCGGCACGGGGACATTCTGAAAGGCGAGTTGGCCGGAGGGCATGGAGGCGAAGTTTTTCTCAAAAAGCTTCACGACCTCCTCGGCTTTCACATCGCCAAACACCGACACGACGCCGTTTTTGGCCACGGCGAAGGTTTTGTGGAACTCCGCGAGTTTTGCGGAATCGAGGCTTTCGACGGCCTCGGGGTGCCCAAGGTTGCGCAGGGCGTAGGGATGGTCACCGAAGAGGTTTTCGCGAACGAGGTTCCGCGCCACAGAGGTGATCTGCTCGGCATCGGCCTTGATGCCCGCGAGTTGGGTGCGTTTTTCCAACTCCACCTCACGCTCGGGGAAGGTGGGGTTCAGCAACACATCGGCCATCAACTCGACTCCGAGCGCCAAATCCGGGCTCATGACCTCGACACCGACATTGAAGGAATTGTTGCCGCTGTCGGAGTCAATCGATCCACCGACATTCTCGATGGTCTCGGCGATCTGCTCGGCGGTGCGGGACTTCGTGCCCTTGAGGAGCGTGCTGGCGTAAAGGCGGTTGATCCCGTTCGTGTCTTTGGACTCGGCGAGCAACCCACCGCGGAAGACAGCCACCATGGACACCAGCGGGAGGCGGGGGTCCTCCTTCACGAGGAGGCGCAGGCCGTTGGAGAGGGTGAATTTCTTGATCTCGCCCGGCGTGATTTCGGCGACATCCGTGGACTCCGAGGCCAGCGACCCGACGGGATTCAGCGAGGTCACATTGATTCCCTCCGGCTTCAAATACCGCCGCGCCACGCGCTGGACATCCTCCGGAGTGACCTTCCCAAGCTCGTCGATGTAGTGGCGGGTGAAATCGAGGTTCCGCGCGACAAGCCAGTTCGAGCCAAGGTCGGAGGCCTTGCCTCGGGCGGTGGTGAGGGCGTGGATCTGGGAGGAGAGGATGCCGCGCTTGACACGCTCGACCTCGGTTTTTGTGACTCCCTTCTCCTTGATTTTCTCCAACTCGGCGAGTGACTCGCGCTCGACCTCGCTGCGCTTGTCGGGATCGGTGACGGCCTGCATGACGAAGACGCCTTCGTTTTGGAGGTTGAACATGCCCGCGCTGACGCTGTGGGCGATTTGCTTGCGCTCGCGAATCTCGCGATTCAGGCGCGAACTGCTCCCCGAGCCGAGGATGCCTCCGAGAATCTCCATGGCGGGCGTGTCCGGATCGGTCACCCCGGGAACGCGCCATGCCATCGTCAGCCTCGAAAGCTCTGTCGGAAACTCCTTGTGGATTTCCCGGCGTCCGAGTTGCGGAGGCTCGGAGACGATGGTGACGGGCTCCAGTGCGCGGCGGCTGGCCGAGGAGAAATGGCGGGCGAGATCTTCGCGGACCTTCTCGGCATCGACATCCCCCGTGACAACGAACGTGATGTTGTTCGGCACGTAGCGGGTTTTGTAATAGCTCATGACATCATCGCGCGTGAGCTGGTTGTAGACATCGAGATAGCCGATGACCGGATGCCGCAGCGGGCTTTCGGAAAAGACCGTGGAGAGCATGAGTTGGGAACTCTGGCGGTTCGGATCGTCGAACCCCATGGCGAACTCGCGGCGGATGACCTCTTGCTCCTTGGCGTATTCCTCCTCAGGCAGCGTGGCGTTTTGCATGACGTCAGCGAGAATTTCCACGGCCTGGAGCGCTCCCGAGGATGGCAGGTCGATCCAATACACGGTGCGGTCGAGGGAGGTGTAGGCGTTGATGTAGCCTCCGAGGTCCTGAACCTCCTTGGCGATGGCTCCCGGCGGCCTGGTTTCGGTGCCTTTGAAGAGCATGTGCTCGAGGATGTGGGACATGCCCGCGCCGAGTTTCGGCCCCTCGTGCACGCTCCCCGTCCCACACCATGCCTGAACGCTCGCCACCGGCGCGCTGTGGTCCTCCTCCACGATGAGGGTCAGGCCGTTGTCATAGGTGAACACCTTGGCGCGGGATTCGGGAAGCGATGGCGGGGCGGATTGGGTGGCGGCGGATGGCATGGACATATAGGCAAAGAATAGTGCGGCAATTAAAAGTGGTTTGGTCATGGTCAGGCTCCGATCTGGAGTGGCGCGGATCCGCCACTGGAGGGTTCGGCGGGACGGAAGGGATCGACAAAGGCCTCGTGGAAATCAAACACGTCGGCGAAACTTTCCATGGTGTCCTCGTCGGTTTTGCCGAACACACCGGCGTCCACGAGATTGAACACCAGATTGCCGACATCCGCTGTGGTGTGGACCCCCCAGTAGCCGAGAACCATGAGCGCCATGGGGCCGAATTCGTCGAGCGCGTGGAGGCGGAACCCCTCGAGCAGTTCCGCGGCGCCGACATGCGGGCCGGTTTCCTTGCGGGTCTTCTTGCGGCGCTTGATCGTCGCCTCGAGCGAGTCGCGGAGGAACACATAGGCCTCCGCCTGGTATCGGGTGTCTTTTTCGGAAAGTGATTCGACGGTTTCTTGAAATCCGTTGGTTGGCATCAGTTCTGTATCGTTTGTTGTTCCGGGACGGGTTCGGCGGAGTTCCTCCAATGCTGGACTCCAAGGCCCATGAGAAAAAGAAAAAGCACGGCGGCAACAAGCGCCTGTTCCCGGCGCGTCAGCTCGAACATGACTTGGAGGATAATCCATATCGACGGGCCTGCAAGACCCCCCATGGCGAAATTTTCAACGCAGGGGCTTCGTTGGAACAATCTGCAAAGGGGGCTGCTTTCGGAGTGGCTTGCGGCGTGGAAATCCCCCACCCTTGCGCTCATGGAGTCGATCGTTCTCACCGGATGCACCCGCGGACTCGGGCGGGCCATGACGCGATACTTTGCGGAACGGGGATTTGCCGTTCACGGCTGCGGCACAAGCGAGGAAGCCTTGGATGAACTGCGCGCAGCGTTTCCGGGGCCGCACACGTTTTCGAGGGTCGATCTGGCCGATGATGCCGCGGTGGAAAAATGGGCGGCCGATATCTTGAGGCAGGGCATGCCGCGTTTGCTCCTCAACAATGCCGCGCGCATCGCAAGAAACGCCCCACTTTGGGAACTGACCTCCGAGGAAATCGACGCGGTGGTGCGGGTGAATCTCAATGGCACCATCAACACAATCCGCCATTTCCTGCCGGCGATGATCCAAGCCGGCTCGGGGGTGGTGGTGAATTTCAGCTCCGGCTGGGGACGCTCGACCTCGCCGGAGGTGGCGATCTATTGTGCGAGTAAATTTGCTATCGAGGGGCTCACCGCCTCCCTCGCGCAGGAACTTCCGGAGGGCCTCGCCGCCGTGGCGTTGAATCCGGGAGTCATCAACACCGACATGCTCGCCTCCTGCTTCGGCGGGGCGGCGGACGACTATCCACATCCCGACGAATGGGTGGAAACGGCGGGACCGTTTTTGCTTGGAATTGGCCCCCGGGACAATGGCAGGTCGCTGAGCGTGCCGGGTGTTGCTGATTGATACTGCACTTTCCCTCCCTGAAATGCAGCCAAGACGCCCGGTGAATTTTTTCAAGGACATGGAAAGCATCGAACCACTGCGGTGGGGACTCGTCGGGCCCGGCACCATCGCCCGGAAGTTCGCGCATGATGCACAGGCTGTGCCCGGTTGTGTGCTTGAGTCGGTGGCTGGACGCGATGCGGCAAGGGCGGAGGCATTTGCGCGCGATTGTGGATTCCGGCGTTTCCACGCCACCCCGTCGGCGATGGCGGAGGACGCGGCGATCGATGCCGTTTATGTGGCCACTCCACACCAAAACCACTTTGAAACCGCCCTGCTCATGCTGTCGCACGGAAAAGCGGTGCTGGTGGAAAAGCCGATCACTGTTTCCGCCGCGGAGGCGGCACGACTCATCGAAACAGCACGAACCAACGGCGTGTTCCTCATGGAAGCACTGTGGACGCGGTTTCTTCCGGTGTTCGATGAAGTGCGCCGCTGGCTGGACGATGGGGCCATCGGGCGGGTTCGCATGGTATCCTCAGGCTTCTGCGTGCGTGGAAACCAGAATCCAGCGCTGCGTTGGTTTGATCCCGCCCAGGCGGGCGGCTCCCTTCTCGACCTGGGTGTGTATTGCCTCTCGATGCATCAATTCGCCACCGGCGCCGCGCCGCTCTCCACCAGCCCGCAGGCCATCTTTGCCCCAACCGGCGTGGACGAACTTTTGACCGTGGCAATGCGAAATCCCGACGGGGTGCTTGGGCAGTTCGCCTGCGGCTTCGCAGCCCATGGCGACACCTCGCTCACAATCGCCGGGGAAGCAGGCCGGATTCATGTGCCGCATTCTTTTTTCTCCGCCCAGCGGGCCACCCTGCTCTGCGGGAGCCACCCGCGCGAAATCGAGCGTCCCTTTCTTGCGGGCGGATTCGAATACCAGATCGCCGAGGTCTGCCGCTGCATCCGCCGCGGGGCCATCGAAAGCGACACGATGCCGCTCAATCAAACGCTCGATACAATGCGGACGATGGACTTGATCCGGTCTCAGATCGGTCTCGTCTACCCATGGGAGATCCGTGCTCTGGGAACTGCAATTGAGGAGTGAAACTCCTCGATTTCAACTGCTGCCAGAGGCAACTCAGCGCTCATCCGCCGCCACGCGGAAGAAGATCTTGTTGCCGGAATTTCCCGTCGGTATCTCGACGCTGTAAAGACCGTCCTCGCGCAGCGACAAGCGGGAGCCGTGGGGTTTCCAGGTTTTCAAGTCCTCCGAGACTTCGACCTGGTAGCTTTCCACCAATTTGGAGCCGGGCTTGTCACCGACCCAGCGCAGCGCCAACTTGTTCCCGTCGAGTGTCGGACCCTGAAATTCAAACGGTGGCGGGGGGAGCGGGACCGTCCCGGCGAGGTATTCCTCACGATTCGACACTCCGTCCCCGTCGGCATCGGCATCCGGATTGCTCAATCCGTAGCGATCCATCCACTCCTCAAGCGACTCGCCTTCGACGGGAACCTTGAAAAGCGTTCCGAATCCATTCACATCCACCGACCGGAGAACCACCTCGGAATCCAAATTGACCGATGTCAACGAGGCATTCACATCCGGTCCATCGGTGGTCGCGGCAAGGGCTCCATCGACAAAATACTCCACCTTGGCGATGCCATCCGCACTCGTGGCCTTCCCGCGAAGGACAAATGTCTTCCCGCCCCTCCAACCGGTCGACACGTCGATGCTCGCCGGGATATACACCGGATTTATTGAGATGAAACGATTTCCGGCAGCAGGATCGAGCTGATAGTTGTAAGTGACGATCGTGCCGAGCATTGGCACAAGGGCCTGGGCTTTCAAAGACAAGCTCGCAGCCCCCGTATTGTGATAATATTCAACACGAATCCGTCGGTAGCCATCCTCTTCGGGATAAAGATCCTCTGTGAAAAATTCCTTGATGAGATTGTCGAAATTTTGGTGATCCATGATCAACTTGCCATTCAAGTAGACACGTGCGGCCCCTCCTCCCAACTTCATATCGAATCGTAAACGAGAGTGGGCTTTAAACTCGAATTCGTAGCAAGCTGCAAAGGTGTCTGCCATCCCCTGAGGCAACCCCGTCCATGGACCGGTGGCTCCCGCTCCCATGCGGGCATTGGGCAACTCCAAGTCCGGCGCGATGTTGTCGAAGTCGGGAAAATCCTCCAAAGGCTCGTCGAAATCATAGAATCTGCCATGCAGTCGGTAGGTCTCGTTGCGAACCTTCGTTTCAATCGTTTTCGAGACTTCCCCAAAGAACGCCTTGAACCGGCAAGTCATCGTGACCTTGCGGGTGTCATTCACAGCGGGAGGATTCGGATCGATGGCTAAAATCGGATTGCCGATCTTTGGAAAATCCCTGTTTTCGCTGAGGCACCACCACTTGCCATCCCAACCGCAGGGCTTCAGTGACCATTTTACATCCAGCGGGTCGCCATTGGAATTCGTGTAGGCACTGACATAGGGTTGGCTGTCAGGCGCGACGACGGCACCACCCAGGTCCGCATCGAACACTCTGAAATGCAACCACTCCGGATAGTAGAAAGTGTTAACCTCGGTGGTGTATCTCGGATCAAAGCCAAACTCGATCTCCGCATTCCTGCCGATCTTCATGTCCACTTCGCCACCGGCGGGAACAGTGATTGACCCGTTGCTTCTGCCGAAATCCGGGTGCCACACAAACTGCAATCTCTGCCCGTTGTTGCGGACAAAGAATTCCGAGAAGGTGTAGTCGCCCGCCGGCAGTTCCTCCACCCCGTCACTGAAATCGAGGTCCTTCAGGGAAATCGCCCAGCCACTCGGGCTTTCAAATCTGCCGCTCGTGAAGGCAAAATCAACCTGCGGAAATGAACCCGTGTCGATGCGGATTCGACCCGTGGCGGTAATACGGTTGATGGTGAGCTTTTCTCCACTCGCATTGCTCAGGAATTCATACCAGTTGCCATTGATCTTCTTGAGACGTCCGATGCCTCCGACCAGCTCGCCGTTGTCGATCCGGTAGAGGAGCACGTTCACATCGGCATTGTCGAAGTATCCGGGGTATTTCAAGCGGTCCTTGAATTCGGGGGATGCGCCCTGCACCACCTCGACTTCATATCCCACTCCCTCGATCTCCACTTCGCCGGCGTAAGCCAAATCAAGAAGAATATTGTCCCGATATCCGCCCGTGGGTGAGTCAGGACTGCCGTTGAACATCCGCACCGGCACGACACGCAGATTTTTCACCACCCCGTTGCCGAAGTCGAATCGGTAATCATACGATTCGCGGAAGGCGGTATAGGCAAAGCCGCCGAAGGGATCGATATACCACCCTCCGTCCGTCGAAGATCCAGGATAGTCCTTGATGGGTTTTTTGTTTTCCAAGGGCACAACTTTCCCGCCGATCGATGCCGAAATGGACGCGTGCCGCGTGCCGCGCAAGACCATCTTTCGCGTCAACTCGGAAAGATCGAACACCGATTTTTGCTCAAGCGTGGTTTCGTCAATCAGCACGCTTGCGGGCGGAGAGGAAGTCTCGCCTGACTCTTCAGTGGTTTGCGAAGCAAGTGGCAATATACCTGCCGCGAAAACGCAGAAGGCGACAATTGGAATGAGGCAGGCGCTTTTGTTAAACAATGGAGGGCGGCAATGCATGTATTAACTATAACACATTTCCCGCTTTGCGAAAGACCATATTTAAAAAAAATCCGCGCGCATGTGTATTGGGGCCTTTGCCGCAGCCCCGATCGGCGGCAAGACCAATGTTGCGCCCAAATAAACGCCCTCCGCTTCGCGGTCTGCCATTGGGTTGGGTAACGCTTAAAGCCAACAAGCCCAACGACAGCTAAAAGCGATCAGCGCTCGTCCGCCACCACTCGGAAAAAGACCTTCGGGCCAAAATTCCCGGCG
>CAZRLX010000077.1:0-12579 GCA_964601115.1 uncultured Chthoniobacter sp. | reverse complement strand
GCATGCGGCGATCCCTTCGCCATTCTCCACATGCACACCCGCTGGGAGCGCAAATCCTGGCCGATCGAGAATTGGGAGGCATTGATCCCGAAACTGCTCGAATTCGTTCCGCGACTGCTGATCAGCTGCGGCCCGGACCCCGCCGAAACCACCTCCGCCCGCCGGCTCTGCGAACGCTTCGGCCGGCAAGTGCAAACCACCGTCGGCACCGCAAACTGGGCCCAACTCGCTTGGCTGCTCCGCCGCGCCCGCTTCTTCGTTGGCGTGGACACCGCCGCCATGCACCTCGCCGCCGCCTGCCAATGCCCGACCGTCGCCCTCTTCGGCCCCTCCCCGGTTTTTGAATACCACCCTTGGAAAGTGCGCCACTGGATGGTCAGGCCCGCCAACCAAACATCGGATGACCTGGCTTGCCATGCCCCCATGCGCGACATCCCCCTGAGCGCCGTCCTGAACGCCTGCCACGAGGCGAATGCCTTGCAGTCCGCACACCAAGCAGAACCCAATCCCCGATAACGTGGAACGCACCCTCTTTTTCCTTGCGAACCTTGACCCGTTGGACGGCTCCGCGCATGCGCTCTACTGCGTGCGAAATGTCATCTCGCTTGCCAAACACGCCCCTCCCGGCTGGCGGGTCGAACTCCTTCATGCCTCGAAGGCGGGCAAAGACGACATCCTCGCCCTACATGAGGCAACCGCCACTCCGGCACTAGGTTTCACAGGTCTTCCACACATCCGCCGCGGAAAAGGGCGCCCATTCCACTTCAACGCCGTGTTCCATTTCTCGGCGCTGCGCCACCTTCGCAAGCACTCCCGCGCGGATGACATCATGTGCACCGCGAGCTTTCCGGAAATGTTCCGCTTTCTCGGAGGCAAACTTGCTGGTTCCGGCCTCCAACTTGCATACGAGATTCACCAACTCGAATTTCAATCCCGCCGCGAATACCATCCAAAATGCGTCCGCGAATTCGAAGCCCTCGCCCTCGCACATCACTTCATCACCACCTGCCAGCCTCTCGCAGACATCCTGCGGTCCAGATATCCAAAGACCCCCTTCCACAACCTCGGACTGGCAGCCAGCTACTCTGCCCCCGAGCGCAGCCCCGCAGCCGAATCTCCCCTGAGGATCGGCTACTTCGGATCACTTTCGCCGGAACAAGGTATTCCCTGGTTGGTCGGGGAATGGAAATCGATACGAGAACAGTGCGGCTTGGATGTTGAACTACACATCCATGGCCGCCGCAGAAAAAACGATCCGCCTCTCTCCGGCGATTCCGCTTCTGGCATTTATCTCCACGAACCTGTCCCAAGCAATGCCGTGCCCGCGGCCTCGGCATCCTTGAACGCCCTCGTTATTCCCGCCCTCGACCAAGCCCACCGCGCATCGATCGCCTTCACAAAGGCCTACGACTATGCCGGTCTCGGTCTTCCCGTCATTGCAAGCGACCTGCCCACCATTCGCGAGGTGCTCGAACCTGAAAGGCACGCACTCTATTTTCAACCCGGAGATGCGAAAGGCCTCTCGAAATGCATCACGCGGTTGGCCGCCAATCCCGGCCTTGCCGCTTCGCTGTCAAACAACCTCCGCCAACGCGCCACGGAACTCTCCTGGGATTCCAGAGCCCGCCGGTGGTGGGAGGCTGTCCTGCAATGAAGGTCTCGATCGTCACTCCCACATGGAACCGTGCCGGGACGCTGGCCAGCACGATCGAAAGCGTCGAAGCCCAGTCTCCAACTCCTTTTCGCCATGTGATTGTGGACAACCTCTCGGAGGATGATACGACCGACCTTGTGCAGAGCTACCAAAGGCGCGCCCCCTACAGCGTCGTGCACCTGCGCGAACGCGACCACGGCATCTATGACGCGATGAATAAGGGAGTCGCCGCGGCGGATGGTGAGGCTCTTTATTTTTTGAATGACGACGACCGGTTGGCCTCATCCACTTCCCTGCTCCTGCTTGCCAAGGCGCTTTCACTCGCGCCGCACGGAATCGCATTCGCGGATGTGTGGGTCGAAAAGCCAAACGGCACGCGTCGATGCCGAAACCACCGCCAGATGAACCGTCTCACGCTCGCGGAAAAAAGCGTCTGCCAGCAGGCGACGATCTACTCCCGGCGGGCGATCGAAGCCGTCGGACCTTTTGACCACAACCTCCGCGCGGCAGGCGACTATGACTGGATGATCCGCGCCATGGTCCTGCACTCCATTCCGTCAGTCTACCTGCGCCGTGCAGTCGCGGTCTTTGCCGAGGGAGGCATTTCGAGCGATCCGGCGCACGCCATGGCATTCCGCGCCGAGATGAACACCGTGGCCAACCGGCACTTCAGCGCCGATATCCGCGCCCGCGCACTGCGCTACCGTCGATTTTGGCGCAAACTCCCTTGGGGCCTCCGATGCTGTCCGGGATTCGAAAAAGCCGACCGGTTGCGCGTGACTTCACGCATCACCCTCGGCACCACGCTGGTCCACGATCCACTGGCGTTCTTCGATTTTTGAACTATCCACAAAGGAACGATTCCAACAGCGGTATCCGCTTTTCGAATGTGTGGTCCCTCAACGTGCGTTGAAATCCAGCCGCTCCGATTTCGAGCGCTTTTTCGGGGTTGTCCAACAACCAGCGCGCCTTCTCGACCGCCTCGTCAGGGGTTCCGTAAAGCACAACCTCCTTGTCCGGCTCGAAGTAATCTTGCATTCCGTCGCTTCCGTCAGTCAGCAGGCAAGCCCCCATCCCGCTCGCCTCGAACAATCGCATATTGCTGGCAACATTTCTCGCGTTGTCGATATGGACATTGAATGTCACAAGCGACTCGCCGAAGAACCGATACATCGGCAATCCATGCACCGCCCCGAGGTTCGCCCGCCCGAGGCGGTGGACATCCATCGCCTCGCCCCAGCGCAAATGCCGAAGACGCCTCCGCTGGGCCCGCTCAGTCCACTTCCACTGCAAAATGCTCCCCGTGGCCCGCACCGTCAGCGGAAAGCGCTTGGCCAACTCGCCGACCAACCTCAACCGCCGCACATGCAGGTCCGAACGCACGACCAGGCTCCCCGCGAACGTCAGCGGATAAACACGATCCAGAACCCCGATCCGCTCCGCGATGTCCGCGTGGAAACTGTATGGCAACACCTCGGACCTCAATCCGAAGGAACGGTAAAAATCGCGCACAAACGGGAAGTTTGTTAGCACAAGCTGACAGTTCGCAAACCGTCCGGGATCACACCGCGCGATCCCGTCCCACGCCACCACAAGCCGCGGCCGACAGTGCCGCAAGATCTCCGTCTGAAAGTCGGCGTCGAGATATTCCTGGTCGTGAAAAATCACCACCTCGGGATCGAACCGCTGGACCTGCTCGCACAAGATGCGCCGCATCCATTCGGTTTCATCGGCCACAAATCCATTCTCGGCCGCCCACTGCTCTTGGAGCGGCTTGCAATTCAACACCACTTCCATGAGCTCCAATGCGCCGCCTTCCGGAATCGCCCGCGACCAAAAATCCGTGCCCACAAACACCTCTCGCATCAACCCTGCCAGGCTCGAGGCATAATCCTCCAGCAACGGCATCCGACCGCCTTCAAACAATGCCGCAAGAACCTTGTGGTCGTAGCTGGATGCCTTGAAGACCCTCATGCTAAAACGTGTAGCCGAACCGCTCGATGTCTTCGGCATAAAGCCGAGCCGTCAACTCCCGCGTTTCTTCGTCGTAATAATCCCGGTAGCCGGTGCGGTCCATTTTGTTGATGTGGGGAAGCCCGACCGAAATGCCAATCCGGTGGCAAACAGCCTGAAAATCCTCCTCGAGCTTTTCGAACCTCCCGACAAAATCCACCAGCAGGTTGCCGGATTCATCAACCAGACAGCTTGTCTGCGTAAAATCGGAACCTTCCCGCGACAGGACAAAATTGCGGAAGCTCCCCATGGCCTTGGTGGCCTCGTGGCCGGGATTGTGCGGACGGTCCAAAATGAAATGGTAAAGCGAAACCTGCCAATCCCAAGGATTCCGCACAAATGAGAATTTGAAAAACGAGTCGAAAATCCCCCGATCCATCGCGTCACGGATTTCCAACGCGGTTGCATGTTTTTTGATCGTCGTGCGGTGGATTTTTTTCCAGTCGGTGGAGAGGAATGCCATCCAGTTCGAAGGTCTTGTGGAGCCCGGGCGATAGCAATATCTGGCAAGACTGTCGGTAATGCTCGTTCCAGCGGTCTTGAAAATGTGAACGAACAGGAACTTTTTGTGATACGAGACAAGCATCTGTCACCTCCGGTAGTTGAAGCGGGCAAGCGGCTGCTCGAAAAGACTGTCGAGTTCGGCAATGGTTTCCGGGAGGAGTTTTTCGCGATGTTCCCCGGGCATTCCCCTCCGCAAATGCTTGTGAATTTCCTCCCCCTTCGGCCGGCGCGCCTCGTTGTCTTCTATCATTTGCCGGCGCATTGACTCGGAAATTTCAAGCCCGCATGCGGAGAGGAGGGCGTCCAGCCAAGCCGGAAAATCCTCCACCATGTCCTCGTAGCGAGCCACATGAACGCCCGGGCAAGCGGGAAACAGGTGCTTTTCATATCTCTCGAACACAGCCCGAAGCTTTGCGGCGTTCGCCATCACATGGTCGTCGAGTGTCGAAGCCAGCGCAGCCTCACGCCGCGACAAATACACATCCTTCTTTTCCCCCTCCGGAATCGCATGGCTGTAGGCGATCGAAAAATAATCCGACACAAGAATGTCCCTCGGGTCCCTCACCACCAGCACCACCTTGAACCTTTCCAGTTCCGGAATGCCTTCGATCATCCCGCCGAATACCGTGTAAAGATACCCCTCGGGCTTGAACAAATGGGCATACTTGCCCATCTCCTCCTGGCTCAAATGGTCCAAAAACGGCATGGAATGGTGGAATGCGTAATCATGCAACAAGGCGGGAGTGAGACCATTCCTCGCCGCACAGGCCATGAGGAGTTTTTTCACAGTCTGGGTTGCCGCCTTGTTGAACGAAAAATGCAGGATACTGGGGCGGGTCGAACGGTGCCGGTGGCGTCCCGCCAAGAGGGCCTTTTCAACGCGGAACCTGTCATGAAAAAACCCGCCGAACATCATGTGCCGGGGACTTTCTGCGCTTGGGGCCTCAAGATATCAACCCTTCGTTTTTTAAACGGAACCACAGCCTGCCCGATCGGTTCAAAGTCGACCCCAATCGACACTCCGCATTCGGACAACTGCGAGACCGCCCGATCATCCTTGTCTGTCCAAAACACATGGCTTCCCTTGATCCTCTCAACAGGAATGCGCTTCAGCACCCTCAAATTCGCCTCGTCGCCTTCGGAGCCATGGTCGTTGAAAAACCAAGGCTTCTCCGGCGACACGCCGCCCACCGCATAAACAAGCCCTGGCAACCCGTAGAGCGCCAAAATATCATCACCCGCACGGAACCCGGCGCTGTTTAAAGCCGCTTTAGTCTTTTCAATACACTCGGCGCTGGCGGGGTCGAGTTTCAGCACGGTGGCAGGAACACCAACCTCGACCGGCACGGTCTGCGTCCATTTCGGAGCCGTTCGATAGGGCGAAACCACAAAGCCCGTGAAAAACTGAGCGAATCCGAGCGCCACAAGTAAAACGCCGACGAAGGGCACCATCGCCCGTTTCTTGAAATCCCTGTCCAGAGAGGAGGCCAGCAGAAGAATCGCAGCATAGAGCGGTGCGGCGTGCAGCAGCGCATTGATAAAAATTCTATGGGTGGTCCCAGCCGCGGTCACAAAGGGCAAGACCGCCAACCATAGGAGGAACAAAAGAAATCCGCCGATCCGCGCAGGCGAGAGCGATGTTGCAAATCCCGGAATTCCCGCGCGCAGCGTCAGCAGAACCAGAAACAACGATGTGTAGCCGATAAAGCTCTTCTTCCTCCCGGGGATTCCACCAAGGAAGGCTTCCCGCACCACCAGCAAAACCACTTCCACCACAAGAACGCCGATCGCCATCCAGAAGACCACCGCATCCTTCCGCCCACGGGACTTCTCCATCACCGGGATTCTTGCGAATACCCCGACACCGATGGCCAGCAGGACCGGCAAGACGAACGACCTCACATGGCGCAGCGCAAACTCCAGCGACTCCTCCCAATGGCGCTCGATGATTTCCATCGCCCCGTTGCCTTCGGTCAGCGCCACGATGGATCCGAGAAAGAATTCCCAGCTTTTGAACAGGCCGGGCATCACCAGAAAAACACACAACCCGCCGGCCAGAACCGACACGATGGCGACCGCCGCGAACACCACCTTTTCGCGCGCACCCAGAAGACCGCAGGCGCCGAGCAGCACCCCGCTGACAACCGCGATCCCGACAGCACTCGACCCTTTGGCCAAAAACGCCAGAAGCAAACCGGATCCCATCGCGATCACCGCAAATGAACGATTCCCGATCGAACGGCCCGGACCGGCGTTTGCAAAAAATGTCAAAATTCCGCCGCAGGAAAGAAGCATCCCGATCCCGGCCATCGTATTGTAATTCGGAGTCGGCGGCAGCCAGCAGTAGGCGGCCAGCACCGATCCCTGGATCGCGAGATGAAACAATGCTCGCTCTCCGGAACCCTCAAACAGAGGAATCCGCCGCCCCCGAAGAAACCGGGACATCGCGAGACTGAAATACAAAGTGGCCGCCGCGGTCGCGAAAAAACCGATCAATCGCAATGCGACGATATTGCCGCCAACCATGCCGGACACTACCGATCCAATACGGTGGTAGGAGGTGTAGCTGTCGGGAAACTCGTGCGGATGTTGATAAACGAGAAGATACAACCCCTCGTCGGTGAAATCGAAACTCTTGTCCGCACCCCAGATGAATACGAGGGCTCCGGCCAGCAGGAGAATCAAGGAGATGGTTTTTGCTAAACGTTCCAATTCGCGTGGATGGTTCGTGTGTTGACTGCTTCAAGCATGGGCGCGCGGAAGATTCATCAAACGACAAGCAATCACTGGTTAACAGGCCTTTTTCAGCGACCGACAATTTTATTTTCCCGTGCCGCGCACGCGCATAGTTAATGCACATGCCAGATCTTGGAAATTCGCAGGGCAGCCTTTCAGTGGGATATATCGTGTCACTGCCGCACTCCGGATCCACAATTCTCGGATACAACCTGTCCGAGCACCCGGATGTCGTTTTTCTCGGCGAAGTGGGATACGCCTTGGCGGACCTCGCCGCCTCGAAGGCCCGGGGTGGAGAGCCTCTTTATTGCAGCTGCAACCGACCGACCGACGAGTGCGCCTTCTGGAGCAAGGTGGCAGCGAGGCTCCACGAGTGCCGCGATCAGGATTCGGGCTACCGGGTGGTGGTTGAGGAGTTCATTTCCCTCTACGGAACCGCCAAAACACTCATCGACTCGAACAAAACCGTTGAACCCGCGCGCTTCCTTTGCTCGATGGAAAATGTTCGCGTTCGATGCATCCACACCGTCCGGGACTTTCGCGGCGCGGCAGTTTCGGAGGCGCGCCGCAAGGCCAAACGCCACCCGAACCGCCCCCAATGGCTGACCGCCACCCAGGCCTCATTCCAATGGATGCGGAAAAATCTTCGCACCGAACGCTCGTTTTCGACTCTTTCCACCGCCTCATTCCACACCTCCAGCTACGAAAAAATCTGTTCTCAGACAGCCAGGGAAATCGAAGCCATCTGGAGGTTTCTCGGATTGGCTCCCCGCTCCTACATCGGAGACGAATCACTCCAAAACGCCCACCTTCTTTCAGGAAACCGGCTCGCCTCAAGCGGCCGTTCCCGCGTTCCAGTCTATGACGCTCGCTGGCGCCGGACACGCATCTGGTGGCCGAGCATGGTTCTTTTCCCGGTCCTGCCCCTCCTCAACAGGCGCTGGGTTTATTCCTGACGGAGCAATATCTCCGCCGCCTGGCTCACGTCCTTGTCGCCGCGGCCGCTGAGGTTTGCGATGAGGATCGTGTCCTTCGACATCGTCGGCGCGACTTTGATCACATGTGCGATGGCGTGGGCGGTTTCGAGGGCGGGGATGATGCCTTCGATTTCGGCAAGGGCTCGGAAGGCCGACAGGGCTTCGTCATCAGTGGCGTAATCGTAGTCGATACGGCCGGAGTCGCGGTAGTAGCTGTGCTCGGGCCCGATCGCGGCGTAGTCGAGACCGGCGGAGACGGAGTGCGTGAGTTCGATCTGGCCATCGTCGTCGGCGAGGAGCCAGGTTTTTGTTCCTTGCAACACGCCGAGCTTGCCGCCTTGGAATCGGGCGGCGTGGCGTCCGCGCACGATGCCATCGCCTCCGGCTTCAACGCCGGTGAGCTTCACGCTTTCATCGCCGAGGAATGGATAGAAAAATCCAATCGCGTTGCTGCCTCCTCCCACACAGGCGACGAGCAAGTCTGGCAGGCGCTCCTCGCGCTGCAAAATCTGGCGTCGGGTTTCATCACCGATCACGCGGTGGAAATCGCGGACAATCATCGGATACGGATGCGACCCAAGCGCGCTGCCGAGGATGTAGTGGGTCGTGCGCACATTCGTCACCCAATCGCGCATGGCTTCATTGATGGCTTCCTTAAGCGTGGCCTGGCCGGCGGTGACTCCGACGACCTTCGCGCCAAGAAACCGCATGCGGGCGACATTCAGCGCCTGGCGTTCCATATCCACCGCGCCCATGTAGATCGTGCAGTCGAACCCGAAGCGGGCCGCGGCGGTGGCGGTGGCCACGCCATGCTGGCCCGCGCCGGTCTCCGCGATGATGCGGGTCTTGCCCATGCGGCGGGCGAGCAGGATTTGGCCGATCGCGTTGTTGATCTTGTGCGCTCCGGTGTGAAGCAAATCCTCCCGCTTCAAATAGATTTTCGCACCACCGAGTTTTTCGGTCAGACGCTCGGCGAAATACAGCGGTGTCGGACGCCCACAAAAATCCCCCAGGAGCGCGGCGAGTTCCTTGCGGAATTCAGGATCCTTGCGCGCAGCGCGGTATTCGCGCTCGAGGTCCTGCAATGCGGTCATGAGCGTTTCGGGAACAAACATGCCGCCATAGGGTCCGAAGTGGCCGTGCTCGTCGGGGAGTGTCTTTGCTTCCGCTGTGCTCATGACGACAGGATAGGCCGGTTCACCGCTTCCTTGCAACCCACCCGATTGATTCAGTTCGCCTCGGAGCGGCCCGTTTCACGAATGGCCGTCGCCACCCCCTGCACTGCCTCGCGGTAGAGTCCATCCCACTCCGCGATCGCCCCCTTGATACGCGCAGTCCAATTCTCATCACCGATCGCGCCGGGCACATTGAACCGGTCGCTCAACCCGAACACATCGGTGATCTGGTGCACCGCCAACCAGGAATTGCAGGCAAAAAGCCCCTTCACCATCGCTTCATGAACCTCTGGAGTGAACGGACAGGGCAATTCCACCCCCTTCGCGCCGCAAAAATCCATCATCGCGCGCATGTCGTTCAGCGCACTTCCGCCACCTGCTCCAGTTGATGCCTCCGCAAACAAGTGCTCCCAGAACTGCCGCACCGGTGGATGGTCATGAGTGGCAAAAGTCGCGAGGCTGAGTCGCTCGTAGTCGCCACCGGGAACCATTGATCCGTCGTCCTCGCGCTCCCATTGCGGAATCTTGAATCCGGGAATCTCCAACTCCCTCAACACCGGCCGCACATACGGAGACACCTCGCCCAAATCCTCGGCGACAATCCGGTGCGGACCAGTCTCCTCGAGAAACACACGGAAAAGCATTTCGCCCATGCGGCGATTGTAATCGCGATTCTCCTGCGTGCTGTCGTCTCGGGGCACAAACCCTGGCAAACGCCCTCCCGCCAACTCGCGGGCCGCACCCTCATCGAGCGGAAGAAACTTCACGTTCTCCTCTGGCCGCCACGGGAAACTGTAAATCCTGAAAAATCCAAGCGCATGGTCGACCCGCAACAGGTGGAAAACCGACCGCGTCACCTGCAGGCGCCGGCGCCACCACGCGAAATTGTCGCGCGCCATCGCCTCCCAGTTGTAAAGCGGGAATCCCCAGTTCTGACCCCACTTCATCGTGAACGGATCGCTCTGGAACACCTTTTCAGGCGGCGCGCCGCTCGATCGCGACAGGTCGAAGATGCCGGGCTCGGCCCACACATCCGCACTGTAAATACTCACCCCCACCGGGATGTCTCCCATGAGCGCGACACCGAGATCATCAAACGCCCCGCGCACCCGCAGCCACTGGCTCATCGCAACCCACTGCACGTAGCGGTAAAAATCCACCAATTCCTCAAAGCGCGCCCTCTTGGCGGCGGGAAGCGCATCAGCCCACTCCGCAGCGGCGCTTGGCGTGCGATGCTCGACCGGCCAATTCGAAACGACCTCGCTGTTTCCGTTCCACGCGCAAAGGGCGCGAAACACCGCATAATCGCGCAGCCAGTCCGCCTCGCGTTCGCAAAATCCCTCGAACTCCCCCACCCTCTCCGCATCGCCCTCTGGCGAGCGAAGATTCCTGTGTGCCGCTGCGAGCACCTCGTGCTTCAATTCAGCAACCTTGGCATGGCGCACCGGCCCTTCCTTCAACGCCGCCACATCGTGCGTTTTCAGGATCGCCCGCAACCCGGCTTTCGTGATGTCAGGCAGCCACTCGGGCTGCATGGACAGGGTCGATGGATCGATCGCAATCGAGCTGATGATATTGTAGGGGCTGTGATCCGACCCGGCCTCGTTGACGGGCAAAATTTGAATGAGCCGAAACCCCTTCCCCGCCGCCCACCGCGCGAGTTCGACCAACGACTCGGTGTCGCCGATCCCAAGATCGTTCACTCCCCGGATCGCGCTCACCGGTGCGAGGATGCCGGCGATTTTGTTTTCGGGATTCAATCCATCCATGGGGTTCAGTCGTTGCTTCTCGCCTCGAGCGCCTCGCGGGTCAGCGTGTGCCTTGCACCGCAGCGCGGGCAGAGCACGCGGATCGTCTGCTCGTCACCGAACAACTCGGCGGCCTCGCGGCGAAAGACGGGGAGGATGAAATCCAGCATGCGTTCCTGGTTGCACCCGCACTCGAAAGAAAAATTCCGCTTCTCGAGCAGCGACAATTCCACCGTGGAATCAAGCGTCCGGATCGACTCGTCGGTCAACCCCTCGAGCCACTCCATGTCGCAATCGGGCTGCGCGGCGACCATCACAAACTCGTCGTCACCATAGTGGAAAAACCGCACCCTCCGTTGCTCGCTTTGAGCGTAGAACGCCTCGACCGCCCCGAAAAATCCCTTCGCCTCGAAATCCACCACACTCCGGCGGGCGGGCGAGGGAACCTCGATCACATCGGAACAAAACACCCCCTTGTCGATCGGTGTCAGGTTTTCCGTGAGCAGGTTCACGATCACCGTGCCGGTGTTGTTGTCTCCGGCGGCGAAGACATTCACACGCGGATGCGGGAGTTGCACCGTCCACGCACAGGAAATTTTCCACGGCCGCCCGGCGCAATGCAGCGTGATCGCCGCCAGCGCGTCCTTCGCCACCGCATCGGCGGCATCGGGAATCTCAAGCTTGTTGTCCACGCGATGGAGATACCAAGCGGCGTAGATTTCCGAAAAATCCCCTCTGGCCACCAACGCGTTCTTGCCCCGCGCGAAGTAGGTGCGCACCTCGATATCCGGATCACTCATCGTGTTGATGTGAAAAATTGCCCGCCGGATTCCGTGGAGGTCAGAGCGCCTTCAGGAGCAACGTGGCATTGTGTCCACCGAAGCCGAAGGAATTGCTGAGCACACAGACGGGCTTCGCCTCGCGCGCCGTGTTCGGCACGCAATCGAGGTCGCACTCTGGATCGGGGTTTTCCAAATTGATCGTCGGAGGCAACACGCCGTGCTTGATCGCCAGTGCGCTTGCAGCCAACTCGACACCGCCGGCGGCTCCAAGCAAGTGGCCGGTCACCGATTTCGTGGCGCTCACTGCGACCTTGGAGGCGTGGTCGCCGAGGGCCAACTTGATAGCGCGCGTCTCGCAGATGTCTCCCAGTCCGGTCGATGTGGCATGGGCGTTGATGTAATCGATCTGCGATGGTTCAACCTTGCCGTGCCGCATCGCGATCGACATCGCCCTCGCGGCGCCTTCGCCCTCGGGCATCGGCGCGGTCATGTGGTAGGCATCGGCCGTGCAACCATATCCCGCCAACTCGCAGTAAATCCGCGCCCCACGCTTCTTCGCGTGCTCGTATTCCTCGAGCACCACGATCCCCGCGCCCTCGCTCATCACAAATCCGTCACGGTCCTTGTCAAACGGCCTGCAAGCCTTTTGAGGATCGTCGTTGCGCAGGCTGAGCGCCTTCATCGAAGCAAAGCCAGCGATCCCCAGCGGGGTGATCGTCGCCTCGCAACCGCCGGCGATAAAGGCATCGGCATCGCCGAATTTAATAATCCGCCACGCCTCGCCGAGCGAGTTGTTGGCCGTGGCGCAGGCCGTGACAATGCACATGTTCGGCCCGCGGAGGTCGTATTCCATGGAAACCATGCCGCTGGCCATGTTCGAGATCATCATCGCGATCGTGAACGGCGAGACGCGCGAGGGACCACGGTCCGCCAGACGGTGCGCCTCCTCCTCCATGCTGTAGAGACCGCCGATGCCGCTGCCGATCATCA
>CAZRLX010000076.1:0-12708 GCA_964601115.1 uncultured Chthoniobacter sp. | reverse complement strand
GGGCGGTAGAGCGCGCCGATGGCGATGATGTCCTCGATCGAGCCGACATCGAAGCGTTTGCAGCAATTTGTGATGCCCCCGCTTTCCATCTGGAACACGCCCAGGGTCTCGCCGCGGTTGTAAATGTCAAACGCCGCACGGTCGTCCGTGGGAATCGCCGCGACGTCGAATCCGGGGTTCGACGCATGGATGAGCCGAACGGCTTCCTGCATGATGGTGAGGGTGCGCAGGCCCAGAAAGTCCATCTTCAACATGCCGAGATCGGTGAGCGGGCCCATGGCGTATTGGGTCACCACCTCGTTTTCCTTGCCCCGGCAGAGAGGAATGAACTCATCCAGCGGACGGTCGCCGATCACGACGCCCGCAGCGTGGATGCCGGTGTTGCGGCTGAGGCCCTCGAGCACGGTCGCCTGCTCCCAGAGTTGGCGCACGGCATCCTCGTTCTCGATCGCGGCGGCGAGTTCGGGGTTTTTTTCGCGCGCGGTGGTGAGGGTGATATTGAGTTCGTTCGGGATCATTTTCGCCACGCGGTCGCCGTCCGTGTAGCTCCAGCCCATGACGCGGCCCACATCGCGCACCACGCTCTTCGCGCCGAGCGTGCCGAAGGTGATGATCTGGGACACCGCGCGTTCGCCGTATTTTTGGCGAACATAGTCGATGACTTCGCCTCGGCGCTCCATGCAGAAATCGACGTCGATATCCGGCGGGCTGACTCGCTCGGGATTGAGGAAGCGCTCGAAGATGAGTCCGTAGCGGAGCGGGTCGATATCCGTGATGCCCAGCACGTAGGCGATGAGCGAACCGGCGGCTGATCCACGGCCGGGGCCCACGGGGATGCCCCTGTCCTTCGCGTGTTTGATGAAATCCCAGACGATGAGGAAGTAGCTGACGAAGCCTGTTTTTTCGATCACCGAGAGTTCGTAGTCCAGACGGGTCGAGAGTTCCGTGTCCGAGCCGGCGCGTTCGCCGAAGCGCTGGCGGAGGCCCTCGTAGCAGAGGTCGTGGAGGTATTGGCTGCGGGTGCGGGAGTCTGGAGAGTCGAAGTTCGGGTATTTCGGCACGCCGAATTCCATTTTGAAGCTGCAGCGCTCCGCGATGCGGAGGGTATTGTCGCAGGCCTCTGGAAGTTCGGAAAAGAGCGCGCGCATTTCCTCGGCTGGCTTGAACCAGAGTTCCGGGCTGTAGCGGAGGCGTTTTTCATCGACCAGCATCGCGCCGGTGCCGATGCAAACGAGCACGTCGTGGGCCTCGTGGTGGGATTTTTCAAGGAAATGGACATCGTTCGCCGCCACAGGCCCAATGCCGAGTGTTTTGGAAATCTCGAGAAGGCCGGGGTTGATGCGCAGTTGGGTGTCGAGCCCGTGGTTGTGCATTTCGATGAAGTAATTTTCCGCGCCGAAGATGTCCCGGTGGGCTGCTGCGGCAGCCAGCGCACCGGCATGGTCCCCGGCGGCGAGGAGACGCGGCACCTCGCCCTTGACGCAGCCGCTGAGGGCGATGAGGCCCTCCGCATGGGCCGCAAGGAGGTCGCGGTCCACCCGAGGCTTGTAGTAGAAGCCCTCGAGGTGGGCGGCGGTGACGAGTTTCACGAGGTTGTGGTAGCCCGTCTCGTTCGATGCCAGCAGGGTGAGGTGGAATGTCGAGGGCCTCGAGTTCGACCCGCCACGCTCCCTCATCGATCCCGGCGCGACATAGACTTCGCATCCGATGATCGGCTTCACGCCCGCCTTTTCCGCCGCCTGGTAGAATGGAACGGCCGCATGGAGGTTTCCGTGGTCCGTGACCGCCACGGCAGGCATGCCGAACGATTTGGCCTTTGCCACGAGTTCCGCCGGGCGGATTGCTCCGTCGAGCAGTGAAAACTCCGAGTGGCAGTGCAAATGGACGAATGACATGGGGTGGACACTACGGCATCGGGCGGGGGGTTGTCGAACGGGGGTGTTTTTTCTGTTTTGGAGTTTTTTCCGACGCCTTGTAGGTTGCCGCGATGACACGCAGGAGACCTTTGGATGATGAGATGCCCGACAGGCGCCGGGACATGCTCGGGCGTTGGATTCTGGTTGCGCTGGTCGTGTCGATTGTTTTGCACGGGATCGGGTGGAACCTCACGAGGAAGGTCTCCGTGCAATCGATGAGCGACTCGTTCTATGAGCAGATCGTGCCGAGAACCTTTCAGGTCGAGCGTGTGGATATCGATCCGCGGCTGCTCGAGCCTGCGCCGCAAGAGGCGGTGGCCGCCAAGCCCATCGAGCCGATCCGCCTGCCCGACGAAAAAATCTCGCCCTTCGAGACGGCTGGCACGCCCTCGAAGGATGCCGCGCTTCCCTCGCTCGACGGTGCGTTCGCCGGCGAGAAGCCCGCGATTCCGGATTCCGTGGTGACTCCAGCCTCCAACAACCTGCTTGAGCGCGCCGACGAGGCCCTTCGGAAGGAATTGCTCAAGGAGATGAGCGAGGCGTTTCCTGCCACTCCTGCTTTGCCGCTTGCGAATGAATCGCCCGGATCAGGAGCGGCGCGCGCCATCGGCCAGGGTGTCTCCGCGCCGGGGTTTAGCAATCTTGATCAGTTGTTGGAGAGCACTGGCCCGTTGGGTGCGGACACCGCTCCAATCATGCTTCCGGGGGATGTGTTGTTTGAATACGACGCCCACGAGTTGCAACCTGGGGCTGTCGCGAGCCTTGAGAAGCTGGCCCGGATTTTGAGCAGGAATCCGCAGGCGAGATTCGTGATCGAGGGGCACAGCGATTCCTTTGGCCCGCCGGACTACAATATGCGACTGAGTGAATTGCGCGCCGAGTCTGTGAAGACGTGGCTGACTGCGCGCATGGGGATCGATGCCGGCCGCATCCAGACACGAGGTCTCGGCCAGACGCGGCATATTGTTCCTGCCACCGAGTCGGTGGAAGGCCAGCGCCTGAACAGGCGTGTCGAGATCGTGATTCAAAACAACGCCCAATGAGTTTTCCTCCGGAACCCCACACCCTTGAAAAGTCGGCCATTGAGCTGTCGAAAAAAGTCCGCAGCGGCAGCGAGGAGCGCGTGCCTGTTTTCAAAAATTTCCGAAAGGAGGAGGAGGACCGCCTGCGCGCGTGGCACGATGCCGGCGGCGGGGGCAGGGAAACCGGGCGTCAGCGGTCCGACATGGTCGACATCATGTTCCGCGAACTCTTCGGATCGATCGTCAAGGAATGCGCCGAGAAGCCGCTGGCAGGCCGCTTGGCGGTCGTCGCCTTCGGGGGATACGGGCGCCGCGAGTTGAGCCCCATGAGCGATGTGGACATCCTTTTCCTGCAGGGAAAATCCAATGGAGCGAACGATGTGGAGGAAATTATCCGCCGCACGATCGTCGCCCTCTGGGATATCGGGTTCAAGGTCGGGCAGGCCACGCGCACGCTCGACGAGGCGGTGAGGAAGTCGAACGAGGATCCGGTGACGAAGACCTCGATGCTCGAGAGTCGGTTTCTTGCGGGGGCGCGAGAGATTTTCATCCAGTTCAAGGAGCGCTTCCACGACGAGTGTGTGCGAGGTTACGCCGAGAAATACATCGCCTGGCGGCTCGCGAACCAGTCCGAGCAACGCCATAAATACGGCGAGACGGTGTTCATGCAGGAGCCGAATGTGAAGAGCGGTGCGGGCAGTCTGCGCGACTACCAGAGCCTGTTGTGGATTTCGCAATTCAAGCTCGGGATCACGAGCTCCGCGAAACTCGTCGAAGCCGGCATCCTTCGAGACGCGGACCGCAAGCGGCTTGAGAAGAGTTATGATTTCCTGCTGAGGACGCGGGCGCAGATGCAATACCTGAACGGCCGCTCGGCGGATGTTCTCACGCTGCAATTGCAGGGGCGCGTGGCACAGGCGTTCAATTACCCCCCAAAAAATATCCTCCGCAAGGTTGAGGCATTCATGCGCGACTACTACAGCCACGCCCGCACGATCTATCTGGTGACCGAGGCGGCGCTGCGCAAGATGGAAGCTGTGCCGGTGCAGCGGAATGGAGGCATCCTGCGCCTGCTGGGAGTTCGTCAGAAGCCAGAGAAGCTCGACCGCTTCATCATACGGAACGGCATGCTGGAGCCCGAGTCGCGCGACATTTTCAACGACGATCCGTTTCGGTTGATGCGGGCGTTCCACCATGCGCAGGTGAGGCAGGTCGAGTTCCACCCCGAGTTGGTCGACCTGATCAGGCGGCGGTTGCACCTCATCGACCGGACGTTTCAGTATTCGGTCGCCGCGCGGGAGACGTTTTTCGCGATTTTGTCGCGCAAGGGGGAGGTGGGAAGGATTCTGCGGCTCATGCACGATCTCGGGGTGCTCGGCCGATACATGCCCGAGTTCGGCGCGCTGGATTGCCTGGTGCAGCACGAGTTCTACCACCGCTACACGGCCGACGAACACACGTTGGTGTGTATCCGCAAGCTCGACGAGGTTCTCTTTTCAGCCGAGCAGCGGCTCGCCGGCTACCGGAGGATTTTTCAGAAGCTTGAGGATCCTGGCATCCTTTACCTGTCGATTTTGCTTCACGATGTCGGGAAGGCCGCAAACACGCGCCACCACGAGGAGGCTGGGGCGTTGCTCGCGCACAAGGTGGCGAGACGGCTCCAATTGACCCCCGACCGCCGGCGCATGCTGATCACACTGGTGGATTCGCACTATGTGATGTCAAAGATGGCGCAGACGCGGAACCTCGAGGATCCGGCGACCGTCGAGGAGTTTTCGAGGATCATCCAAAACAGGAAAAATCTCGATGCGCTCATGCTTCTGACCCTTGCCGACGGCATGGGCACGAGCGACCAGAACTGGTCTGATTGGAAGGAGGGGCTGGTGTGGACGCTCTACCGCCGCGCGGGCCAGTGGCTCGAGGGGGGCGTGGATGCGCTGGAGCGGACGAGACAGGACCGGCAGGAAAAGAAAAAACTGGTGCTTGGGATTCTCGGCGGAGGCTTCGCGGACGAGGCCGAAGCGCATTTCCAATTCATGCCCGAGCGGTATTTCCAGATGTTCGATTCCGTCGATATCGCAGGCCACATGCGGCTGTTCCGCACATTTTTCCAACGACGGCACGACAATGATGAGGTGGCGCTCGCGCCTGTGTTGCACTGGGAGCCGCGCGTGGACAAGGGGTATACGGAGGTGTGGGTGTGCGGATGGGACCGTCCGCGTCTCCTCGAAAGGATCGCCGGTGCGTTTCTCTCGGTTCGCCTCAACATCCTGAGTGCGGATATTTTCACCCGCACAGACAGCCTCGCGCTCGACATCTTCCGACTGGCAAACACGAATCTCCAACCGGTCACGAACCAAAAGGACATCGCGGCTGTGGAAAAGCGACTCGCCGAGGCGATGCTGACGGAGAATTTCAATTTCTCGCCGATCATTTGCAACGAGACGCGCCTGCTGACTTATCGGCTTTCGCAGGAGTTCGACCTGCCGACCCGCATCACGATCGACAATGAATCGCACCCCGTTTACACGCTGATCGACATCCAAACCCCTGACCGCCTGGGATTGCTCTACGATCTCTTGCAGGCGATGAGCGAAGCTGAAATCCGGATCGAAATCTCGCGCATCACGACCGAGATGGATGTCGCGATGGACTCGTTCTACGTCTACGGCCGCGATGGAGGAAAGGTGTCCTCCGTGTCGGCGATCAAAAACCTGCAAAGGCTCCTCCACCGCGCGGCGGTGAAGACACCTGAATGACACAGTGCTTCATTCGGCTTTTTTGGATGCAGGTGCTGAGGGCGTGGGTGGCGCACCCGCTCGCTCCAGTGTTGAATATTTTGAGCATCGCGGTGGGGGTGGTCGTGTTTTTGGCGATCCAATTGGCGAACCGCGGGGCGCTCGAGAGTTTTCAAAATGCGGTGTCGATGGTTGCCGGGAGGGCACATTTGGAGGTGCGTGGGGATTTGCCCGAGGAGGTCTTTCCCTCCGTGCTGGCGGTGAGCGGCGTGGTATCCGCCACTCCCCTTGTTGAAGGCATCGTGACGCTGCCAGACCGGCCCGGCGAATACTTGCGGATTCTCGGGGTTGATCCATTCACCGGTGAGGGCATTCGCGTGTTCGAGTTGGCCGATGCCGAGGGTGGCCCGCCCGATCTCGAGGCGTGGTTGCGCGAGCCATTCGGCCTCGCTGTGTCGCCGGAAGCTCCGTTCAGCGGAGAGGTGCGGGTGCTTTCCACCAGCGGCATTCATATGCTGGAACCGGTGTTTCGCATGAAAACGGCGGATGCCGTGGTTTCGAGCGATCCGCGCATGGCGGCGATGGATATCGGGTGGGCGCAGCAATTGCTTGGTCTCCCCGGGCGGATCACGTCGATCCAATTGCTCCTTGAGAATCCGCTCGAGGCCGCGGAGGTCTCGGCGGCGCTGGCAAGTGTCCTGCCGCCCGACGCGGTGGTCGGGCCGCCGGCAAGGCGCGGGGCCGAGACCGAGACGATGCTTGCGGCGTTTCAGTTGAATCTCACGGCGCTGAGCCTCGTCTCGATGGTGGTGGGTGTGTTTCTCATTTACAACAGCCTCTCTGCGGCGGTGGTGCGGCGTCGGCATGATATTGGAATCCTTCGCGCGATCGGTGCCACGCGCCGCGAGGTGACCACGCTCTTTCTTGGGGAGGGTCTTGTTTGCGGCGTGATCGGCACGGTGCTTGGAATCGCCGGTGCCGGCCCGCTGGCGGCGTTGCTGTCGACGCCCGTCGAGCAGACGGTGACCTCGCTCTATGCGGTGGTGGCGATCGATGCGCCGTCGCCCGATCTCGATCAAATCGCGCTGGCGTTTCTTGTCGGCATGGGTGCCTCGCTGGTCGCCGCATGGAGACCCGCGGAGGAGGCCGCTCAGTGCGATCCAGCGGTGGTGTTGCGCTCGGGATCGGCGATGGAGCGGTTCGATCGCCTGTCGATCCGCCGTGATTTGGCGGGCGTGGTGGCGTTGGCCTGTGCCTGGGGGCTGTCGGTGTGGGCATTGCGCGGCGGCGGTGGGTTTCCCGGATTCGCGGCGGTGGGATTTTTGATCGCGGGGTTTTCGCTGCTGGTGCCGCGAGTGGCGGTGGTGTGTTGCGGTTTGCTCCACGGCTTCGGGTGGTTGCCGAAGATGGCGGCCCAGCATTTGACCAGATCGTTGCACAGGAACGCTGTGACGATCGCCTCGCTGGCGGTGGCTGCGGCGCTCACGGTGAGCGTGTCGGTGATGATTTTTTCCTTTCGCTCGAGTGTCGAGTCGTGGCTCGGGCGGACGCTGGCCGCCGATCTCTACATCGCTCCTGCGGCGAATGATCTGATCGGCTTGCAGAATTTCCTGCCACCCGACGCGCTCGATTGGGTGCGGGGTGATGCGAGGGTCGAGAAGGTCGGCACATTTCGCGAGATTCCCGTGCCGTGGAACGGGGAAACGGCGAACCTTGCGGTGGTGGACGGCGGAGCGCGGGGTGATCTCGAGTTTTTGGAGGGGGGGGATGCCGCGGTTTTTGAAAGCGACGGCATGGTCGCGGTGTCGGAGAGTTTTGCGAACAGGCATGGGGTGCGCACCGGAGACAGGCTGACCTTTTTGTCGCCCGCAGGGCCTGCCGAATTCGGCGTGGCCGGGGTGATTCAAGATTTCACGCGCGACAGGGGGCTTGTGATGCTCACGCGGGGGAACTTCGAGAGGTTCTGGAGTGATGCACGGTTGCATTCGTTGTCGATCACGATGCGCGAGGGGGCAGATCTGGAGGCGTTTGCCGACGATTTCAGGGCGAGGTTCGGCACGGCTGGGGAATACTCGATTTACACGAATGCGTTGTTGCGCGGGCGGGTGCTCGAGATTTTCGACCAGACCTTCGCGGTGACATCCGTCCTGCGCAGTGTCGCGGTGGTGGTCGCCGTGGCCGGGGTGTTGCTCTCCATGACAACGCTTGTTCTCGAGCGCGAGCGTGAGATCGGTGTGCTGCGCTCGCAGGGGGCCTCAAGAAGGCAGGTCGGGGGCTTGGTGCTGGCCGAGGCGGCATTGGTCGGCGGGTTGGCCTCGATCACGGGTGTGGTGTGTGGGGTGTTTCTCTCCGCGATTTTGACGTGGGTGGTGAACAAGGCGTTTTTTGGTTGGACGATCGACCTGAGGTTTCCACTCGATGTGTTTTTGACGACTCCTATATGGCTCGTGCCTGCCGCGTTGGTGGCGGCATGGGGCCCGGCGTGGCGCGCCGCGAACATCCCGCCGGCCCGTGCGCTGCGGTTCGAGTGAGTGTGGCCGGCGGAGTGGTGTCACGGATTTGTAACAGTTTCGTGGAGATGAATCTTGCTCGCGTTCCCCATGTGGCACTACCCCTGTGGGTGCCATGATTCCTGTCGTCATCGAGAATCTCGTCAAGAAGTTCGGTGCGGTCACCGCGTTGCAGGGGGTGTCGTTGCGTGTCGAACCCGGCGAGTTGTTTTTCCTGCTTGGACCAAGTGGATGCGGAAAGACGACCCTTTTGAGAAACATCGCCGGGTTTTACATTCCCGAGGAGGGAAGGATTCTCTTCGGCGACGAGGATGTGACGCGTCTGCCGCCACACAAGCGGAACACGGGCATGATGTTTCAAAGCTACGCGCTCTGGCCCCATTTGACTGTCGAGAAAAACGTCGCCTTCGGTCTCGAGGAGCGCCGGGTGCCGGCGGCGGAAATCCGCGAGCGTGTGGGTGCGGCGCTGGCCTCCGTGAGGATGGATGCCTATGCGACCCGTCGCATCGCACAACTCTCCGGTGGGCAGCAGCAGCGCGTGGCCCTTGCGCGCGCGCTGGTGGTGCGGCCGAGGTGTTTGTTGCTCGACGAACCGCTCTCGAACCTTGATGCCCGGCTGCGCCTCGAGATGCGCACGGAAATCCGCCGCGTGTGCAAGGAATACGGACTCACGGCGATCTACGTGACGCACGATCAAAAAGAGGCACTGTCTGTCTCCGACCGCATGGCGATTCTGGATGGTGGCTCGATCGCACAGGTCGGATCGCCCGAGGAAATCTACCGCCGACCGCACTCGAAGGTGGTGGCGGATTTTATCGGGGAAACGAATTTTCTGCCTGGCAGGATCGAGGCCGTGACGGCGGAGGGGGTCGATGTCGAGACGGTTTGGGGGAGGTTCCAGGGAGTGTGTGGCGATGCGGGTTGGAAGCCCCAACCTGGCGGGCATGTGGTGTTGTCGATCAGGCCTGAATGCTGGAAATTCTCCAGCGAGCCGCGCGCGGTGAATGCTGTGAGCGGGAGGATCGGCGATGCGACGTATCTCGGCGAGGTCTCGCAATACCGGTTTGCGCTGTCCGGACTGGACCTCAAGATTTTCGAACTGAATCCGCATCCATCCGCACGTCCACCGGGACAGGAGTTGCAGGCGGTGGTCGAGAGGGACGATGTGGTGGCGATCAAACCTTGAGGAGGCGATGACGATGGAGGTGTTTCCATGATGTCGAGAGTCGCGCTGGTGGGGGTGGCCTTGGTGTTGGTTCTTGCGTTGCCGTTTCTGCTCAAGCCGAGCGAGAACCTGCTCGCCGATGCCGATGAGACGCTGGTCGTGATTTCCCCGCACAACGAGGCGGTGCGGTATGAGTTCACGCTGGCGTTCACGCGCCACTACCGCGAGCGCACAGGGCGGACGATCCGCATCGATTGGCGGTTGCCCGGCGGCACGAGCGAGATCGCGCGGTATCTTGCCGGGGAGTATCTGGGCGCCTTCGAGCGGGCATGGACGCGCGCCGGGAGGCAATGGACTCCCGATGTGGCAGCGGCATTCGACGATCCCAAGGTTGTGCCTGCCGCTTCACCCGCGGCGGATACGCCCGAGCAGGCCGCGCGCAGGTTTTTTTTGGAATCGCAGGTGGGGATCGGGATCGATGTGTTTTTCGGTGGCGGCACGTATGATTTCGAGCGTCAGGCCGCAGCCGCGCGGTTGGTGCCGAGTGATGTCCTGCGCGACCATGCGGAGTGGTTCCATGAGGACACAATTCCTTGGAGGGTCTCCGGCGAGGTATTTTACGACAAGGAGGCGAGGTGGATCGGTGCGTGCCTGTCGTCTTTTGGAATCTGCTACAACACCGACACGCTGCGGCGGTTGGGGATCGAGCGGTTGCCCACATCGTGGAGCGATCTCGGCGATCCAAGGTTTTTCAAGCAGGTGGCGCTGGCTGATCCGACAAAGAGCGGATCGGCGGCCAAGGCCTTTGAGATGGTCATCCAGCAACAGATGCAAAACCTTGTGAAGGAAACGGGGCGTGACGATCGCGAAGTGCTCGCGATGGGATGGGCGAATGGATTGCGGATCATCCAAGCGGCCTCGGCGAACGCGCGGTATTTCACGGATGCCGCCTCGAAGGTGCCGATGGACGTGTCGCTTGGGGATGCAGCGATCGGGATGTGCATTGATTTTTACGGTCGTTTTCAAAGCGAGGCGGTGCGGGTTGGCGACGGGTCCTCGCGGTTGCAATATTTCACGCCGGTGGGCGGTTCCTCGGTCGGGGTGGATCCGATCGGACTCCTTCGGGGGGCGTCGAACAAGGCGGCCGCCGAGATGTTTCTTGCGTTCGTGCTCTCTCCCGAGGGTCAGAGGCTGTGGAACTTCAAGGTCGGCGCGCCCGGCGGACCAGTGAAATACGCTTTGAGGCGTCTTCCGGTGCGGAAGGAGCTCTACGCCCCCGCATTTTCTGAATACCGCAGCGATCCGACGGTGCAACCGTATGAGGAGGCGAAGATGTTTCATTACCACGCCGAGTGGACCGCGCCGGTGTTCCGCGCGATGGCGTTCATTGTTCGAGTCATGAGCCTCGATCTGCATCACGAGCAGGCCGAGGCTTGGCAGGCGCTGGTGAAAGCGGGGTTTCCGCGCGAGGCGTATCAAACCTTTTCCGACATGGAGGCGGTCAACTACTTCACCGCGACGGATCGCATGCGCGAAGTGCTCTCCTCCCGCAACAGGATCGACGAGGTGCGCCTTGCCAAGGAGCTGTCAGACCACTTCCGTAGACAATACCGCGAGACCGTGCGTCTCGCCCAAGAGGGAAAATAAACGCCGATGTCCAATCAAACCGCCAAACTCGTCTTCCTCGCCACGGGTGTGTTTTTCGCCCTGTTTTTCATCTGGCCCATCGCGGAGACGATTCGTGGCGCGTTTGTGGGAAGCGACGGGCGCTTCACGCTCGAATACATCGCCGAGGTGTTCCGGAATCCGATCTATCTCGAGGGACTGTGGAATTCCTTGATGATGGGCGTGTGGAGCACGTTGCTGGCGGGATTGATCGCGATGCCGCTGGCTTGGATGTCCGACCGTTTTTTGTTTCCCGGAAAATCCCTGCTCGGCGCGTTGATTCTGGTTCCGATGATCATGCCGCCGTTTGTCGGCGCGATCGGGATCAAGCAAATCCTCGGGCAGGAGGGGGCGCTGAACGCCTTGCTGCAATCCATTGGGCTGATGAATCCCGATGCGCCGATGGATTGGCTGGGCGAGGGGAGGATGTGGGGGATCATCGTGATGAATGCCCTGCACTTGTATCCGATTCTCTATCTGAATGTGCTCGCCTCCCTTGCGAACGTTGATCCAGCGATGGAGGAGGCCGCTGAAAACATGGGCTGCACTGGGTTCCGGAAGTTTCGTCGTGTCACGTTGCCATTGATCATGCCCGGCGTCTTTGCGGGGGGCACGATTGTGTTCATCTGGTCGTTCACCGAGTTGGGCGTGCCGCTCATGTTCGATTTCACGCGGGTGACCTCCGTGCAGATTTTCCATGGGATCAAGGATATCGGCGGCAATCCGTTTCCCTTCGCGTTGGTCGTGGTGTTGCTGGGATCGACCTTGTTGCTCTACGCGTTGAGCAAGGTTCTCTTCGGTCGCACCGCGCATGCGATGATGGCCAAGGCGACAAGCCAGGGCGGACCGAGAAAGCCATCGCTTGCCGTGGGTCTTTTTTGCACCGGGGTGTTTGGATTGGTCACGTTCCTCGCCGTGCTGCCGCATATCGGTGTCGTGCTGGTTGCATTTTCCGAGGACTGGTATCGCACGGTGCTGCCGACCGGTTGGACGCTCGGGCATTTCGAGGCCGCGCTGGGGCACAACCTGACGCTGCCTTCGATTCAAAACAGCTTGAAGTATGCCTGTCTCGCGACCGTGCTCGATCTCGTGCTCGGCGTCTCGATCGCCTTCGTGGTGGTGCGCACCAAGTTGGTCGGCCGACAGATTCTCGATGCGATGGCGATGCTGCCGCTTGCCGTGCCTGGACTGGTGCTCGCCTTCGGGTATCTGGCCATGACGCAGGAGGGGAAAATTTTCGGGTTCCTCAATCCGGCGGTCGATCCGTTGATCATTTTGGTGATCGCCTACTCGGTGCGGCGTTTGCCGTATGTCGTGAGATCCGCCGCCGCTGGGTTCCAGCAAACAAGCGTGACGCTTGAGGAGGCGGCCCAAAATCTCGGCTGCCCGCCCTTGAAAACGCTCCGCAAGATCACAATCCCGCTCATCGCCGCGAACCTTCTCGCGGGAGGCTTGCTGGCGTTTTCCTTTGCCATGCTCGAGGTGAGCGACTCGTTGATCCTCGCCCAAAAACAGCAGGATTTCCCGATCACCAAGGCCATCTACGAGCTGTATCAGTTGCTCGGTGAGGGGCGGTTCGTCGCCAGCGCCCTCGGGGTGTGGGCGATGGCGTTCCTCGCGGTGACGATCATCGGAGCCAGCTTGATCCTCGGCAAGAAGCTCGGCGCGATCTTCCGCGTCTGACGAATCGGC
>CAZRLX010000075.1:0-12872 GCA_964601115.1 uncultured Chthoniobacter sp. | reverse complement strand
ACACCCAGGACAGCTTCGCTTTGATGGTCGATTGGAACGGTCCTCGTTTTCGGGTCGTGGACTTTTCAAGCGCCCTGACAAACCAACCGGGCAAGGACATTCACTCTGTGGTTTTTGATCGATCTGTTCTTGCGAAACCTACGGGCGACTGAGTTGGGATT
The DNA here is from genome assembly GCA_964601115.1 of uncultured Chthoniobacter sp. Taxonomy (GTDB): domain Bacteria; phylum Verrucomicrobiota; class Verrucomicrobiia; order Chthoniobacterales; family Terrimicrobiaceae; genus UBA967. Next base: position 12,711 of record CAZRLX010000075.1, on the reverse strand, counting down.
TCGTGCGAAAGCCTCTTTGCAGCCACCTCATAAAACACCTCGCAAACTCACTCACGAAAGCGAGCACCCACGTCGGATCACGCCTCATCGCGGCGGGGATGACACTCAAAAATCCCACCGGATCAAATGCCTCGATCGCGCACATCGCCGCTTGGACCGATTGACGGGAATGCCACTCAGCGAGGGCCCGTTTGTCCTCGGCGCCCCACGAGGGATCGGCCAGGTGCTTGCGGGCGATTGCAAGGTTTTCCGCCGTGAGCCGACGACTGAGGGAATTGCCCGGATTCATCGTGCGAGACCCCTCGTGCCAACGGTAGCGGTAGGTCATCGCCTCGATCGACACGTCATGCGGTTGGGACTTGGCAAGCTTAAGGAGGAAATCCCGATCCGAAGCCAGCGAGAATGTCAAATCGAACGAACCAACCTTTTTGAAAAGGCTCTTCCTGATCGCGCGAGCATTGATCATCGGTTCGCCGAGAGCGAGATTCTGGACAGTCAACTCCTTGAGATGCGCGTCTGTTTTCCTCCACTCCCTCTCCAAGCCCCCATCCCCCACCGTGCGCACCGCCTCGGCAGACCCCGTGATGATTTCGGCATCCGGATTCGCCTCGATCGCCTCCCGCCATGCCGCAAGTGCACCATCCGGCAACCAGTCATCGGCCTGCAAAAAAACCAACCACTCCCCGCGCGCAAAAAATGCCCCGCGGTTCATCGCATCGTAGAGTCCACGATCGCGCCCGCTGTGCACCGTGCACTGCTGGAAACTCGACGCGATCTCAACCGTCCGATCACTCGACCCGCCATCCATCACGAGATGCTCGCATGGCACCCCCTGCGCCAACACACTCGAAATCGCCTCCTCCACCGTGCCCGAGGCATTCAAGGTGGGAGTGACGATTGTGAAAAACGGTTCTGGTTTGACCATACGATAAAAATCTAACGGATCGTCTCCACCACAGAAATATCAACGATGCGGGCCCTCGAGCGGACGCCGTGCGGAGAAGCGTTCCGGATTCGAAGTCGATCGGGAACATCCGTCTTGGAAGGCTCGAGAAAAATCTCCACAGGCATATTCGCCCGGGAAACAATGCGCGGCTGGCCCCCTGGGACATTTCGATCGCCATCCACCATATCCACCGCCACAGCCCCCTTCAAAACCTTGAGAACCACTCGCAGGGCCTTTCCTTCGGAGAGTTCAGGCAATGGCACAATCACATCACGATTCCACTTGCGTGGCCCCGTAAGGAATTCCAAACGGTCTGATTCGGAGACCTTGGCTTTACGATGGTATTCGAGCCGATCCAGCAAATTCGAAACTTCCCTCCAACGCGGCTCTCCAAAGGACAAAAGTGCGCCATAAGCAATTGGCGAAGCCTCCGGAATTTGGAATTGTCGTGCCGCTTCGGGCAAACGATCAGACGCCTGCAGCCGATCCAAGGCAGTTCGCAGTTCTTTCTTCGAGTTGGCCAAAACCACCAAGTCCCCGGCGCCACCATGCCAGGAAACCGAACCTCCGCCCTCCGGATCGGGAAATGGAACATAAGCCCCATCGGCATCCTTCCACTTTGTGAATTCGTGCAGGCGGAACGATTGGAGCATTCGGAGATCAGTTCCAACCTTGTCGTCATACCAAAAAAAGACCGGTGATGGCTTTTGCTGATGGCGTGGAAGAATTGCAGCCAGTTCCCTTGCAGCGCTCAACACGGGGAGGTCGTCCCCTTTCCAGTAATTTCCCAAAGCAAGCCGACTGGTGGGAGCGATAGCCGTGAGCCCCATGGCCACGGAAATTCCGAGCGCGACCAGAAAAGACCGGCCCATCGGGCGAAGCAAAAAAAAGGCCGGCACCGCAGAGATCATCGCCATCGCGGCAAGGAACCAAGGGGTGTGAGTGATGTTCCACCCGACTGCCAATACTGGGCCGCACAAAGCCGCACCGACTGCCAGGAGAACCTTCCAACCGTTTCCTCCCATCGAGGTATTGCCGATGATCGCCCCGACCAAAAAAACAAAACCCGGCAAGGCAAAGGAAAAGTAATAAAACAGCGAGAGCGAATACCCCCCGTTGAACACATCACCCCACAACAGGAACGCGATGTAGCCGGCGAAAGCAAAGAAGCAGGCGTAGAGAAACCGGCTGCGGTTGGGAACAACACACAACGCCGCAGCCAATGGGACCGATGCCAACCAAAACGGGCAATGGCGAACCACATCCACCCACTCGAGCTTGGGCGCGGGAATATGGCCGTCGCGGAGGGTTTTCAGAAGTTCCCGAGTTGGACTCGTCAAATCCCAAAGACCGAATTGATAAAAATAAAACCCCGACGCAGCGATCGTCGGAACCAGGAACCCAGCCAGCATCCACCCCATCAACAAAAATGCCCGCTTCGTTCCCTGCTCCCAGAGCGCCACGACCACGAGAGGCCCGGCGAACACCAGCGCCACCGCCGCATGGAGGTGCCCCCAAAAAGCCAGTGAGAACAACACACCCGCAGCCCCCGCTCCAACTATCCCAACCCCGCGCAGACACGCCAGTCCGAGCCCGATACACAAAAACGACGCCGCGGTCACATCCACATACGCCGTTTGCAAAAACCGGATCGCCGCAGGATTCATCGCCCAAGCCAGCGCCGCCAAGACCCCCGCAACTGTGGAATACCGCTTTTGAAAACACACAAACAACGCCACACAACAAGCACCTGCCAACCCATACCGCACCACCACCAATCCAGCCTCCGGTCCAAACAGCGAAAACGCCCAAGCATCCGGAAAAATCCCGCTGAACCTCACCGCATAGTAATTCAGCCCGACTCGATCGACCAATTCCCTGAAATCCATCGCATACCCGAGATAAAAAACCCCGTCCGTGAAATTCTGAAGCATCAACCATGGCAACCCGAAAAGAACCTTGGGCACCCATGGCAGAAAAAACATGGACGCGCCGATCAACACATCTCTGTTTCTATGATCCTTCATTTTTTCGATCCAGCGGTCGCGGAACGCGGCGTTTTTGTATTCAGGCTCCTCATAACATTCGATCCGCCAACTCCCGCGCCTCCCTGCGAATACCTTCCGGAAACTCAGCCGCAGCGGTGCCATGGGTGCCGGAATACCCCAAAACAATCGGCTCGGACTTCACAAGCGCACAGTCACTCAAGCCCGCCGCATCATCGGCAAAGGCAGCCTCCAACGAATACCCCAGCGCATCATCCACCCGTTCATACGACCTGAGGAAGCGCTCCAAATAAAGCTCCTTCGACACCCGGTAAAATCGCGTATCGATCCACTCCCGCGGAGCCGCCGCCACCAAAGACCATGGCACGCGGGCATGCCGATGCAGCCAAGGCAACACGCGGTGAAGGCCCTGCGAGCGGTAGAAGCCCCCCAACATGGAACGCCAAAACACCAACGCTCCGCACCTCGGCGCGGAGCATTTGAAAAAGACCGCCCGCCCCTGCCTCGCATAGAACCCGCCCGCATCGCGGAGAAAAAGTTTGCCCGTCGCCTTGCAGAACCCGCACGCACGCCCCAAGAGCTCGCTTTTCCGCAACGCTTGCCGAATCATTTCGCCCTCGCCAAACCCCTTGCCCCTCACCTGAGTGAGCGGCGATGGCTCCACCTGCACGAATTCCAACCGCTTCCCGTGGACCTCGGCGACCTTTTTCAACGGGTCGACCTTCACGGGCAGCGTGCAGTTTTTGGCCAAGACAATCTCGCTGAAAAACGGATCGCCCAACCATGCCAACACCCCCTCCATATGCCGAACCAGCCGCTCGCGCGAATCCCGCAGCCTGACATCCGGCGTATTGGCGACTTCGAAGGTCGCAGTGATCAGCAGAGGCTCGGTCGCACTCATGGGGAAAATGCCCGACTCTTCTTGCCCGGCCCACCCAAGCGTGACCAATAGCACTGTTCGCCGCGAAGGATGTCCATCATCGCTTGATCCCCTCCACCCTCCGGCGAATTCTAAAGACCTCCCTCGCCATGCGCCACGAATCCCTCAGCAGGCTCACCTTGCTGCCCGGCACATCACGCCAATCCACCGGAAACTCGATCACCCGGAAGCCGAACTTCAGCAACAACAGGCACAGCTCGACATCGAAGGCAAATCCCACCGTCTCCTGAAACGGTCGGATTTTTTCCACCGCTGGGCGGCGAAGAATCTTCAACCCGCACTGCGTGTCATAGGCCGGAATCCGCGCGACATTCGACACGAGCGTGGCAAACACGCGCCCCGACAAGTGGCGCTTGAGCGACCGCTCCACCGTGCGCCCGAGCATTTTCACACGATTTGCAAACAACGCATCATAGTCTTCCCCGCGAAAATACGCCTCCGCCCGCACGATTTCTCCGGCTCCCACCGCGCCATCCGCATCCGCAAAAGCCAACAGATCGGCTTCCCCCGCCGCATCCCATCCACGCATCACCGCCCCGCCTTTGCCCGTGTTTTTTGCCGTGAAGATCGGATCAAGAATCCTCGCCGCGCCACCACCACTCGATTGAGCCTCCCTAACCACCCGCCGAAGTGCCTCCCGCTCCTCCGGCCGCGACCCGTCATCGCTCACCAGCACCTCGAAATGCCCCGGCAATTCACGGCACAACTCCGTCAAAAACGGCCCCAGCCGAGAAGCATCATTGTAGTGAGGGATGACCAGCGTGGTTTTCATGGGCGCGTTGACTCGGATTCAAGAAATTCTATCCGCAAATTCGGTCGTCCCGCCATGTCATTAAGTCTTAGGGACCGGGTGCCCCAGTGATTGCTTGGCAAGATTTCCCTCCATTTGTCCCATGCATCAGACCCCTCAAATTCCACGATCACAAGAGTCCTGCCATGATACTTCTCGGAATAGCGATTTTCCCCTCCCAACGGTTCCCCGGACTCTGGACCCGCATAGACCATTTCCCACGTCGAATCGATTACTTCACCCTGCAGGAAATAAACAGTCGGCCAAAATGCAAACCAGTTCGACGAGATCAAGACCGGCGGCTCGGGGAATGTCTTGTCCGCAGACCAATCCGCGATGCGTTTCGCCGCGCTCGCCTTGATTTGCGGCACACCAACCCGCGAATCCATGCCGCCATCACCCGCCGTTTGCCAAAAGTGGAGAAAATAGTTGGAGCCGAAAAGTGCCAGCAGGCCGGCACATCCGAGCAGACCGATGACAGTCACAAGCACCTCCGCTCCCGCAAGCCTCCGTGCCGCCCAGGCATACCCGAGCGCGAGAATCAAACACCCGGGCACCAAGGCCCACAACCCATAGCGGTCAAACCAGACAGCCACCTTCCCGGCACCATTCATCGCCCCGAAAAGAAGCGCCGCGCTGACAGCGCCCACCAGCAACACCGCATGCATTCGTCGAATCCCCGGCACCTGCATTTCCTGTGAGGCATCCCCGCGAAACGCGCCGAGAGCCACAACCCCCATCGCCACCAAAAACGCCAACCCGGCCAATACATCCAGCGGAAACACCGGCCACGGTTTACCGGCATTCAAAACCTCCGCCGCGCCGGGCCACGATCCCGGAAGAAATCCGAATGTGTTGATGCCATTGAAATTTCTGACCCACGCCACCAAGAACCTCGGCATGTCTGCGATCCATGCCCCGCCAGTGAATCTCTCCGCGATCTCGGGCTGAATCCACGGCGGCGCTTTCAGATACATCGCCACCCCGAGCCCGGCAGCCACCATCGCTCCCGCCAGAAAAAACTCCACCGCCCTCCACCCGCCTTCCTCCGGGCGAAGCCATCTGGCAATCACTCCCAACACAGGCAAAACCGCGAGATACGCGATCGTCGGATGCACCAAAAACCCGGTGAACAACCCCGCCGCAGCCACCGCCATCCACCCCACGAAGGAGCGATTTCGATCACACAGAGCACACGAGGAATACACCACCACCACCGCCAGCAACGGAATCTGGCTGGGTTCCCAACCGAACCTGGAATACGCGATACTCATCGGCACCACGGCAAGCAGCACCGTCGAAGCCGCCGCCACACGGGTTCCGAAAATCCAGCGGCACATGCCGAAATTCACCAGCAAGGTCAGCACCCCACTGATCGCGGCGGTCACCCTCAGCACCCACGCCGAGGGCTCGAACAGATGGTGCAACCAAACCAAGGGCACCAAAAAAAACGGATTCGTGAAATTCCCCGAATTCGTCCGCCAGTCCAAGTCAACACCGTGCGCCGCCTGATATGCCTTCCACCCCAGCCATGCCTCGTCGCCATTCAAGCCCGGCACCGTATCCAACCACACGAAACGAAATGCCACCGCCACCAGCAAAACCAACAAGACAACGAAGCCCAAAACGCGCCCAGACACTCGCGTGGCAGGGGAACCCGCCACAGTCGCATTAAAATCGTTCATGATGCGCGAAGCCCTCCAAGCGGATTGTTTGTTTCCTCTCCAGCAGCATCTGCAGCGGAGCCCCTCCGTGGAACGATGCCCAAAGCGAGAAGGTGCTCGGCGGACCGATCAAATAATCACACGCCGCCAGCGCATAAAGGTCCGTCACCGGCGCCCCGGGCCCCGCCGTTGCAAGCACCCCGGGCAACCCGAGAAGGGAACTCACATCCTCGTTGGAGCAAATCAAGAACCGCACCTTCCTCTCCGGCCACAGGGCATTCGCCTGCAGCATCCAATCCGCATACTCCTCCAGCCCATAAAAATACTTCCCCCCAAGCCATCCCGCGTAATCCCCCCGCCGCACATGCAATCCCACCAGAAGATTCGCCCCGCTTCTCGCGCGCGCCACCGCCTCCGCCACCTGCTTCCGAATGGCAGCCTGCGGCGTGAAAATCCTCACAATCTCCTCCCGGCGCGCCCTCAGTGCCCCGTGGGCACGAAATTTCCACCCCTTCGCCACCACCAACCGACTCTTCCCAAGCAGAGTGGCAAACTCCCGATCGCACAGATCGTATTCCACCTCGCCCGCATCATGGGACTGGGCCACATCCAACACCGAGACCCCGGCCGCAGACCAAGCGCGCCTTGATGCGCGACCTGTCAACGCATCCACCACCTTGCAAAAAAGAAGCCGCCCCCCACGTGCCCCCCTCACTCGCCCCGGCCGACAGAAAAAATCCCCCTCCAGCTCAGGAAAAAACCCCGCATACTCCCCAAGCGCCGGATTCCATAGCGGAAACCCCATCTCCATCGAAGCAGCCAAAAAAGCCGCCGCCTGAAAAAGCCGGTTCCCCAACTGCCCTTCCGGACGCCCCACAAGCACCGTGGCCATCCGCTCCTGTTGCCTAACCCCTGTCAATGCATGCGAATTCAAGGAGTGATAAAAATATTGAAAGATTTTTTGGGTTTATAGCCCAACCCGATTGTGGTTCATACCCCCCGACATGCTTTTCTCGATCGTCACGCCGTCATTCAACCAAAGTTCCTACCTTTTGGCCACCATGGAGAGCGTGCTGTCGCAGGAGGTGGACTTGGAATATGTGGTTATGGACGGCGGTTCGACGGATGGCAGCCGCGAGATCATCGAGTCGCGCTCGGGGCGTTTGGCCCACTGGGAAAGCGCAAAGGACCACGGCCAATACGATGCCATCAATCGCGGGTTTGAAAAAACCACTGGCGAAATCATGGGGTGGTTGAATTCCTCCGATCTTTATCTGCCATGGACACTCGCCACCGTGCGGTTGATTTTTGAGACCCACCCTGAAATCCAGTGGCTGACCTCGACGATGAAGGTGTGCCTCACCTCCGACGGCACATTCGAGAACCTCTGGCAGAACCCCGGATTTTCCGCACGTCGCTTTTACCGCGGCCTGCACGGAGGTCCGGGCAACAACGATTTTCTCCAACAGGAGAGCTGCTTTTGGCGCCGTTCGCTGTGGGACAAAATCGGCGGGGCGATCGACCTGCGCCATGCCTCCGCAGGGGACTACTGGCTTTGGAGCCGATTTTTTCAACACGCAAATGTCGCATCGGTCGAGGCACCCCTCGCCGCCTTCCGCTTCCACGACGAGGCGAAGAGTGTCCACTCGCGCTACGAAGAGGAGGTGGCAACCATCACGCGGGAAATGCAGTCCCTCCCCGAGCGTTCCTTCCCCGATGGCTCGTTGCACGTGATCCGCTGGCGCCAGACCGACGCCTCGGGGCATTCCCGCACGCGCTGGAAGCTCGAACAACGCGAAACCGAGTCGTTCCTGAACGCCAGCACCGCAGTCGACCACTTCATCAAAAAAGCCCGCTGGCCCGCCACGAAGATTCTCGATCGCTTGCTCGGCCTGACTCGCTTTTAGTTAAAAATGAAAATTGCCATTCAGAGGAAATTTGAATCTCCAATGTTGCCGATCCGCCAAGTCGGCATGAAGCATGGAGCCATTCGCGCTTGCGGGATCATCCGTGCCCATCCGTGGTTGGGTTTTTCTCAACCAAGCTCTGTCCGAGGATTGTCGAAACCATCCCATGCCTGATCCGATTTCCGGTGTTCTTCCGATCTACAACTGCCGCGAACGTCTCGCCAGGCATTTGACGTCTGTGACCCGCTGGGCTCCTCTCGTTGAAGAAATCATCGTGGTGGACAGCGGCTCCACAGACGGATCGCTTGAGCTTGCGCGCGAGGTCCTCACAGGGCTTCAGGCCAAGTTCCTCCACAATCCCCCGGGTCTTTACCAAAGCTGGAACGCCGGCATTGCCTCGGCCAAGGCTCCTTGGTGCTACATTTCCACCGTCGAGGATCCGATCCCGCCGGAGGGCCTGACCCACCTGCTGGAGACCGCCCGCCGATACGAGGCGGATGTCGTTGTTTCGCCGCCGGAGATGCGGAACGAGGATGGTTCGGAACCCGTCGATCAAAAAATGCCCTCAAATCTCTTGGCTGAGTCTTTCCGCACAACTGGCATGTCAAGCCGACTCCTCGAGCGGAGTGAATCGATCGCCCTCCTCTGCGGCATGCTCCCGCACGGCTTGCTCGGCAGCAGCGCAAGCAACCTCTACCGCACCGCCTTTTTGCAGGCGCATCCGTTTCCAACGGATGTCGGCCATTGCGGCGACAGTGCTTGGGGGGGCATAGTCGCACCCGTGGCCAAGGTCGCCTTCACCGCACGGGAATGTGCGAGATTCTATTGCCAGACCCGCTTCCGCGCGGAAAATCCCCGCATCCAACTTGAGCGCCATCGCCAACTCGCCTCCCTGGCCACTGCGGCCTTGGAGGCCGAATCCGTCCGCTCGCCGGAGATCGCCACCATGCTGGGCTGGTTCCGCGCCACGGATCAGTCCACCTCGACCCTCTGGAATTGGCTCGCCGAGCAGGACGACTACCTCCGCCATCTCGAGGCGAAATACCAAGGCGGCATCCTCTCGTATCTCCGGCGCGCAGTTAGGGACGAGTGGAAAAAAATCTCTAAAAAGAACCCGTCGCCCCATCGGCACCCATGAGGACACTTTGCGGCATTCTTCCGTTTTTAGGGACATTCCTGTGGTCCCTTGCGTTTTTTACAGCGACACCCGCAGACCGAAGGAGTTGGCGCTGGGCACTCACCCTGTCCTGCGTGCTGCTGGCCACCACGGCCTTTGTCGTTACCGAGGCATTCTCCTTGGCTGGTCTTCTCTCATGGGGCCCGATCTTCGCCACATGGAGCCTCTTTTGCCTCATGCCCGCCGTGGTTTTCGCGCGCGGCCGACGGCTGGACTGGCTCACCGAAGCACGCCGCATTGCCGACCGCCTCAAGACCTGCCCGCTTTGGATCGGTGTGCTTTTGGCAGGCACGGCGGGCTTGATTTTCCTCATGGGCATCGCCACCCCCCCCGTGAATTTCGATGTGCAGATTTACCATCTGCCCCGCCAGATTTACTGGCTCATGCAGGGCAGCGTGGAGCCATTTACCGCCGCCCACTCGCACCAAATTTCCATGCCGGTCCTGAGCGAGTTCATCGGCTTGAATTTGCTCATCCTGTCACAAGGCGACTCTTGGCATAACTTGGTTCAAAGCCTGTTCCTTCTGGCGAGCTGCGGGCTTGTGAGCCTTCTTGCACAATCGCTCGGGGGCAGCCCGCGCGCCGGTTGGCTGGGCATTCTTTTCGCCATTCTCGTGCCGGTTGTTTTCTTCGAGGCATCGAACGCGAAGAACGACATCATTCTGACATTCTTTATCCTCGTGCCCGTCACCATCGCCTTGCGTGTCTGGCAAGGAAACAGTCAGCCCGCCACCCCGCTCCTCCTTCTTGCCGCACTCTCGGCGGGCCTTGCCGTGGCGACCAAAGGAACATCCATCGCCTACCTCCCCGCGGCCGGCCTTGTTTTGGCAGCGGCATATCTTCGCAAGCGTGCGTGGCGTTCGCTCCTCCTGGCAGCGATCCCAGGGCTTGCGTTGGCCGTCATTCCGGCATCACCACAACTCGCGCGCAACATGCAGGTCTATGGCTCTCCAGCCGGGCCGAATTTGCACCATACCAATCTCGAACACGGACCGGATGACCTCTTGAATGTCGCGCTTCGCAATATCGCCGGCCAGTTCACCTGTGACTCGGGAGCTTGGAATAATGCGCTGGAATCACGCACGCGCTCGCTTCTTGTCTCGCTGGGACTCGATCCAGACGACCCCGCAACCACTTTCGAGAGCCAACCCTTCCACCTCCCGTATTTCGCCGGCCTCGAAGACCTCGCCCCCGCCCCCGCCCAGACCGCCATGCTCCTGCTCCTGCCGCTGGGCTTACTTTTTGCCGCCTTCCGCCGCCACTCGGCTGTCATCCTTCTGTTCGGCATGGGACTCCTCTCGCTTGTTTTGTTCTGCGCCGTTTTTCGCTGGCAGCCATGGCAAGGCCGACTGCTTATCCCGGCCTACTTTCTTGCCGCGCCACTGGCCGGCATGTTCCTCGACCTGCTTCGCCCGCGCTGGCTCCCGATTCTTTTCTCGATCTGGTGCCTCGCCTCGCTGCGTCCCCATCTGCTCTATGCCGGCCAACGCCCTCCTTTTGGCGAAGGCTCGATCTTCAGAAACGAAAAAACCGACCAGATGAGCCGCATGATGCCTGGTCGGTCAAACGAAATTAAAAAACTGGTAGACTATCTGAGTGATTCGAATGCGCGGATCGTTCTCATCGACGGCGGTGCCACCGAAATCTACGGCCTCCTTCGGGAACTCCATCAGCGCCTCCCCGAGGTTTCACTCCGAAGCGGGCACCAATCCAATCCCGGCGATGTCGATGCCCTCATTATTCCCGTCCTCGCCGATGCCGGAGTCCCCGTGCCATCTGCAAATTTCAACCCGCCCGCCCCTGCAGGATTCACTCCGAGTTGGATCGGAGACTACTACACGATCTTTGAAAGAGTGGCCCGATCGCAAGAGCCCACAATTGCAGCCAGGTTTGCAGGGTTCACTGCATCCCCGCCGTTTTCGGAATTCTGGAAACAAGGCTCATCATTGAAAAAGTCAGGCAGGAATTCCTCGTCACAATCCATCTCCCTGACGCCCCTTGTCACCGGAGACATTCAACTCATTCTCGAAGGCAAAGGCCCGGATGGAACCCTTATCTCGATCCAAGGTGGGGATTTCCTCATGGAACAACCCATCGAAAACGGAAATTTCACGATCCAAGCGAATCTCCACCTTCCGCAAGACACCCCATTGGTGATCACCACCACAGAACCCTCCATTTTCTGGACAAAAATTCGAATCCTTCCAAAAGGAATGAAAATCTCCGATTGAGACCGTCGGCGGCATGAGCAAGGCCACAGGCTCATAAGATCAATGAGGCCGGTTATCGCAAAAACCTACTCCGCCGACTCTTTTTTCATTTTCCGCAACGCCTTACGATCCGGGATTTCCGGCAATACGGGGTTGGCACTGGGCTGAATCGTCAAGACCAAGAAATCTTGGTTTTCCATGAGGGGCTGGGCGCCGGCAGCTACCAACCCGGCTTGCAGGGCCGTTCCTGCATCCTCATAAGCCTTGCGGTTGATCAGAATTGCTGAAAATCCGTAATTCTCCAACTCCGCGCACATCTCGGCAGGTTCCTTCGAGGCTAAGTTCTTCTGCCACACCGTGTCCCCCCGCCCCTTGATCGTGCCATAAGTCACCCTGAGATCGGTGGAGTGCAAAATCGGGCGAAAATGTTCGTAATCCCCCATCTCCCGAATCGGCCCCATTTCCGGGTAATCCTTCACTGGAAATTCAAAAACCATCGCTTTCTTTGGCAACGCCTGTTCCATCGCGGCAAAAAACCCACGATCCCGTGCGAAATCATCCCATGCCCGCTGGCGAATATCCTCTTCCCATTTCGGATATTTTGGCAATTGGTCCCAAATACCCAACCCCACCAGCAAGATTGCCAAAAGAATCTTCCATGACTTTCCGATTTTCGACGGCCCCCATTCGCAGAGAAAATACAATGCCATACAGGCCAAAATGATCGAGGAGCGATTGGCCGCCCTGAGGAGCACAAACCCAAAGGAACCAAGCAAATAATTCACGCCGCCAGCCACCGAGAAAAGAATCGCCCCGCACGCCAACCAAAAAAACGGCGACACCGCATCATACCGTCGCGCACAAATAAGAATCACCCCACTCCCAAGCAGCGCGACCAATCCGCCCCCTGCCACAAACCCGAGATAAGCCGTCTGGCTCTCCCCCCAAAGTTGCTCCGGAACCCGCCCTTGGTAGATCGACCAGGATAAGTTGCTCACCCACTCGCTCATGTGCGCGCGGGGAAAAAACAAATCCGGCAAATACAACGAAAATTTCACCATCCACCACAGG
>CAZRLX010000074.1:1189-13072 GCA_964601115.1 uncultured Chthoniobacter sp. | reverse complement strand
AAAAAACTCGTCGTCGACCACTACGGCCCCTCGGTGCCGATCGGAGGCGGGGCGCTGAGCGGCAAGGATGTCTGGAAAGTCGACAGATGCGGCCCGCTTCGCGCCCGCCAACTCGCCAAGCGCCTTGTCCGCTCAGGTCACAACGAAGCCAAGGTCGTGCTCGGTTGGGCGCCCGGCGAGGACATCCCCTCCCTGCGCGATGTCCTCGTGCGCGACCAACCCGACGCGCCGTGGCGCGAAGCCGATCCCGTGCAAGTCCCCCTCCCGCGCTGGTTCGCCATCGAATCGATCGTTAATGATCTCGAGCTGACCAGGGTCAATTGGACCGAGCTCCCGATCTCGGGAACATTCACCGGCACACGTGGTCCATGGGAGTGGGGGTGAATCAACCGGCGAGTCCGGCGCAGAGAGCGATCAGGCGCTGGCGGATGGGTGATGCACGCTCTGCGAAGCCGCGCTGGAGGTCCTCGTAGAGGCGTCGGCCGGCCGGGGTTTCGATCGCGACGGGCTCGAGGCCGTAGCCGCTCACATCGTAGGGGCTGGCGCGCATATCGAGTTCGCGGATGTCGCGGGCCAGTTCAAAGGCATCGGCGGTGAGTTCGGAGGGGCACCACGGGGCGAGTTTGAAACACCACTTGTAGAGATCCATGTTCGCGTGCAGGCAGGCGGGCTGCTCGAGGTCGATCGAGGCCTCGCGGGTGGGCTGGAGGCGGTTCAGCGGGCGCGCCTCCGGAGTGAAGAAGCGGAAGGCGTCATGGTGCGAGCAGCGCACCGGCAGCGATTCGACCACGGCGGCGATGGATTCCGGCGGGAGGCGCAGAGGGAGCGATTCGTGGCGGGGTTGGCTGGTGCGGTAGACCATGGCCCACTCGTGCAGTCCGTGGCAGCCGAAGAACGGAGCGCGTGCGGCGGTCGATTCCAGAAACCGGCACAGCCACTGAATGAACGGGCGTCTGTTCTGCGGGGGCGGGGGAAGCTGAAACCCGTCTTCGCAAGGCTCCAGGGCTGGTTGGAGAGGAAGCGAGGCGGCGGATTCCCCGAGGAGGATGACGCCCGCCCCGGGCGACCAGCGCCTCAGGAGTGATGGACGGTTCGGGTAGTATTCGAAAAGAAAATCATCCACCGCATGGCGCTCGCCGCGCGATTTGCGGAGGAGTCGCGGAGCGATCCAGGGGTCCACGCGGCGCTCGTGGTCCGACTTGAGCTGTTGCCAGTCGGGTTCCGCGAGCCGCCGCGGGGTGCTTTGCTCAATCGGCAAAGACGCCGGCGGATTTTTCGGCGCGTTTGCGGGCGTTGGCATCGAGGATTTTCTTGCGGAGGCGGAGCGACTTCGGAGTCGCCTCGACGTATTCGTCGTTGGCGATGTATTCCAGCGAGCGCTCGAGGGTCATGACCACAGGAGGCGCAAGCGAGATGCCCTTGCCGTCGCCTTGGCTGCGCATGTTGGTGAGTTTTTTCGCCTTGCAGGGGTTTACCGGCATGTCGTCCGGGCGGGCGTTTTCGCCGATGATCATGCCCTCGTAGATTTCCTCCTGCGGGCCGATGAAGAGACGTCCGCGCTCCTGGATGCTGTCGAGCGCGTAGGCCATGCTGGTGCCCGCCTCCATGGAGACGAGCACACCGTTTCCGCGGCTCGGGATGTCGCCCTTGTGGGGGCCGTATTCCTTGAAGAGGTGGCTGGCGATACCATGGCCCTTCGTGGCGTTGACGAGATCGGTCTCGAAGCCGATGAGGCCGCGGGTGGGGATGGTCGCCTGCACGAACACGCTGTGGGGCTTGTGTTCCATGTTCACGATGTCGGCCTTCCTGCCTGCGAGGGACTGGAGAATGTCGCCGAGGTTTTCGGTGGGCACGTCCACGTAGAGGGTCTCCATGGGCTCGAGCACCGAGCCGTCTTCACTGCGCTTGAAGATGACCTCGGGGCGGGAGACGAGGAGTTCGAAGCCCTCGCGGCGCATTTGCTCCACGAGCACGGCGATCTGCATTTCTCCGCGCGCCTTCACATCGAAGTGGCCGGCGGTGTCGGTGTCGGCGAACGAGATCGAAACGTTGCCGCGCGTCTCACGCACGAGGCGGTCGCGGATTTGGCGGGCGGTGAGGAGCTTGCCTTCACGTCCGGCGAGCGGCGAGTCGTTCACGCAAATCTTCATCGAGATCGTGGGCGGGTCGATTTCCACGAACGGCAGCGCCTCGCGATCCTCGGAGTCGACGAGGGTTTCGCCGATGAAGACCTCCTCGAAGCCGCTGATGCCCACGATGTCGCCGGCGGAGGCCTCCTCGATCTGGATTTTTTCGAGTCCCTCGTGGGAGAAGATGGCGGTGACCTTGCCGCGCTCCTTGCGGCCGCCGCTGTGAATGCAGACGATGCTTTGGCCCATGGAGACCTTGCCGCTGATGATGCGGCCGTAGGCGATGCGGCCGAGGTAGTCGCTGTAGTCGAGGTTCGACACGAGCATCTGGAAATAGTCCACGGTCGGTTTGGGCGGCGGCGGGATGTGTTTCACGATCGCCTCGTAGAGCGGTTCCATGGTGTCGGAGGTTTCCGTGACCTCGTTTTTGGCAAAGCCCTGCTTGGCGCTGGCGTAGATGTGCGGGAAGTCGAGTTGCTCGTCGCTGGCGTCGAGTTCCATGAAGAGCTCGAAGACCATGTCGAGCACCTTGTGGGGGCGGGCGTTTTCGCGGTCGATCTTGTTGATGACCACGATCGGCTTGAGGCCGTTTTCCATGGCCTTGCGGAGCACGAATTTCGTCTGGGCCTGCGGGCCGTCGTGGGAGTCGACCACGAGCAGGACGCCGTCGACCATCTTCATGATGCGCTCGACCTCCCCGCCGAAATCGGCGTGGCCGGGAGTGTCCACGATGTTCACGTGGTAGTCCTTCCAGCGGAAGGCGGCGTTTTTGGCGCGGATGGTGATGCCTTTTTCCTTCTCGAGGTCCATCGAGTCCATCATGCGCTCGTCGGTTTTCTGGTTGGAGCGGAAGGTGCCGGCCTGTTTGAGAAGTTGGTCGACGAGGGTTGTCTTGCCGTGATCGACGTGGGCGATGATGGCGATGTTGCGAATATTTTCCATAGGTGCGGGTTGCTTGCCCCGGGGAGGAAGGGCAGGGAATATGCTGGGGTCGCGGGGGTGTGTCAATCAGCCGGGCGGGAATGTTCGCGGAATTTCACCAAAACGATGTGGGAGATCACCCCATGGGCGCGGCGGCATGGCGGTGCGAGGTTGCCGAACGTGCGGTTCGCCGCCGGAAAACCATGGAACCATCCGTCCGAAAACACCCGCTCTCGCCGCTGGAATCAAAAGTGCGCCGTCTGTCGCTGACGCTGGGGCCGAACCCCCGGCGTGTGCTGCTGAGGCCGTTCATCCCGTCGCTGATCGTGAAGCCGCTGCCGTCGCACGAGCCGAACCCGCGGGTGGTGAGCCTGTATTCGCGGGTGATGCACCTGGACGAGCGGGCGGTGAAGGCAAAGCTCGAGGAGGTGTTTTCGGATTTCCACGAGAGGCACCAGCGGATTCACGACATTTTTGAGGCGAGGTTCGAGCAGGTGCGGCACCTGTTGCCGACCGACCGGGAGTTGAGCGAGGCGCGGCGGTTGCTGTTGGGGTCTTATTTCACGAACGAATACTCGCTGGAGTCCACGGCGTTGTTCAACCCAGGCATCATGCCTGCGCCAGACCAGAGTGGTGTGCCGGAGGGCTCCCTGCGGTTCATTGTAAGCCTGCGCTCGACTGGAGAGGGGCATATCTCCTCGATCACCTTCCGCTCGGGCATCGTGGACGGGGAGGGGGAGATTCGCATGGATCCGGTCTCGCGGTTTGTCCACCAGCCGAGGCCGCATCCGGCGGCGAGATACGAATTGCGCACGTTCCGGAGGAAGCTTGTCGAAATGGGGGTGGAGCGCGGCGCGGTGGAGGCCGCCACGAGCGGGTTGTCCGACCATTTTCTGATGAGCGAGCTGGTGGCGATCGTGCGGCGGGTGCGTTGCAATCCGGAGGATCCATCGGTGTGCCGGGCGGCCGAGCGGGCGTTGCTGCTGGCGCAGTCGAACTACACGGTGCGGTTCCGCGAGGGGTTGGACATCTCCGAAAAAATCCTCTTCCCGTATGCGCCGAGCGAGGTGAACGGCATCGAGGACGCGCGGTTTGTGAGGTTCGTCGATGAGGACGGATCGGCGACCTACATGGCGACCTACACGGCCTATGACGGCAACGTGGTGGTGCCGCAGATGCTCCACACGCGGGATTTCCACGAGTTCAACATCACCACGCTGAACGGCCCGGCGATCCGCAACAAGGGGCTCGCGCTGTTTCCGAGAAAAATCAACGGCCTCTACGCGATGTTGGGGCGGCAGGACGGCGAGAACATCCACCTCATGTTCTCCGAGCATCTGCATTTCTGGTATGAGTCGAGCATCCTGCTCCGGCCCTCGCTGCCTTGGGAATTTGTTCAGATCGGCAATTGCGGGTCGCCGCTCGAGACCGAGGCCGGATGGTTGGTGATCACCCACGGGGTCGGACCGATGCGGAAATACTGCCTCGGGGCGGCATTGCTCGACAGGAACGATCCCTCGCGGGTGATCGGCCGGTTGAAGCAACCATTGCTGCGACCGGGCATAGACGAGCGGGAGGGGTATGTGCCGAATGTGCTCTACAGTTGCGGGGCACTTATCCACGGCGGCAATCTCGTGCTGCCGTATGCGGTGTCGGACACGTCGTCGCGCTTTGCGATCGTGCCGCTGGCTGATCTCCTGCGCGAGTTGCTGAGGCGCTGAGGGGTCCGCGGATTGGCGGCGAGTTGCCCGCCCGGTTTGGTTGGCCCGCATCCTGCTTCTTTGTCAGACGAGCGCCGTCGGGCCAGAAGCGTGCCCGTTGCCGGGTCGCAGAAACTGCAACAAAAATGTTACGTTCAATATGATGCGAGTCGTCGAGCGGTGCCCTTAGATTCCACAGCAGGAGCACCTCCTCTCCTGAAAAAAACGACAATCACCATGAAAACACTGGAGCGTTTTGATCAACTTGGCGGACCTGCCTGGGAAAGAGGATCGTCGATGCGGCGGGGTGAGCGGGGATTTTCGCTGATCGAGATTCTTGTTGTCGTGGCGATCATCGGGCTCCTGTTGTCGTTCATGGGGCCGGTGGTCGAGGGATTGGCCGGTGCGGGAGGGCGCAAGGGTGGCGTGACGATCGTCATGAATACCCTCGAGCAGGCCCGGGTGACGGCGATCCAACGGGGTCGCGAGGTGGTTGTGGTTTTTTGGAAGAAAAACGGCATCGGCGAGCAGGATGCCATGATGGTGCTGCAGCGGACCGAAGACGACTCCGCGTGGGAGCAGGTCTCACAGTGGGTGAAATTGCCGAAGGGCGTGCTGTTTTATTCCGGGGATGACGGCTCGCGGATTCTCGATGGGTCGGCGCTGGACGCGATTGGCGGCATGGACTTGGCCGCTCTGCCCGGTGAACCCGCTGATGAGGAGGTGGGCGCGATCCATTTCACCAAGACCGGAGCGGTTCAAGCACCGAACCATTCCAACGGCTTGCGCGTGGCGATCACCGAGGGACAACGCGCCGCGGACGGGGCTCTCGCGGACAAGCGCCATGAGAAGGGCGGCTACGAGGTCATCTCGATCGCGAGATTCACCGGTCGGGCGAGTCTCGATATCACGAGTCTCTAACCCATGCGCACGCGCTGCCCGGAAACTCCACCCCCGGGGCATCTCGCCATAGCGGGCAGTCGCGGCTTCTCGCTGATCGAAGTCGTGCTGGCGCTCGGGATCATTTCCTTCGCGATCGTGGGAATTATCGGGATGATGCCCGTCGCGATGAAGTCCGCCGGCGACAGTATGCGGGAGACGGATGGCACATTGATCGCCCGGGGAATCTTCGCGGCGATCCAAAGCGGTGACGGCGCGGTGCGCTGGGTTCCCGGGGTTGCAGGCGGGGTGAACCTCGCTGCGAGTGGGACCACTGCGGAGATTCCCTATCGATCCGACGGAGTGCCCGGAGATGATGTGGAAGGGTATATCGCGCGTGTTGTTGTGGATGCGAATACGGGGCAATCGGGACTCTCCCGTGTGCAAGTGGACGTGTCCTCCCCCCCCGCCGCTCCTGCCGAGAGACGGACCACCAACTCGTTTGTCACACTGGTGGGGTTTTAAACAGGATGACAGGATTTTCAGGATGAACAGGAGATGGAACAGGAAGATTTAACAAAAAAGATCATCGGTTGCGCGATGCAGGTGCATCAGGTCCTGGGGCCGGGATTTTTGGAATCTGTTTATCAAAAAGCCCTCGCCATTGAGTTGGTGCGTGCCGGTCTCCATTGTGAGTGCGGTTGCCGGATTCCCGTTCACTACAGGGGAGAATCGGTTGGGGATTTCGTTGCGGATGTCTTGGTTGAGAAGTCGGTGATTCTGGAATTGAAAGCGAATGTCGGGTTGAACACGTCGCATGAAGCCCAGCTTGTGAATTACTTGCATGCAACGAATCTTGAAATTGGTCTCCTTTTGAATTTCGGAGCCACAAAACTGGAAATCAAACGCAAGCACAAAACCTACAGGCCCAAGCCTCATCCTGTTCCTCCTGAAAATCCTGTCCTCCTGTCCCCAAAAAACTCTGCCTTTACATTTCTGGAAGTGCTTGTTGCTGTGGCTGTCTTGGGGATGCTGCTGGTGCTTTTGCTGAACATCCTGCAATCCGCCGCCGGGCTTTGGCGGGGGGTGGAGAACCGGGCGGAGGCTTACCGTGAGGCGCGGGCGGCGATGCAGGTGATTTCCCGGGATTTAACCGGGGTCGTGGCTTCGACAAATACGAATCATTTTCCCACCAACCTGATCGCAGGCAGTCATCTGGCGTTTTTTTCGCGCTTGCCGCGGAGTTCCCAGAATTCCGACAGCCTCGGGGATGTCTGCACGGTTGGTTACTTCCTCGCCTACGGCAACAAAAGCCCCGTCGCCGGTGACAATGGCCGCCAGAGTTACAATCTTTACCGCTACTTTATCGAGAGCAATGAGACGTTTACCAATCTGTCCCAAGGGTCCCCGCTCTTCCCTGACTTCGATCCCTCCACGAACCGCTCGGAAATCCTCGCGCGCAATGTCGTGGCCTTCGATGTGTCGTATCTCACGGTCAACGGCACAACAACAAATACTTGGACGCAGAGTGCAGCCTCGCCCATGCCCGACCTCGTGGAAATCCGGATCACCGCCGTGAACAACGAGCGCACGATGCGATTCGATGCCCGTGGTGCGGCGAGCGAATGGGAGGCGTTTGCAGTCGCAACGAACACGCCGGATTTTTTGAAACATACAAAAACCTTCACCACCCGCATCCTGCTCCCCTCCCCATGATGTTTAGACAGGAGGACAGGATTTGCAGGAGGAACAGGAAAAATCAGAGTTTTTTAGACAAAATTACAGAATTAAAAAATGGTATTCAGTAAAATATGCGAAATGCCCCACCTCCCTCCTGTCCATCCTGCAAATCCTGTCCTCCTGTCCAAAATTCTGTAAATTCCGTTAATTCTGTCCAAACAACATGGCCAAACACCTCCGCAACAAAGGCTCCGCGCTGCTGACCACGCTCTTTGTCTTGGTCGTTCTGAGCACGATTGTGCTCGCGTTTTTGGAGAGTTCCTCACTGGAGCGGAAGATTTCGCGGAGCATCAAGGACACCTACCAAGCGGAGTTGGCGGCGGAGGCGGGGTTGGCTGAAGCCATCGGGCGCATTTATGAGGCCACGCGGACCGGTCCTTATGCGGCGGTTTACCTTCCCACGAATAACAATCCGTATCTCTTTCTTACCAAGCGGGAATTTTCGGAAAATGGCACCGTGACGCGGCGGATTCCTCTCTTTTCCACAAGGGAAACGAATTTCTCCGCGCTCACAAATTTCTCCGCAGCGTTCCTGACCACCGCCTCGCTTTCGCTCGGGGACATCGACGCCAATGGGCTTGCGGTCACGCGCCAGTTGACAGCCCCCAACGATCTCTTTTGCGACATTAATGCCACGAACGCTACTTTTCCCAATGGCATGGTCGGTCTCCGCTCCGGAGTCGGTGCGACGAACCATCCCACCCTCCCGGTGAACTGGATTTACATGACCAATTCCTTGGGAAAAGTCATCGGCCGCTATGCGTATTGGACAGATGACGAATGCAGCAAGCTCGACCTGCGCCATGCCGGTCATCCCGCCAACATCACCGGCAACCATACCCGTGCGAATGGGGCATCGTTTTCGGAACTCTCCCTCCTCGCACTCACCAACCTCCCCGGGGTAACCAGCGCCGATCTCGCCAACCTCTTGACCTTTCAAGCGCCCGGCACAGCGTCGCTGCCGCTCTCGCCCGGCCATTTGACCTACCCCCTTGCCGAGGGGGTCGCCGCTTTGGACAC
This sequence comes from uncultured Chthoniobacter sp., assembly GCA_964601115.1. Lineage (GTDB taxonomy): Bacteria > Verrucomicrobiota > Verrucomicrobiia > Chthoniobacterales > Terrimicrobiaceae > UBA967. The sequence continues at coordinate 4,683 of CAZRLX010000074.1, read as the reverse complement.
GAATGTCTGGGAGGCGATCCGCCCCTACGTAACGATTTACTCCAAACAAGACGACCGGTCCTTGGACGGCAAGCGCCGGATCAATCTGAACGAACTCATTGCTTCCCCGGCAGATGTCACTACCCAAACGCTCGCCATCCGCGCTGCCATCACGAACAATCTGCCGCTGTTCGGCCAGCGCTTCTACTCCGCCTCGGGAGGAATGCCCGTCACGCCCACCCCAGCCCACCAAAAAATCTACGCCACCCGCATCGCGGCAAACATCCGCGATTTTATCGATGCGGACGCGGCATCGACGATTATTTTGCCCGACGATTCGGCTTATGGGGGAAATGGCGCGGATTTTCTCGCATTTGATCCCGCAGTTCAGCAGGACACCGACCTTCCACTGGCGTTCGGACAGGATGCGCCGGGAGTTTATTTGTCGGAATACTTGCGTGTCGCACGAGTCATTGAGCCCAATCCGCATCCGGCGAGCAGCACCACACCCGTAACGATCAAGGTCCGTTTCGGGCACTATATTGAACTGCAAAATATTTCCGGCCGCACTATCCGCTACGCAGATCTCGGAAGCGACCCGCACATTCTCCTCACGGGTCGCGGGGATTGGATCAATGCCTTTGCCGCAGGTTCTCCGGAACGCCTGCGGCTTTCGGATCTCAAGATTCGGCTACCGGACGATCTTGAAATCCCATCCGGCGGGTTCTTTTACATCACGACCGATGCGATTGATCCCGGCGAGACGACGGGCGTGTCGACAGCCCAAGTTGGAATTCCGGGGAACCAGTCGAACTGGCACCAAGCAACAGCTGGTGAGAACCCTGGGCAATGGCAACTGGTCAACACCAACGGAAACACGCCCACAGCTGTCCCGAGTTTCGAAGATTACATTATAACGACGCGAGCGACGAACAAGAGCGGCAGGAGCCACTATGCCGTGCATGACTCGCCGGACGCCGAAAACCCCACCTACTCACACCAGCGTGAGAGATTGGTGCTGGCAAATTCAAATGGAATTCTGGACTGCGCCTTCAGGATTTTCACGACACGGCGCCAATATTTGGGGCGCGAATTGTTCAATCCCGCATATGCCGGGACATTTCCCGGGGATGCGGAATCCTCTACTGCAAACAACGCGCCCTCGGGGGACACCTCGGCCAGATATTCCAGAGGCGAGCCGCGAGCGAATTCCGACCTCGTGTCCGTGTTGAACGCAAATACTGGAGTGTCCTGGCGCGACGGCAACTCGGGCGATTACGGCAACCCTTCCGATAACCCGTATTCAAGTCTCGGCACCACGAACTACAACACCACCCAAAATTACACCGGCGTCCAACGGTGGAGGAAGGGATGGTATGAATACACGGAAGATCCTGCGGGAAACACAAGGAGCCAGAATTCGCCCATCCACTCGCTCGCCCAACTCGGATATGTCTATGATCCGGTGCGCCATGATATTCAAAGCTACCGCTCCCAAGGCGCGACCCTCCGCCTCGGCCAATCCGATTCCCCCACGAACAACCGGGCCACCAACTCCGCAATTGAATATCTAAACTGGCTTGGCGGACGCGGGAGCGATGTGCCCACGAATGCCGCCTACGGCAAGAATGCGTTTTTGCTTATGGATGTCTTCCGCACGGACACGAACACCTCCGGGCGGATCAACCCGAACAGTGTGGCGCGCGACGGGATGGGCATCGTCATGCAGGCCGCGCTTGCGGATTTCAGTTATGAAACCGAGGCGACCAACGGCGCATCCTCGCTGCTTGCCGGGCAGTCGCTAAACGCGACAAACACCATCTCGGCATTGCGGGATTTCGCCACAAACACCGCCAATGGCTTTCTCGTCTCGACTGGCGACCTCTCTCGCGTGCCAGCGTTTTGGTCCACAAACAACGGAGCCACCGCCCTTGTGCCAGGCACCCGCATGAGCAGTGCCTCGGATGCGGGCAAGGAGGAATTTTTCAGACGCACGGCAAACCTGCTCGCCACACAGAGCCTTGCCTACTCCGTCTTCGTGGTCGCCCAAGCTGGGAGCATCCAGAACCAAGGCGGCACGGACCGTTTTGTGCCCATCTCAAGCATTAAGACCGAAAGCGTGATTCAGCTCGATCCGATCTATCCCTACAGCCCGCCTGAAACTCCCCCTGCGCCGAGTGGCTGGAACATCCTCAAACCCAGAACAATTTCCCACTGATGCGTCAATTTCCCACGAACCCAATGCCGACTACATCCCATGGTGGGCAGGCGTCCCGCCTGCCAAGCGCGTTTTTAGCACTCTTGGCGATCCTGATCGGCATTTTCCTCCCCACCGCACACGGCGAAGATTCCGAATCCGAACGCGAAAAACCCGTGAAAGCCCACGTGAAAATCTTCAATGCCAGCAAACGAAACGGGGTGGAACCTTGGGAGACCGGGCTGGATTTGGAGTTTCGAGGCAAGCGGTTGGCCTCGGACGTGCGGGTCGGGGAGGGTGGTCTTGTGCGCATGATCGAGTTCACATCTGAGAATACCGTGGAGGTGCGCCGTCACGCTGCATTTCTTCAAAACAAGCGTCCAGTGCCGCGTGCTCCAGCAGCCTCGTTGGGGACATCATTTCCCGAGGGCAGCGTCACGCTACTTGTTGTGCATGGCGATTTGGGGGCTGATGGCGAGCAACTTGAGATCGATGCTGTTCGTGAGTTTCCCGTGCCCAACGAAGTGAAAAGGGAAGGTCTGTCCCGCTTCGTGGTGTGGAATTTCAGGCCTGGCAACCCTGTGTTCCTCGCGGTTGGGGGCATGGATCCCTTTGAATTGCCCTACCGCTATCACAGAGAGCTATTTCTAACGCCACAGGAGATTGAGATTTTTCTTATTCATAAAGCCCCCGGGCAACTTGATTTCAAAAGGCAATTGGCGGTGTTCAAATTTTTGCCCAACAGAAATTACACGGGAATCATCACCCCCGCTCCCGAGATCCCAGAGAGACCGGTGCTCCGCATCTCTGATTCCAACGAGGTATGGGAAGAAATCGCCGCTCCCTCCGAGGAGTCATCGGCCGCTGAGTAAAAGACGCCAGCCCCACAGCATGGCACTTTTGGCGCCCTGAAGCGGAGGTTCGGATTGGAGGGACGGGCTCCGTGCCGTATCAAATTGCAGGTGCCCCTCTGGGTCGGAGACCTCCGGGACCAGTGGAAGCGACATCGGCCAAAAATTAAAAGCCTTGTAGAAATGGATTCCTCGCCAAAAGCAAGTCTCCCGTCGCTGCACAGAGGGCGGGCGGCGTTTTTTTCGCGGGCGGCATCGTTCATTTGGAAGATGGCGGCGTTTTTTTGCAGCACAGCGTGGTGATTTCAGAGGATGGCCTCGTGATTTCAGAGGATGGCCTCGTTTTTAACGAGGCGGTCGGCGTATTTTTCTCCGCGAGCCTCGTTTTTTACTCCCCCAGCAGCCTGTCGGACTTAGGCGTGAAAATGGCCTAATTCCTGCTATGCAGATTGATATGGCAAGATTTG
>CAZRLX010000074.1:0-1179 GCA_964601115.1 uncultured Chthoniobacter sp. | reverse complement strand
CTCCGCGAGCCTCGTTTTTTACTCCCCCAGCGTTGTTATTTTGCAGGACAGCGCCCTGATGAGCGACGCCCGCGCCGTTTTTAACGAAGGCATTCCCGCTTGGAACGAGGCAGGCGATGATTCCTGATCCTCCAGCGGGGAGTGTGGTTGATTGGGTCACCACACCGGCGGGAAGAGTGCTGCGGGTGGCATGGTCCATGCTTAGCAGTCCCACCCTCACCCAAAAGCAACTCCAGATTTTTTACAAAAAAACCTTTTTCGCCTGAACATTTGGCCGATATAAAATGTCAAACCCGCACATGACTCTTCCAGACCTCCCTCTGAACCCCCTTTCTATGCGGCTCGCCGCCCTTCTTCAACCGCTCGTTGGCTGGGCGCGCCGCTTCCGAGCCGAACAAGACCTGGCCACCCTCTTCGGCCCGGCCCACGACAAAGCAGCCGCCGCCCGGCACTTGGAGGCGTTTTCCCGTGCCGATTTTTCGCTGTTGCCTCCTGTCACCGTTCTGCCCGCCGCCGACATGCCCGGCCTTTGGGGCGGATACAGCCGCGACCTGCGACGGATTTTTCTTTCCGATGCCTGCCCAGCGAATGCCTTGACGCCTGTGCTGGTTGAGGAGATCGGCCACTTTTTGGACCAGGAACTCTGCGCCGAGGAAACGCCCGGCGAGGAAGGCGCGCGCTTCGCCGCCATGGTGCTCGGGTTTGATCTCGCCGAAGCGGACGAGAACGACCGCCCTGCGGAAATCCACTTCATGGGCGCAAGCCACCTCGTGGAAGCCGCCCGTCGCAAGAGGGGTAAAAACGGCAAAGCCGGAGGCAAATCCAAAAAAGGCAAAAACGGGAAAAAATCCTCGGCCGGTTTCTCCACAAAGACACGCGGCGGGATTGAGGTGGCATCCGGCGGCGGCGGCGGCGCTTCGGTTGTTCTCTCATCGCGCAAGGAGTCCTCGCGGGATGATTCATGGAATCAGTCCAATGGTTCCTCCCCGTTGAAAGGCACCTACGGCGACGATGCTTTCACCGTGGACAGGGCGGACGTGGACATCCGCGATCCAGGCGGGATCGACACGGTGTATTCCTCCGTTTCCTTCGATCTCAGCAAGCATCCGGTCGTGGAGAACCTTGTGCTGACCGGCTCGGGCAACATCTCCGGCACGGGAAATTTCAAAGCGAATTTCC
>CAZRLX010000073.1:8639-13133 GCA_964601115.1 uncultured Chthoniobacter sp. | reverse complement strand
TCACCGGGTGATCGCCGGGACCCCTCGGGCGTCGATCACCACCGGCTCGATTTCGCCGTTGCTGCGATACTCGACACGGGCGATCACCGTCTCGCGGAAAAAGCTGCTGTTGGACTGACTGTGGTCGTTGCAGATGAAATACCATTGCCCGGCATATTCGAAGAATGACCCGTGCCGGTCGTAGGTGGACGGCAAGCCCATCTCCTTCGAGATTTGCAGGATGGACTTCAGGAATTCCGTTCCGGCGATTTTCGCGGTCTCGTAACGGAACTCCGGAGCGATCTTTTCTTCGCTGAAGAAGGACCCCTTGCAACGATACGGACCGTAAACATTGTCCGACATCGCGTAGTAGGCTCCCCAGGAAAGGTAATAGATGCCGTTTCTTTTGTGCAGGGTCGGTTTGTCGTCGAGCGTTCCCGGTCCGAGCGGCGAGACCGGATCGATGATTTCCACCAGGCGCGGTTTTTCCGCCAGCGAGATCATGTCCTTATTGAGCTTCATGATGTAATAATCTTTAAAGCCGACGGCCATATACGCCTCCCCGTCGTCATCCATGAGAATCGACGGATCATGGGCGGCAAAACCGCACTCGGAGCGGTGAATCATGGGTTTCCCCAAGGGATCGCGCCAGGGGCCGGTCGGCGTGTCGGAGACCACCACCGCCGTTCCATCGCTTCCCTCGGAAAGATACCAGTAGTATTTCCCGTTGCGCTCCGCGGCGTCGGTGGCCCAGCAGGAGGAAAATCCGGCGCCCATGTAGGTGTCCGCCGGATCCAAGGTGCACTCGTGTTTCCAGTTCACCAAATCATCCGACGACCAGACCCACCAATCCTTCATGGTGAAGGTCGTGCTCTCCGGCGACAGGTCGTGGGTCGCGTAAACATAGAAGCGGTCGTTGAAAACCCGCAGGTGCGGATCGCACACGCCTTTGCCGGGAAACAAGGGATTGCCGGTGAATTTATCGATGCTGTTCATATTTTCTCGTTTTTTATCTTGTTGGTGGTGGGTTGAGTTCCAGATTCCGCCCGATTGATCCAGCCTCCGTGATCTCTGCGTTCTCCGCGGTTAATCCTTCTGGATTCGGGCCGAATTCATCGCTGGTCCGTGTTGCGGGGAACCACATCGGCGGTGTCCATATACCAGTCGAGCATCCTCTCCTTGAGAGCGGCCAGAATCTCCGCGTAGGCCGGGTCGTCGATCACATTCCGGCATTCCTGCGGATCGCGGACGAGGTCGTAGAGTTCGTCACGCTCGCCCGTCCGGCGCACATACTTGTGCGTTTGCGTGCGGCACATCGCGGCCTTCCAGTGATACGGATCCTCATCGGTGCGCTGCAGCACCGCCCTCGGGTAATACAGCGAGCGGGTCCATTCATCATGGGTGAGGCCCTTGCTGTATTCTTTTTCCATGGCCTGCTCCTCGCCGGGAAGTCGCCCCCCTTCGCAGAAAACCGCGTCGCGGTGCGTTGCCGTCTCTCCCGCCACGAGGGGCATCAGCGAGCGCCCGAAGGCGTCATGGCCGGGATCGATCCCGGTCATGTCATAGACCGTGGCCGTGAGATCGACCAATTCGACCAGCGCATCACACACCCGTGGGGCGACCGCATGCCCCGCCGGGGGCTTGACCACAAAGGGCACCCGGGTCAGGCAATCCTCGAAGGTGTTCTGGGTCTTTTCCACGATCCCGTAGTCGCCGGTGTAATCGCCGTGGTCGGAAAAAAAGAACACCGCCGTGTCGTCATAGATGCCGCGATTTTTGAATGCCGAGGTGACGAGGTCGAACTGGTGGTCCACCCGCGCGCACATCGCATAGTAGCAAGCCCGAAGCTCGTCCCAGCGCTCCTCGCTCCACCCCTCTAATCGCTGGCGCTGGGCGATGCCCTGCAGGACGAGGGGTTTTTCCTCGAGACAAGCCACCACCCGCGGAGGCAGCAGCCCCCGGTCGATCAAGCGGTCATACGGCTCCTCCACGCAATACGGCGGATGCGGATAGAGAATCGGCAGGTAAATACACAGAGGCTTGTCGCCCTCGTAGGCATTGATGAAATCGATCGCCCCCAGCACAGCCTGCCAATCGGGATCGCACCACACCGGCTCGTCGCCTTTGTCGAGGCGTCCACGGTAAAAACTGAAATAGTTGTCGCCGTCCGGATCTCCACGCCAGGCCGGGTCGCCGCCATGGTTGCTCGGCCGCGGAGTGCACCCCCAACGCCGGAAATCCTCCTGCGTGGCCTCGAATTTCACATCCGCCGAAAAACCCAAGTCTTCCTGGCCGGGAATCAGATCGTTCTTCCCGCCCCACCACACGAAGTAGCCGTTGTCTTTCAACACCGACAACAGGTTCGGCTCGCCGTGCTCGCGGTGAAGCATGTGATACATGGTGCGGTGGCCACGCACATGGGGATACCAGCCGGTCATGAAACTGCACCGGCTGGGCGTGCATACCGGATTTTGACAAAAGGCATTCCGGAAACTCACCGCCTCCTTCGCCACAAACGCATCCAGGTGCGGGGTGACTGCCGCCGGGTTGCCATGGCACCCCATGACATCGCCCCGCCATTGATCGGGGTTGAACAACAAAATGTGAGGGCGCTCGGTGCGGTTCATTTCCACCTCCGTCGATTCCGAAAATTCTCCCCGGCAACAGACCGCAACTTTTTTGTCCGATCGGCCAATTTTTTGACGGGCTTGAGCGTTGGATGGGATTTCATAAGAAAGATTCAAACGAGTGGCAGCCACTGCCGACTGCGTGCCGCTCACCGCTCGGGAGGATCACCGTGGCGGTGGTGTTGGCGGGGATCTCGACATGGAGGTGGAAGGCCGCGCCGTCGCGTTTCCACTCGCTCACGATCAGCCCACGCACGCTTTCATAGCTGGTCCGCGCCCATTGCATGCGCGGATCCGGGTAGGGCGCGATGACGATGCGACGGTAAAAATCGCCACCATTGCGGATGCCTCCAATGTTCTCGGCGATCCATTGATACACCGCGCCGAAGCTGTAGTGCGCGAAGCTGTTCATGGCGGGATCGCCGAATCCGTCCTCTGGAGTCCAACCGTTCCAGCGCTCCCAAATACTGGTGGCGCCATGCTTGATGCTGAACCCCCACGAAGGAAATGTCTCGTTGTGGAGCAGTCGACAAGCCACGTCGTTCCGACCGATCTTCGCCAGCACGAGCATCAGGTCCTTGGTGCCGACAAATCCCGTGGACAAATGGTTCCCCCGGCTCTCGATGTCGCCCACCAGATACTTCGCGGCGAGTTCACGGAGCCCGCCATCAAGCAGGTCGAATGCGAGGGCGAGCACATAAACGCACTGCGTGTCGCCCCGGATGCGGCCATCCGGCCCGACATACGCCTTGTTGAACGCCGCTTTGATCGCGCGGAACAGCTCGCGGTATTTTGCGGAATCCTCCGCTTTGCCGAGCACCTCCGCGGCCTGCGCCACCAGGTTGGTGCTGTGCGCGAAATACGCAGCGTAGATCACCTCCTTGGGCGTGTCGGCCTTGATGCTCAGCCAATCGCCCCAACAATGAAATGTCTCCGGCGGCAGCAACTCCGGCGTGCAACGGCGGCGGCAGAACTCGACAAACGCCACCATCGAGTTGTAGCTGCGCTCCAGCACGCGCCGGTCGCCATAGACCTCGTAAATCGTCCACGGACAAATGACGCCGCCATCCGACCATGCCGGCCCGCCATCGTCGCCACCCAGCGAGCGCGACCGCGGGGCGAATCTCGGAAACTGACCGTCCTCGCGTTGCGCATCGACCACATCAACAAGCCACTTGGCGAAAAACGCCTGCACATCGCAATTCAACGCCGCCGTGCGGACAAAAACCTGCGCGTCCCCCGTCCAGCCGAGCCGCTCGTCGCGCTGCGGACAATCCGTGGGCACTTCGAGAAAATTGGCGCGCTGGGTCCAATAAACATTGCGGTGAAGCCGATTCACCATGGGGTCCGAACACTCGAACGCCCCTACCACCGGCGTGTCGCTGCCGAGAGCCAGCCCCACGACCATCTCCCTGTCCGGCGCCTCCTCGAGTCCGGTCACTTCGATGTATTGGAACCCGTGGAATGTGAATCGAGGCGTCCACTCTTCCACTCCCCCACCCCGGCAGATGTAGGTGTCGGTGGCCCGAGCGCTCCGCAGATTGGCGGTGTAAACCGTGCCGTCGGGGTTGAGGCGCTCGGCAAATCGCAGCGTGATTTTTTGCCCCGCCCGGCCCGCCACCCTGAGACGCGCCACTCCGGCGAAATTCTGACCGAGGTCGAGCACATACACGCCCGGCGAAGGCTCGGTGATGGATTGGGCACGGAATTCGTCGATCACCACCACCGGCGGCCCCGGATGCGCCTGCACCAGCGGAGCCACCTCCGCCCCAGTGTCCACCGGCTGCCAGTCGCCCGGATCGAGGCGCGCATCGTGGGTTTCCCCTTGGAAAAAATCCGCATGGATCGTCGGCCCAGTGGAAGCCAGCCAATCAGGCCCGGTCGCCAC
>CAZRLX010000073.1:0-8539 GCA_964601115.1 uncultured Chthoniobacter sp. | reverse complement strand
CCGATCCACTGCGCCGTCCACTCCGACTCCTCCAGCAATCCCATGGACCAACACGCCGACTCGCTCCATTCGGACTCCCTCCCCTCGCCGTCCCACACCTTCACCATCCACTCGCACCGCACGCCCGAGCACAGCGGCTTGCCGTCATAAACAAGATTGATGGTCTCGTCGCCGACAACCTTGCCGGTGTCCCAAAGCGTCTCGTCACCTGAGGAAACGACCACGCGAAACGCGCTCTGTCGTTGATCGCGCAGGTCGGACTTGATGACCCAACTCAACCGTGGACGCCTCTCGTCGATTCCCTGCGGATTGACGCGCGCTTCACATCTCAAACGGACCGGGGTGATACTCATAATTCGACTTGTTGTCTCACACTCTGCCACAGCCTCCAAGTTATCGGTAATATAAAACGGAAATTTCTCGGGTTACGCCTCAGCAAAATTCCAGACCGTGCAGCAACGCGGTGCCACCGCACTCCAAAACGCGGCCTATGGAGTGCCGTGACAACAGACACCGCGTGAATTCATTTTCCCTAATTCGAAACGATGCCGAAATGAACGGCGGGCATCAATTCCGCTGGGCGCGGACCAACTCGATGACAGAGACATTTTCCAACCGCACATCGGAACCCTCCAGCAACGGCACGACGGCATCGGGATTCGTGATTGAAACTCCGTAGTAGCGACCGCCGTTCACAAACCACTCCACGACCCCTCGGTCCACAATGATATCGAACTCCCTCGAATCACCTTCGAGCATGTCGAGCACCCTGCCATCCACCGCATCGCGCTTGATCGGAACTCCACTCACGCGAAGAAGCGCATCCGGAGCCGTGCCGAAGACCACCTTTCCAGTCACTCGACAGGCCGGGATGTCATGCCCCTGCAACGCCTCGGCGAGTTCAGCGGCGCTCCCATTGAAACCTTCCGCCAATTTTCTTCCGTGGGCCTTCGCAAGCTCGCGAACGGGGGAGAAATGCAACCGCAACCCTTCGGGTGTCTCCCTCAGGGACAGTTCCGTCGGCACGCTCATCATCTGGCTGAAGACGGCATTCCCGGGAGGCTTGCCTTGCACCCAGCCGATAAAAATGCGGCGCCCGTCCGACTCCGGCACATTGTTCCAGGTCTGCCCGGCATACAGCGGACCGCGGGGGCCGGCATACTTCTCCGGATTTTCGATGTAGGGACGTCTGGGATTCACCGCGCGGTCGGATGATCCGCTTCGGGGGTCTGGCACAAAGCGTTCGCCGTCGAAGTCCCCGATCATATGGAAGCCACTCGCCTCCATGAGCACCCACTTGCGCCTGCCGGCGGCGGAGGTCTTTTTCGCGCCCTCGACAGGCAGGGAAAAAAGTTCGGGGCATTCATACCAGCCCGGCAAAACCTGGGTGCGCGTCCACTGGCGCAAATCACGGGAGACATAAATCGCAAGGGTCACACCTTCCGGGGTCTTCTTTTCCGCCTCGTTCTGCTGGTAGACGATCATGACCCAGTGCCCTGATTCGTCATTCCCGTAGCGGAAGACGCGCGGATCGCGGCTGTCATGGTAAAACCCTTCCACGCCCGGCGTGCCGGTGTTGCTGCCCCCGTGCACGAGCACGGGATTGCCGGGATAATCAGTCCATGTCCGTCCGTCATCGTGACTGTATGCCAGGCACTCCCCCCGCCCGGTGCTGGTGTAGATGATCACGAGCGCGGGGCCTTTCTCGAGTCCCAAGGAATTTTCTGCATCGAAAACAGCCGATCCTGTGAAAGCCCAGTCCTTCATGGCCGGGCCATACACCGCGCGGATTGCGATCGGCAGCTCCTTCCAGTGGATCAGATCGCGACTCACCGCATGGCCCCAGTGCATATTTCCCCACTGGATTCCATAAGGGTTGTGCTGAAAAAAAAGATGCCACTCCCCGTTGTGGAAAATCAATCCCGCCGGGTCGTTCAACCACCCACGTCTTGCTGTAAAATGAACCACCGGCCGCACAGCCTCCTGCGCCTCATCGCCCTCGGCAGGCCGTTCGGCGGTTCGTTTTGCTTCGACCTCCCGACCGTCAATCCGAAGGACAGCTCCATTGGACGGCGCCTCGACTCCAAAAAAATGCCGGGGATCATCCTCCGCATACTCCACGATCCCGTGGCGATGAATTTTCCCGTCCACCTCGACCACGAAGGGAACCCTCGGGGCGCCGGGGCGCGTGGGCAGAAGCATCCACTCGTTTCCTTCGGCGCAGGTCGTAGCTCCAGCGATGGCGAGAATCGATAAAAACCAGCCAGCACCAAATGAAAATGTGCGCATGAGCGAACCACGATCGCCGGGCAGCGAATCAATTTGTGGAGTTCATCTCAGGTCTCCCGGCGTCCATAATGGCCTGCAGCTGCGGGGTTGTCGGATTCAAATTGTATATCCTCTGGTCGTGGAAACGCGCCTGCGGGATGTCCCCTGGCAGGTCGATGTTGAAGATCCGCTGGTTGCGGTTGCTCCGATCCAGAATCACGCTGTCGGCCAGCTTGCCGTTCACATAAAGCCAGATGCGTTTCTGGTCATAGCAGACCGCGACATGGGTCCATTTGTCTGCACTGAGAGGCAGGCCGGCCTGGAGCACCGCGCCCACTTTCCAGTGACCGGTCTGCAACCCTGTCCCGCCACGGATCAAGGTGCTGGCGAGCCCTCCCGGCGTGGTAAAGAGGTTGAACTGCTGTTTGGCGTTTTTGGGGTCGCCATCAAGCTTGACCCATCCCATGACAGTGAACGCGTTCCGCACCAACGGCAGTTTGCGGTGCTCGCCGGGCCCCTTGGCGACAAGACCGCGATCGCTTTCCGAAAGCCCGGGCTTCGATTCGATCTTTGGATTCGAACCGATCGAGGTGATCGCCACCGGCTGCCAGTCCTTGTCGAGGGGCGTCATGACCTCAAGCCGGCGTCCACTGCGGCCGAAGCGCAGGTCGAGCGGATGCCACCCTTGGGCGAGTTCCACCGCACGGACGCCGCGCTTCTCCCCCTCGACGCCATTGGAGTCGATCAGGCGGCCATGGACTCGAACCTGGTTGCTACCCGTGCCATCCAACCGGAACCGATAGACGCCGGGGATGCTCGCGTAGTAGTAGCCGAGATAGCGCTCCATGGCATGGAAGGTGAGGTTCTCCTCGAGATCCGGGGATCGGCTCGAATCGACCAGGCGCTTCGCATCGGTGTCGAAAAAAGCCGGCGGCACGCCATCGGCGGGGGCCTTTTCGTCATTCAGCGGGTTGCGCCCGATGGTGTCGTAGGTCTCTTTGATCCAGCCGGAAACCGGCTCGACCTTCACAGCTTGGAATGTCCCCTCCAACTCCGGGGGAGCGGTGCGAAGGGGATCCGCAGGAAGAATCGGGACATAGTGGCGGGGCTCCGGCGTGTCGGGGGAGATCACCCCCAGCGAGAAGGCCAGCGGATCCGCCGCGGCGCCCTTCCAAAACACAGGATCGGTCACGGCCAAGCGCACGGCATGGGTGCCGGGGGCCAGCGGCACATCCGTAAAATAGTCGCGCTGGTCCACACGGTGCGGGCCGAGATTCTCGATGATCCGGCGCCCGTCGATCTCGAGGAAGAGAGGACCGGGAGCGTTCAGCTTGAAGCGATATATTCCCTCCCTGGCCGCAACGAACGGAAACTCGTAGAGGTAGGTGGCCTTGGCCATGGAGGACATCGGCATCCGCGCCTTGACCGCGGGAACAGACAAATCGGGCACGCTTCCGTCAAAGACAGCCTCGAGATTTTCCAAATCCGCCATCAGCGTTTTGTTGCCGGTATAGAACCCGCGCTCGTCATAAAATGTGCGCCGGTATTCATAGACCCGGCAGCGGATTCCCTCCGGTGCCTGCTCCGGCGGGGTCAGCGGCTCGAGCTTGGCAAATGTCCACACGAAGGCCTCGCTTTGATTGGTCTCGGCGAACGGCCAGACACTGGCCACGGTGCGCGCCTCGAACCTCCCCGAATCACCCACGACCACCGGTTTCCGGTAGACTTCCCAGCCGCTGTCGTTGAACCGGTATTCGATCCGCTGGCCGTCCCTCGGCGGAGCCAGTCGCACCTCCGCCTGCCGCGCAAAGCGGGTCTCGCCTCCACCAACCGACAGGTCGTTCTCCAATCCGAGGCTGGCCCGGTCCAATTCCATGCCATCCAGCGTGAGACCGGCCAGGCGAGGTGTCGGGGGCGGCCCCGAGTTGCCCGCAACCGGCTTTCCGTCGCGCTCCTGCACGAACACCGTGCGCTCCGCCCCGGGACTGTCGCTCTCGGCACCGGCGGTCGTGCTGGCGAACATGTAGCGGTCCTCCTGCTCACCGATGCGCACAGTCAGCGCCGAGCGGTCATCGTTCCAGGCCGTGTCGGGCAGCGGATCCCCCTGGAGGTAGGGGTAAAGCAGCACCCGATACTCAGGATCGACCGCCCTCGCCGGGATGCTGATCCTGCCGGCGACGGGCACCGTGTAGGATCCGGTCTGCCCGACTTCGATTTTTGTGAAGCTGGGCAGCGGGTAGGGATAGTTTGTGGACCGCCACAGAACGCGCACCATCAGCATGGGTGTGCCGGGTTTGGGCGCCGCCCCCTCCGGTTCGTTGTCGCGCGCGAAGACGAAGGTGGTTCCAATGTAATCCGACGGCACGGTGATTCCCTCACCGATCTTCTCCATGTTGGAAGTCGTCCAAGCGTTGTCATCCACCGAGACCAGTCGCGAGCCCTTCGCGATTTGCAGGCCCATGTTGTATTGGTTGATCCGGCCGTCCTTGTTGAAATCATCGATCAAAAGCACATAGGGGTGCTCACCGCGCACCACATGGAACGTCCTGTGGTATCCGTCGATGTCCAGCCAACGGTAATACATGTAGGGTCCGCGGTTTTCGCCATGCCATGGACCGTAGTCGGTGTGGGCGTATCCCTCGTAAAAGCGGCGGATGCGCGGGGGCACCGGAACCGTGGTGCTCCGGTCGTGCATGAAAACCGAATCCCGGTTGAAGAGAAATGTGTCCACTGCCGCATACATCGGGTGGCTCAGATCGTGTCCGCCGGGAATCATCGCCCAGCGCCAACCGTTGGCGTGGTCGGAAACCAGCGTCACCGCCTCCCCGCTTTCTGAAAAACCCGCGAACCTGGCCGACGCGGCCCCCAGGGTTTTCGGACCGACACCATTCACACTCGTCATGTTGTGGTAGAACGGTTCGCTGTATCCCCGTTGTTTCACGATCCACTCGCCGCCGTGTGAGAACAGGTTGAAGTCCCCGTAGTTGGGCGTTTCATGGCCGGAGTAGTAAAAATCGTTCCGGGCCTCATACTGGGTCAGGAGAGCCTGTTTTCCCCAGTCGCTGCGGACGGTTGCAAACCCGCGCAGCGGATCGACCCAGCTGAGCCCCAGTTTCTGAACCTCGGCGGGGGGCCCGGTCCACGTATAATTTCTGGGGGCTCCATCCTCGCCGCGCAACCCCGCCCGCATGGTCAGCAGGTCGAGGTCGTGCATGGGATGGCCGCGGGATTTTTTGTGGGCCTCGAGCGGGAAGAACGACTTGTAGACATAATCCACCACCGGATCGGTGGGATAGGCTGCGTGGAGGCCCTTGATCAGGTTGGGAGATTCCTTGTCGAGCAGGTCCCAGCCCTTGCCCGTGGCGGAGGCGCCAATGGCGGACGAATCCGGTGCCGCCTTGCGCTTGTCATCAGGGCCTTCGTGGCCGCCGGTAAAGACACTTTGCCGGGCCATGTAGTCCACATAGGCGCGGACGCGATCCATGCGGAACAACTCGGGATTGCGTCGCGCATAGGCCAGGAAGACATAGCCGTTGATAAACCCCTTGGCCTGCTCGTAGCCGACGCCCTCCGGGGAAAGCGTCCAGGCAAGGTGTTCCTCGAACTTTTTCATGCCGAGGTCGTTGATCCTTTGGTCGCATCCCTCCTCGCCCTCGATCGCCAGCGGGAGCAGCAGGAAGTTTTGGCCGAGGGAGATATGGTTGTTCATGGAAAATTGCCCGGGCATCTCCATGAACGAGGCATATCGACTCGAGGACAACTTGGAGATTGCGCGGCGCACAATCGCGCGTTGCTCCTCGCTCATGTAGGGTGCGGCGTAGTCGTATTCCAGCGCGATGCTCGTCCGCTGAAGCGGGAGAGGGTTGAAACTCGACGCACGGACATAGTAAGCGTTGTCGCGCGTGAGCGGGTCGGCGTTCATCTCGTCCGCAAGTTTCTCCAGCCACTTGGCGCGTTCGACGACATCCGCCGCCACCTGCCGTTGCAGCACGGCGTCCTCGTTGATCAAGGCGAGAAGTGCCCGCGCACCGAGCACACTGACGCGCCCCCAATGCGAAGCTTCCCCCTCCACTGTGCTTTTCTGTGACGCGAGGGTCTTGAGGCGCTCGAAGTTGGCCGCAAGATACGGATCCGGATCGGGCGAGGCGAGGTCGCGCCGGATGGCCTCGATCTCATCGGGCGACGTCAGGACGCGTGGATGCACGCCCGCCGGGGGAACTTTGAAGGTGCGCTCGGGTTTGGGTCCATCAAATTCATAGGGCATGGGCAGGGGGTCGGGAAGCTGCTTGGCCCACTCGCCGCTCAGGACCTCCTCCGCTCCGCGCCAAAGCTTGGCCTGGTATTCCCCGTCTTGCGCCAAAGCTGTCACGGCAACAGTGGGAGCGACAATAACAGTGAGCACCAACCCGCAAACGGCGGAAAATTTGTGCATGGATCGTTTCATAGGGTTTTGGCTTTTGAACAAGTTGGAGGGCGGACAGACTTTGATTTCACGCCGACCTCATTCAGGTCAGCGAAGGTCGCATGGTATCGTTAATCGATAAAGTGGATTTTTTGGTGCCGTTGAAATGTTATGTGGGCACACCGCTGACCATATTGCATGGGCACCACGTCGCAGACTTGCGGGGGGGGCTGTGCGATCAATCGAAGTGCCGGTGGCTGCAAATCACGAATTCCGGTGACATCGGAATTAGTCGGCCCTTAAAAACGATTCATCACGTTTATGGTTAATGTTCTAGGCGCGATTCTTGCTGTGTTGGATTGCAGGTAAAACCTGCCCGCATCCACAAAACCCCTGCAATCCGCGCCCATGCAACCCAGCACCACCGACAAAGCCCAAATCTCCTTTCTGCTCCCCGATCTGGAATGCCAACTCGATCCCCGCAATGCGCTTTTCCGTCTGGCTCGGGCGATGGACTAGCGCGTTTTTGAAAAAGAGTTCCGGCCTCTTTACTGCACGGAAGGAAGGCCCGCCTTGCCGATCCGACGACTGGCGGGACTGCAGATGCTCAAGAGTCTGAGGAACCTCAGCGACGAGGAGGTCGTGGTGTTTTGGAGCGAAAACCCCTACGCGCAGGATTTCTGTGGAGAGAGGGAGATGCAGTGGGGGGTGCCATGCGATGCGAGCGAGTTGACGCACTTTCGCAAACGCATTGGCACCGCAGGAGCGGGGAAGATTTTGGCGGCGACGATCAAACTTCACGGCGAGCGGGCCAAGGAAAGGGAGGTGGTCGTGGACACGACGATTCAGGAACCGGAGCGCAGCGGAGGTAGACTGCCGCAGGCAGCCCGAAGGGCGAGGCGAAGCCGAGGCAAAAGAACATCACTTTTCCAACGGATACGAAATTGGCGGCGAAGATCGTGCGAAGCGGAGTGAAAATGGCGGGGCGGCATGGGGTGAAGTTGAGGCAAAGTTTCGAGCGCACGGTGCCGAAGTTGCTGGCGGCGCAGAGGGGGCGGCGGACCAAGGGAGGAGCGGCACGGGCGCGCAAGGCGGCTCGGCGCTTGAAGACGATCGCCGGGTGGGTGGTGAGGCAACTGGATGCGGCGGTTCCCAAGGAAAGCCGGGACCGGCGCTGGGTGGAAACGGCAAAGAAAATCCTGAGCCAAAAGCGCTCCGACAGCGGGAAAATCTACTCGTTGCACGAACCGGAGGTCTACTGCATGTCCAAGGGCAAGGAGCACAAAAAGTATGAGTTTGGAGCGAAAGCCTCGGTGGTGGTGGGCAAGAATGGCGGAGTGATCTTGGGAGCCTACAGCCTGCCGGAAAACGACCACGACGGTCATGTGTTGGAGCCCACGCTCGAGCAGGTCGAGCGGGTGGCCGGCTACCGCCCTGCCGTAGCCATCGGCGACAAGGGGTTCCGAAGTCAATCCCATTGCGGTCAAACCGAGGTGGTCACACCTGGAAGAGGAAAGAAAAACGCCAGCGCCTACGAGAAACGCAAAGCCAGAAAGCGGTTCCGCCGACGGGCAGCGATCAAACCAAGGATCGGACACCTCAAGAGCGACTTTCGACTGAATCGCAACTTCCTCAAAGGCCAAGTCGGTGATGCCATCAACCTGCTCCTGGCCGCCGCCGCCTCGAACCTGAGCCTCTGGATGAGGAAGGTTCTTTTGCGCCTTGTTTGGGCACTCCGGATATTCCAGGAAAAATGCCGGGGTGCTCACAATACCCACTCCCAGCGTGAGGGGTTTTTCAGGGCCGACTTTGTAGCGTTTGACGACTACTATCAACACATCCAACTCACCGACGGTTCTTCCGCATACT
>CAZRLX010000072.1:0-13287 GCA_964601115.1 uncultured Chthoniobacter sp. | reverse complement strand
TCTTCGGTGCGGATCTTTCAAACGCCGATTTCCCTCCGGGCACATGGACCATCAGCGACGGGATCATGAAGGGAAATGGCAAGAGCGGCGCGATTTGGACCAAGAAGGAATACGAAAATTTCGACCTGCATTTTGAAGTCCGCGTCGCCCGGAAAGCCAACAGCGGGATTTTTCTGCGAAGCCCGAATCCGGAGGAGTTGAAACAAAAACGAATCAATTTCCAACATGCCACAATGGAGTTGGAGATCATCGAGGGGAAGGGTGCCCCCGGATCGATTCTGACTGTCTGCAAGCCTCCCAAACCCATCGCCTTGGAGGCGGGCAAGTGGCACACCTTCGACATCAAGGCCGTCGGCCCCATGATCACGGTGTCCTTCGACGGAAACAAACTCTACGACACCGACCTTTCAAAAGGAACCAAACCGGGACAGAACCCCGACGGCTCGTGGAACATTTTCACAGTGGCGTTGAAAGACCTCCCGAAGAAAGGCCGCATCGGCATTCAGGACTGGCTCGGGCCTGTCGAATTCCGGAATTTCCGCATCAAGGAACTATGAGCGATTGCCGCCAGGTAAAAACAGGCGAGCGGGAGCGAGCCAATCAAAGTCGTCCTCCCCATTCCCGCCAGACGCCTTCCTTGGAGACCTTGGTATACACAGGCGGGGCCCCCCCCTCTCCAAAAATCCAAAAGCAAGGAGCTTTTCGAATGATGCACATTATTCTGAAATTCAACTTTACAAAATAGATAAATAACAATGAAAGCATATCAATTAAAACAACTAAAGAATAGATTTGGATGGATGGTCGTCCTGTGTTTTCTGGCGGTGGGGAGCGCGGCGGCGAGCGGGGAATCCCGTGTCAGGGAAAATTTCTGCGAGAACTGGAAGTTTCATCTGGGGGATGTGGCCGGCGCGGAGCAGCCCACACTGGACGATGCGGCTTGGCGGACGCTGGATGTGCCACACGACTGGAGCATCGAGCAAAAACCCGACCCCAAAGCGCCCGGCGGCATGTCGGAGGGGTATCAGTCGGGCGGGATTGGTTGGTATCGCAAGAGCTTTACGATCCCAAAAGAGGCCGAGGGCAAGCAGGTGTTCCTCGATTTTGATGGCATCTACATGAACAGCAAGGTGTGGGTGAATGGACACCTGCTGGGATATCGTCCCTTTGGCTATCTCGGGTTCCGCTACGACCTGACGCCGCACCTGAAGATCGGCGGCGAAAATGTGATCGCGGTTCAGGCGGATGTCCGCCCGGGCTCGAGTCGCTGGTATCCGGGGGCCGGAATTTATCGTCGCGTTTGGCTGACCACGGTCAACCCGGTCCATGTCGCCCATTGGGGACACTTTGTGAGCACGCCGGAGGTGTCTGCGGAGAAGGCCTCGGTCCGCTTGCAGACCGAGGTGGAAAACAAGAGCGATAAAACCGCGAAGGTCACGCTGAAGTCGGTGGTGCTGGATCCGCAGGGCCGGCCGGTGGCGGAAGCCAGCGCCACGCAGGATGTTCCAGCGGGTGGGATGCATCCATTCGACCAAAATTTCGTGGTCAAAAATCCGATGCTCTGGTCGCCGGACACGCCGGATCTCTACAAGGTCGTATCGACGGTGCTGACCGATGGAAAGAGGAGCGACGAGGTGACCTCACCGCTCGGGATTCGCTGGTTTGAGTTCACGAAAGACAAGGGCCTGATCTTCAATGGAGAAGAGATGGATGTGAAAGGCGTCTGCCTGCATCACGATCTCGGGCCGCTGGGCACGGCATTCCATCCGCGTGCGATGGAGCGTCGTTTGGAAATTTTGCGGGAGATGGGCTGCAATGCGATCCGCACCGCGCACAACCCGCAGGATCCGGAGTTTTACGCGCTCTGCGACCGGATGGGATTCCTCGTGATGAATGAGGCCTTTGACGAGTGGAAGATTCCAAAGCTCTCTGCCAACCAAGGCTATGCGCGTCATTTCGAGGAATGGAGCGAGACGGATTTGGCGGGCATGGTTCGTCGCGACCGGAATCATCCGAGCGTCATCATGTGGAGTATCGGCAACGAAATCAACGAGCAACACGGGCCGGATGGCGGCAAGATCTCGGCGCGTCTGGCCTCGATTGTCAAGAAACACGACCCCACCCGCCCGATCACCGCTGGCTGCAATTCGCCCAATGACGCCAGTAAAAATGGCTTTGAAAAGGCGTTGGATGTGTTCGGCTTGAATTACAGTTACGAGGTGTATGACCAACTGAAAGGGCAACGCGCCATGATCGGCACGGAAAACTCGACCGATTGGAGCGCGCGCGGGTCCTACTCCTACTTCCGCCCCTTGCGTGGCGACATGCAAATTTTAGGGTCGAAAAATGACATCGAGCTGACTTCGTATGGCACTTTCCGAGATCGGGATGCCGATGTGACCCTGATGAAAATGAGAGCCTCGCCGTGGATCGCGGGTCAGTTCGCCTGGACCGGGTTTGACTATCGCGGTGAGGTGCATCCGTTTAAGTGGCCTGCCATCAGTGGTTATTGGGGCATTGTGGACCTTGTTGGGTTTCCCAAGGATCAGTATTTCTTGTATCAGAGCGACTGGAGCGACAAGCCGATGGTGCACATTTTGCCCCAAAACTGGAACTGGTCCCAGTATCCGGGCGCGGTCTTTCCGGTCTGGGTGTATAGCAACTGCGATGAAGTGGAATTGTTCCAAGACAACAAGTCATTGGGCGTTAAAACGATCGACCGCGAGAAAACCCTCCGCTTCGAATGGGGCGTCCCCTATCGCTCGGGCACCTTAAAAGCGGTGGGCTACAAAAACGGCCAGCAGGTGTGCACGACCTCGGTTTCCACCACCGGCGAACCGGCCCAAATCGCACTGGTTCCGGACCGGACCGAAATCGCGGCGGATGGCTCGGACTTGAGCTACATCACGGTGCGCGTCACGGATGCTCAAGGCCGCACCTGTCCGGACGCCGACCGGAATTTGATTCATTTCGAGGTGAAGGGCGCGGGCAAAATCGTGGGCGTCTCCAATGGCAGCTCCCACAGCCACGATCCGTCGAAGGGCAACCAAGTGCACTCCTTCCGAGGGCTTTGCATGCTGGTGGTGCAATCGACCAAAAACGCCGGCCCGATCGAGGTGAAGGCGACATCGGAGGGGCTGAAGGAGGCGAACATACGGCTCCAGGCCTTGCCGGCAGACTCCCCCAAATTGGTGCAGGCGGCGGCGGAGCGTGATCGCAAGGCGCGCGAGCAGAGCAAGCAATTCAGCCGCCACCGGCTCGCCGTGCTTTCCATGAAAGACGGCCAACCGGCGGGACAGACGCTTGATTTGAAGGCGATTGAGGATGAGCAGAAAGATCTTGCGGCAGATGCGGAGCAAGCATTGGCGAATATCTCGCTCACGCCGACCGTGCATTTGAGTGCGAACCTGAAAAAACTGGGCGTCACCGCCCGGCCCCAAGGGGATGGCATCTATGGCCAGTTGAAAGTCATGCTGAATCGCAAAGACTGGTTGGGTGCGCTGTCTGTGTTGAATCCCGAGGTGAAGGGGAACTATCCGAAGCGCCGGGAGTTGGATCGCTTGTTGAAAGAGATCAGGACCATGCAGTTCTCCATCAACTTGCAGCCGCCATTCAAACTCCCGGAAGGCAAGACGCTGTATTACATTACCCTCACTGAGGGCAACAAAATGCAGTTCACCGAGGGCTGGTTTCAGCAGTCCGGACACGGCGGGTGGACCCACTGGTGGATGCCGGAAAATAAAGAGATTTTCGTGGTCTTGGCCGATCAAGGTGAAGACGCGAAAAACAAGCTCGCCGCCATTTATCAGGCCTACCTCAAAGACCTAAAGGCCCGATCGGACAAGCACAGCCTGGGCGAATTTTCTGATGAGCAGTTTCAGAATGATTGCGCGCAACTGGCGAAGAAACTGCGCGAAGATTACATCAATATGATTTCCAAATATTAAAAATACACAACTATGAAATTAAACAACGCATTCTCAATCATCCCGATTTTATTTCTCAGCGCCACGGTCGGCGTTGTCGCCGAGGCAAACACGGAGCCCCGGAATCCTGCTTCGACGACTTTGTGGTATGAAACACCCGGGGTGAACTTTACGCAGGGGCTGCCGCTCGGAAACGGCCGACTGGGTATGATGATCCTCGGAGGCACGGCCGACGAGCGGATCGTGCTGAACGAAGAGTCCATGTGGAATGGATCGCCCTCCGACGACAACCGCCCCGACGCGCATCAAAATCTCCCAAAGATTCGTGAACTGTTGCTGGCGGGTAAGAACTCTGAAGCCGAGGATCTGGTCAACCAGACCTTCACCTGCCAGGGAGCGGGCTCGGGGCATGGGAAACGCCCCGATGGCAAATCGTATGGCCGGGGTTCCCAAGTGCCATTCGGGTGCTACCAGACACTCGGCAATTTGCGCCTCAAGCATGGCATCCCGGGGGAGGTGTCCGATTATCGGCGGTCACTCGATTTGTCCACCGGCGTGGCGACGGTTTCGTTTCAACAGGACGGCACTTCGTTCAGCCGCGAGTATTTTGTGAGCGAGCCGGATCAGGTCGGAATCATCCGCTGCCGGGCGGATAAAAGCGGGAAGATTTCATTCCAGATTCGTATGGATCGCCCCGAGTGTTTTCAGACTTCGGTGGTGGATGGCGACTTGCTGATGACCGGCACCTTGAATGACGGTGCGGGAGCCGATGGGACTCGGCCCCATGGTGCGGGAACCTCGTATGCCGCGCGGCTTCGCGTCGTCAATCAGGGGGGCAAGGTGGAGGCCGTCGGAGATTCGATTCAGGTGACGGATGCGGACGAGGTGACTCTCTTGTTCAGCGCCGAGACAAATTACAACGGCAATGTGCCGCGCGAGCGCAAGGTGGCCGATCCCGTGGCCATGACCAAGCAAGTGCTCGATGCCGCCGAGGGAAAGTCTTTTGAGACGATGCGCGCGGCCCATGTGAAGGAGCACCGCTCGTGGTTTGACCGCTGTTCTCTGGAGCTGGCCGACGGGCAGGCTGGAAGCGTGGCGGCCTCTTTAAAGCCCACCGATGAACGGCTGCTGGCCCTGGCGCGCGGCGGGAAGGATCCCGCGCTTGCGGCTCTCTATTTCAATTTCGGCCGCTATTTGCTGATCGCATCCTCACGCCCCGGCACCCTGCCGGCCAATCTGCAGGGCATTTGGGCCGAGGAAATCAACACGCCATGGAACGGCGATTGGCACCTGAATATCAATGTGCAGATGAATTACTGGCCGGCGGAGCTGACCGGCTTGGGCGAGTGCCATTTGCCGCTGTTGAAGTTGGTGGAGTCGCTTCAGGTGCCCGGGCGCGCAACCGCAAAAGCCTACTATGATGCGCCCGGCTGGGTCGCCCATGTGATCACCAATCCTTGGGGATTTACCGCGCCGGGGGAAAAAGCCAGTTGGGGCGGAAATGCCAACGGGTCCGCTTGGGTGTGTGATCACCTCTGGGAGCATTATGCCTTTAGCGGAGACAAGCAGTTCCTGGCCTGGGCCTATCCCATCATGAAGGGCGCGGCCGAGTTTTATCTCGATATGCTGATCGAAGAGCCGAGGAACAAGTGGTTGGTGACGGCACCCTCCAATTCCCCGGAAAACAAGTTCCTGACGGCGGACGGAAAACCGGCGGCGATCTGCATGGGGCCGACCGTGGATATGCAACAACTCCGCGAGCTGTTCGGCAATTGCATCAAGGCCTCGAAAATCTTGGGTGTGGATGCCGCGTTTCGCGAGGAACTCACGAAAACCACGGCCCGACTGGCACCCAACCAGATCGGTCCGGATGGACGGCTTCAGGAATGGCTCGAGCCTTACAAGGAGGTCGAACCGCAACACCGCCATGTCGCGCATCTTTACGGGCTGCATCCCTATGACGAGATTTCCGTCGAACACACACCCGAGCTGGCCGCAGCGGCGCGCAAATCGCTCGAGGCCAGGGGCGACGGAGGCGTTGGCTGGTCATTGGCCTGGAAGGTGAGTTTCTGGGCGCGCTTGCAGGACGGAAACCGGGCGGAACGGTTGATACGAAATCTCCTGAAACCCACAGGGCAGATCGGAGCCACTCATTTGGGAGATATCCCGGGGACCTATGCCAACCTGTTCTGTGCGTGTCCCCCGTTCCAGATCGACGGCAATTTCGGCGGCACGGCCGGAATCGCCGAGATGTTGCTGCAATCACGCTGGTCGGGCAACGAGAGCGATCCGGCTGAGTTGCTCCTGCTTCCCGCCCTGCCAAATGCCTGGCCCGATGGGGAACTCAAAGGACTGCATGCGCGCGGCGGCATCGTGGTCGATCTGGCGTGGCAGAAGGGCAAGCTGGTTTCGGCCACGCTCCTCAGCCGGAATGGCATGGATTGCACCCTCCGCTATGGAGGCACAACGCAAGAACTGAAACTGAACCCGGGGCAACGCGTTGAATTTGTCCCCGAATCCGTCAAATCAGCGAACGCGCGCTGAGAAAAATCAAAATCTCTTATGTAGGTCAGGCGTCCCGCCTGACATCGAACGACTTCCGCCTGCATTAAGCATATGCTGTTAATGAAAAAAATCTTATCATCCATCATCCTCAGCGGATTCCTCATCTCCTCCGCGCCGCTCTTCGCCTCGAGCGATAACCTGCGCGGCGAGTTTCTGAATCCGCCCGATTCCTCGCGCCCGCGCACTTGGTGGCATTGGATGGATGACAAAGTCACGAAAGAGGGGATCACCAAAGATCTCGAGGCCATGAAAGCCATCGGCCTCCAGGGGGCCCATATCACGAACATCGGCCAGGGCGGTTTGCCCGATGGAACCTACGGCGACGCCTGCGTGCTCACCCCGCTCTGGCTCGACTTGGTGGAACACGCCGCCAAGGAGTGCCAACGCCTCGGGCTTCAACTCGGCATGTCGAGCGCCTCGGGCTGCTCGGGCTCGGGCGGGCCATGGATCACGCCGGAACTCTCCATGCAGGAAATCGTCTGGACCGCCACGCATGTCGAGGGCGGCAAACTCCAAACCATCGCCCTCCCCCAGCCTCGCACGAACCACCATTACTACCGCGATGTCGCCGTGTTGGCTTTTCCCGCGCTCGAAGGCGACGACCGGCCGGTGATGGATCTCATGCCAAAGATCACATCCTCCGTGCCGGGGGTCGATTGGTCCCGCGCGTTGGATGGGAAGCTCGACACCTCGGTGACGCTCCCGCCGCTCCCGGAGCCCGGCAACTACGAACTCACCATGGAGTTTCCCCAGCCCGTCGCCGTCCGCTCGTTGAATTTCCACTTCTTTGAAAAAGAGAAAGACATCAACGCCATCCTTTCGGTCAGCGACGATGGAAAAACCTGGCGCAAGCTCGTCGAGTCCCGGCGCTGGCAGACGGCGGTGTATCCGGGCGATGTGGAGTTGATCGATGGATTCGCCGAGCAAAAAGCCCGCTTCGTGCGGGTCGAGTTCGAGAAAGTTTCGCGCGGCTTCACCCTGCACGACCTGAATTTCCAATCGACACGCATCCCCGGCATCCATGTCAAAGCCTCGCGCATGCGT
The DNA here is from genome assembly GCA_964601115.1 of uncultured Chthoniobacter sp. Classification (GTDB taxonomy): domain Bacteria; phylum Verrucomicrobiota; class Verrucomicrobiia; order Chthoniobacterales; family Terrimicrobiaceae; genus UBA967. Next base: position 5,752 of record CAZRLX010000072.1, on the reverse strand, counting down.
TCCTTCGCCACGACATCCAATCCCACCAAGCTCACCGTGCCGGACACCCAGCGCATCGATCCGGAAAAAATCATCGACCTCTCCGGCAGTCTTATTCCCGGGGGAGTGCTCCAGACCACGCTGCCCGAGGGGCGCTGGACCATCCTGCGCTTCGGCCACACCACGAACGGCAACAAAATCAAACCCGTCTCCGAGCGTTCCACCGGTCTGGAGGTCGACAAATTCAGCGCGGAGGCGCTGCAATACCATTTCGACCACGGAATGCTCGGCCGGGTCCGCGACCGCCTCGGCCCGCTGTTTGGGACGGTTTTCAATAATGTGAACATCGATAGCTGGGAGGCCGGGTGCCAGACTTGGGGAGCGAAATTCCCCGCCGAGTTCGAAGCGCGCCGTGGCTACGACATCATCAAATGGCTGCCCGCCCTCACCGGCCGCGTCGTGAACAATATCGATGAGACCGACCGATTCCTCTGGGATTACCGCCGCACCATTTCCGATCTCATCAACGAAAATTTCTACGGGGCCTTCCGCAAAATCCTGAACAAACACGGCGTCGTCCTCGAAGCAGAGGCCCCCGGCATCGGCATGCCGATTCCCATCGACCAGCTCCAAAGCCTCGGCATGGTGGATATCCCGCAAGGCGAATTCTGGCTCGGCGGCAAACTCAATCCCGGCGACCCGCCTTACTCCAAGGGCGGCCAGGACAACACGAAGGAAGCGGCGTGCGCCGCGCACACCTACGGCAAGCCGATCGTCTCGTGCGAAGCATTCACCTCGTTTGGCAAGGATGACGGCTGGACGCAGCACCCGTTCCGCCTGAAGCCCTATGCCGACAAGCAATTTTGCAATGGGCTCAACGAGGTTGTCTTTCACCGCTATGCGCACCAACCCGACGACCGCGTGCCCGGCATGAGCCTCGGGCAGTTCGGCCTGAACTTCGACCGCTCGCTCACCTGGTGGAACCAAGGCCGCAGCTGGGTGGACTACCTCACCCGCTGCCAGCACCTCCTGCGCCAGGGCCGCTTCCACGCCGATGTGCTCTACTACTACGGCCGCGATGTTCCCGGAAGCGTGGGGTATTTCGCGCCGGATGCGATCGATCCCAAGAACTTCATTAAACCAGCCCTGCCTGCGGGGTATGATTACGATGTCTGCGACTCCACGATTTTCCAGCAAGTGACGATCGAAAACGGTGAGGTCGTCCTGCCAAGTGGCATGCGCTACCGCTACCTCGTCCTCCCCGACCACGCGCGCCTCGTCCCGGCGGATGTCGAGAAAATCAAACGCCTCGCGGAAGCCGGTGCCACGCTCATCGGCCCCGCGCCCACCCGCTCACCCTCGTTGGTGGATTTCCCGCAAGCCGATCAAATCGTTCGCACACTGGCAGCCGAAATATGGCCTGCCGATGGCAAACCCGGCGAGCGCCGCGTCGGCAAAGGCCGCGTCATCACTGGCAAGACATTCGAGGAAATCCTCGCCGCAGACGGCTTGACGCCCGACTTCACCGCACAAGCCTCCGCCGACGCGAAGATTCACTACATCCACCGCATCCTGCCCGAGGGCGATCTGTATTTCGTCTGCAACCTTCTCGACCGCGCCGAGACGGCAAAGCTCCGCTTCCGCACCACCGGGCGTGCGCTGGAAATCTGGGATGCGCAGACAGGCGCCATCGTAAAAAATGTGGTCGCCACAGATGACGGCCAAGCCACCTCCGTCACCGTGCCGCTCCAGCCCCACGAGTCGCTCTTCTTTGTGTTCACCGACAAAGCCAAAGCCACGGGCAAGCCACTGGCCTTCCGCGAATCGCAGCCAAGCGATGCAAAGTCCATCGAAGGCCCGTGGTCCGTCACTTTTCCAGTGGATCGCGGTGGACCGCCCGAAGCAGTGATCTTCGACAAGCTCACTTCCTGGACCAACCACCCCGACGAGCGCATCAAGCACTTCTCCGGCACCGCCACCTACCGAAAGACCTTCGACCTGCCGGAATCTGAAATTTCAAATTTGAAATCTCAAATTTTCCTGGACCTCGGCAACCTGCCGCACCTCGCGGAGGTTATCCTGAACGGGAAAAACCTCGGTGTCGTCTGGATGAAGCCCGCCCGCTTGGACATCACCTCGGCCGCAAAGTCCGGCAGCAACGACCTCGAAATCCGAGTCACGAATGTCTGGAAAAACCGCCTGGTTGGCGATGCCAATCTCGAGCCCGCCAAGCGCCTCACTTGGAGCAACTGGACCTTCTACAAAGGCAACGAGCCGCTCGAAGTCTCCGGCCTCCTCGGCCCGGTGACACTCATGAGCGAGGAATAACCCGCATGTCTCAACGATGATGATTTTTTGGAGATCGGCTTGGGCAAGGCTCCCGGTCTCCCGCCAGCAGAGCACGCGGAAATCTCGTCACTGTTTGATGAAAACAAAAACTCTTCTCCTGCTCGCCACGGCGCTCCTCGTGCCGTCAGCCGCCCTCCATGCCGCCGGGCCCGATCCGCAAACGGTTTTCCAAAATCCGCCGGAGTCGGCCAAGCCGGGCGTGTGGTGGCATTGGATGGGCTGCAATGTCACCAAGGAGGGCATCACCCGCGACTTGGAGGAGTTCAAGCGCGCCGGCATCGGCGGAGCCACGATCTTTGGCATGGCTGATGTTTGCACGCCCTGGGCGGCGCACATCGAGAACAGCCCGACGGACGGGTTGATCGCCTTCACCGACCCGTGGTGGGAAATGGTGCGCCACGCGGCTGCGGAGGGGAAGCGGTTGGGCATCGATGTGGGTCTCCACAACTGCCCGGGCTACACGAGCACCGGCGGGCCATGGATCACACCGGAGCTGGCGATGCAGCAGATTTACCATTCGCAGACGCCGATGGAGGGCGGAGTCGCGTTCGACGGTATTCTGCCGCGCCCCGATTTGAATCCCCAGGGCGAGATCATCCATCCGATGGTGAATAAAAAGACCGGCGCCTTGGAGCGGCCGTCCATTCCCGCCCGCGCGACCTACTGGCGCGACATCGCAGTGCTGGCCGTGCCGGCGGAAGGCATCATCGCGAAGGACCAGATCATCGATTTGACCGGAAAGATGGATGCGGCGGGCAAACTCCGCTGGACGCCACCAGCGGGGAAGTGGGTCGTCTACCGCTTCGGGCACACGACGATGGGCGCGCTGACCCAGCCGAACCAGTGGGAGGCGATGGGGCTGGAGTGCGATAAGATGAGCGAGGAGGCCGTGACCTTTCATCTCCGGCATGTGATCGGAGAACTCAAAAAACACCTCGGTCCGCTCGTGGGCACCGGCCTGCAGCACATGCTGCTGGACAGCTACGAGGCGGGGAAACCCTACTGGACGCCGCTCATGCCGCAGGAGTTCGCCCAGCGCCGGGGCTATGATTTGAAGCCATTCCTGCCTGTGTTCGCCCAGCGCGTGGTCGGCAGCGAGGAAGAGAAGAAAAAGTTCCTCGCCGATGTTGACCGCACCATCGCCGACCTCTACCGCGACAAACTTTTTGTCACCATGTCACGCATGCTCGCCGAGGAAAATCTGCGCTTTGTTTGCGAGCCCTACGGCGGGCCGTTTGTCACCAGCGAGGTGACGCCCCATGTCCACCGCGTGATGACCGAGTTTTGGAGCCAAGGCGATTTTGGCGGAGGGGGACCGAATGACCTCCTGAATGCCGGCGATGGCAAGCGACACAACATTATCGAGGCGGAGGCCTTCACCGGCCTGCCAGTCCATAGTCGATGGTCTGAAACCCCTGCAGGGCTCAAGGAAGTCGGCGATATGGCGTTCACGGCGGGCGTCAACCGCATGGTTCTCCACAGCGCTCCGCTGCAACCTTGGAGCGAGGACATCCTGCCGGGCATTTCCATGGGCGTGTGGGGAACCCACTTCGGCCGCACGCAAACCTGGTGGGAACCCGGCAAAGCCTGGGTGGCGTATCTGGGCCGCTGCCAGGCCCTGCTCCAATGGGGCCAAGCCGCACCTGCGGATTTCTCCGCCGAGGGATTGCCGGTGCGCGGAATCCATCGGACCGACGGCAGCACGCATGTCTTCTTTGTCGCCCACGCGGGTTCGGGCGGAAATGCGACCTGCCGGTTCACGGTGGAGGGCATGCAACCCGAGCTTTGGGATCCGGTGACGGGAACCATGCGGGAGCTTTCGGATTTCCGGTTCGAAAACGGCAAGACCATCGTGCCGCTGAAATTCGCTCCGGCGCAAAGCTGGTTTGTGGTTTTCCGCAAAAAGGCCGCGCAGCCGCAGGAGCTGAAACCCAATTTCCCCGAACTCCAACTTGTGGACGAACTCACCGGCCCGTGGGATGTGCGCTTCGACCCGAAATGGGGCGGACCGGCGGAGGTGAAGTTCGACGAACTCGAGGACTGGACCAAGCGCCCCGAGCCAGGCATCCGCTACTACTCCGGCACGGCCAACTACCGGAAGGTCTTCGGCCTGCCGGAATCTGAAATCTCAAATTTGAAATCTCAAATTTTCCTGAGCCTCGGCACCGTGAACCACATCGCCCGCGTGCGCCTGAACGGCCGCGACCTCGGGGTTGTCTGGTGCGCGCCGTGGGGTGTGGAGATTCCGGCAGGGCTTCTGAAACCCGTCGGCAACGAACTCGAAATCGAGGTCACCAATGTCTGGGCCAACCGCCTCATCGGCGATGAGCAGGAGCCGCCGGATTGCGAGTGGCTGCCCGGCCACCACTTCGCCGATCAGGGCGGGTATTTGAAGCGATTCCCGGATTGGTTCGTGAAAAAGGAACCACGCCCCTCCAAGGGCCGTTACTGTTTTGTGACTTGGAATTATTTCACCAAAGACTCGCCGCTCATTCCCTCAGGCCTCCTCGGCCCGGTGACACTCATGAGACCAAAGTTGAAATGAAATTGGACGTTCAAGCCGAAAGGGGAGGGGAGCCGTCCGGGGCGTGAATGACACCCAACCTCGCCCCCCTTTCTCCTTCCCTCATCAACCTTCCGCCAATACGGTCCTGCCCATGTCCGGCCTTCACCAACCGCACGACAAAATCGTCAAGGCCACATTCTCGGACATCCCCACCGCCTGCGCCTTTCTGCAGGCCGAACTCCCGCCCGAACTCGTTTCACAGATCGATTGGTCCACGCTCCGCTTGGAAAGCGGGAGCCAAATCGATGCCGAATTTTCCGCCTCCAGCAGCGACCTGCTCTACACCGCGCGCCTCGGTGGCGAACCCGCCTACCTGTATGTCCTCTTCGAGCACCAAAGCAGCGAAGACCCTCTGATCGCCCTTCGCCTGCTCTCTTACATGGTCGGCATCTGGAAAACCCACGCCCGCAAGTCCCCAACTGGAACCCGCCTGCCACCGATCCTTCCGCTTGTCCTCGCGCAAGACAACAAGCCGTGGAAAACCTCCACACGATTCGCCGACCTCATTCAAGCCCCGGCGGGCCTCGCCGGAACCATCCAAAAACACACGCCCGACTTCGAGTTCCGGCTCGTGGAGTTGTTTTCAATGCCCTACGAGAAAATCCTCGGCACGCCGATGGGCATCCTGACGCTGCGGGCGTTGAAAGCTGAAAAGATCAGCGATTTGCTCGACGATGCTGTGTGGGACGAGATGCTGATGGTGCAACTCACGCCCGAGGCCTTCGAGCAATTGCTGCGCTACATCCTTGACCGAGACATTGACAAGCCCGCCTTTCGCCAGAAAGTAAAGGCAATCACAAATCCCAAACTGAACCAAAACGCCATGTCACTTGCCGAACAACTCCGAGAAGAAGGTCG
>CAZRLX010000071.1:3473-13455 GCA_964601115.1 uncultured Chthoniobacter sp. | reverse complement strand
ATGCTTGAAGAAGCGCCTCCACAAACTCGTCATCCCGCTCGGCCCGGGCGGCTTTCGACAACATCGACAGCAGCGTTTTCGGCATCCGCCCGCCAAGTTAGCCCCCGACCCCAACCGGTCAACCCGCATTTCGTATTTCAACGCATTCCGGATAAACGAAATGTTGTGCAAAAATACGACATTTATCATATTGCACGATACGGACAACTCCACTTAAGTTTGATTCTAAATTCAATTCCATGAAAGTGACCCTCAAACCCATCCTCGCGGGATTGCTCATCCTGAGTGCTTACAGCGCGCATGCCGCCACTGTGAGCTTTAATGATACTGAAACTGTTTCAACAGGCGGCACTCTTTTTACATTTTCTCAATTCGATCCGTCGCTCGGCACTCTTTCGGCGATTGATTTGATTATCCAGACCAGCACGCTCCAAGGTGATGTGACTTACACAAGGTCAGGCCTTGCAAACAGAACTTACACCGATGCGAATGCAGCCATTGGAATTGATACAGCGCCAGGCTTTGGCGGATACAGTTCGACGCCATTGTCGTTCGCAAGATCACCAGCCGGCAGCTTCACGGTAGATGGCTCAAACCCCACTCAAGTCGTCACAGTCACTGGAACCACCCAATCGCTGATCGGCGGCACACCGGTGACACTGGGAATCAATCCATCTGCCTTTGGTTCCTACACAGGATTGGCCACAGTTTCATTTGCAGGATTCACCCTATACGGCGATGTCAATACGGGAAGCGGCACTGTGAATTTGAATGATTCAAACCTGCTCTCCCCCACCACCCTCACCCTACGCTACACCTACACACCATCCGGTCCCGTCCCAGTTCCCGAGCCCGGCCAAGTCGCCGCATCGCTCCTGCTTCTTGGAGGCATCGGAGCGTATGTCTTTATCAAACGCCGGAGGAAGTCGGCGGCAGCCGCCGCTTGACGAGCCGGGGGTTCATGACTCCGGGCCCGGCCGCAGAACTGACCGGGGTCTTTTTTTGAGATGCTGATCGCGCATTGGAGGGAGCGGTTGCGGCGGCCGTGGATTTTCTTTGCCCTGCTGGTCGGCTTGGTCGTGGTTGGATGGGGCGGGTATTTGCTCGCGCGTGGCGGCTGGGGTGCGTTGAAGAAGCGGCAGGCGGCGCAGATGGCGGACATGTCGCGCGACTTCGCCAGGGAAGGGAAATGGGAAGAGGCTGCGATGAGCGCGCACACGGCCTTGCGACTGAATCCGACGCAACCCGACGCGACGCGATTCATGGCAGGCATGATGGAGGGCGAGGGGCGCTGGGGTCAGGCCATGGAACTCTACGGACGGCTTTATCACAGCGGAGGCGGGGGTTTGGAAGATTTGAAAAAGCAGGCGCTGAACGCAGCGCGGGGCGAATACACCGACCCGGCGCGCTTTTTGGCATCCGAGGTGGCAAAGAAGGGCGAGCCGGAATTCCCGCTGGTGCTCGAGGCCGAGATTTTGCTGCGCAAAGGCGATGTGGAAGGTGCTCGCCGCCATCTCCGGCAGGCGATTTCCCTGCATGACAGCCGCACCGCACGTGCCGCGATGCTGCGCTTTCTTGTGACGCACCCAGGAGACAATAACGGTGCGCAACTGCGCGAACTCGTGCTGGCGCTGAAGGACGGCGATGACGCGATCGCTCTCGAGGCGCTTGCATTGGGTCTCTCGGGAGGCTTGGCCTCCGGCGACTCGCGTGCCGATTTCATTGCCGCGCTGCGCGCCCACCCAATGCGCACGGAGCGCCAGCTTCTCCTCGCCGACGTGGCCGAGGTGGCGATCGATCCCGCCTCCAAGCCCCGTGTGGTGGAGAATCTGCTGGCCAGATTGAAAGGCGGCTTGGCCAGTGACCGCCTTGTGGCCGCGATGTGGTTGAACGGTCAGGGGCAACCCCGCGAGGCACTGGAATTGATCACGCCCGAGGATGCGATGGCAACCCCCGCCGCGCTGCGCGCCTGGCTCGATTCCGCCGCCGCGCTTGGCGAATGGAAGGCGATGTTGGATGTCCTCGCCCGCAAGGAACTCCCCCTGCCACCGCACATGGTGCGTGTTTACACAGCGCGGGCCTTGAAAATGGACGGCCGCCCCGATGAGGGCGATGCCGTTTACCGCGCGGCGCTGGAGGAGTTTCGCGACAATCCACGGGAGACCGCACAAGTCCTCGAGTATCTCCATCGCAGCGGAGAAAACGCACTCTTCGACGAAGGACTGAAGCCGCAGCTTGCGAAGCCCGGTGTGGCAATGGGCCTGCTTGCGGATTTGATGCCCGCGCTGCTCGACACCCGCGACTCCGCGCGCCTGCGGGAGGTGTTGCGCATGGCCGTCGCGTCGCCGCACCTCTCAGATGCCATGCCGCTCCTCAACGATCTGGCGTATCTCGATCTGGTGCTGGGCATGCCTGTGGATGTCGGTGTGTTGCAGGAACGCTTCCGTGCCTCGCCGAATGATCCGGCAGCGCTTTTCAATCTCGCTCTCGGGTCCCTCCGCAACGACAACCCCCGCGCCGCCCTCGCGATCGTGGAAAAGGCCGGCTTGGATCCCCGCACGTTGCCCCCCAACCACCTGACCGTCCTCGCCTGTGTCCTTGCCGCGAATGGAAGAACCGAAGACGCCGTGCGCATCGCCGCAGGAATCCCCGCCACGAGAATTTCCGAACAGGAATTGAACATGCTGCGCGGCTTTCTGGAAAAGGGTGCACAGTGACACGCATGGTTTTGCCACTCAGAGCGTCTTGAGTCGCGCACCCTCAGCGCCCAGACAACTCAAATTGGGATTTTTCCGCACCACGGGACATTCTGCAATTGGCGGCTGGCGGCACCTTGACAATGGACATCTCCCCCGGCAATGTGCCAGCATGAAAGTCGCCAAAAAGTCGTCTCAGAGTCGCCAAACCCTGACGCTCAGCAGGCCGGCGTTTGATCTCTTGGAGATGCTGCGAGGTGAATTGCCGAAATCTGTTTTTGTGCAGGAGCTTTTGAAGAAGGAAAAGTTGCGCCGCGAGCGTGAGGTGTTTTATCGGGATGCTGTGGCGGCGTATACTCCGAGGGTTTGCGAGGAGACTCTGGCGTTGAACGAGGCGACTCCGTATGCGACCGAATGAACCTGCCGTTATATTCTTCGACTGCTGACCTCACACGACCGAATTTGGTCGGGTTGCAACATCCGGATTTGGCTGGGCTGCCAACACAGTTGGTGTGCCCCCTCCGGGAAAACCTCACGCTCACTCCGCTGCGCGCGCGAGTCCAGTGGGGCGGATTCGAGTTTGTCGTGGCTTGCGACCTCTTGCGCCCAATCAACTCTCTGGCCTTGAAACGACTCGGGGAACTCGGGCCGGTCGATTCCTCAAAAATCCTCACCACCTTCAAATGGCTCTTGGCTGGGGAATAGAACCAACGTCCGATCTTTTTCTGCGGATTCGCGGGCCGGTGTCTTTCACGGCCGGGTCGGCCGTGCCCCCCTCTTTTTCTCAGGATTTCGGCAGTGTGACTTCGAGTTGGCCGTTTTTGTAATCCATGGTCATCCGGTCGGCCTGCACTGGGCCGGGTAGCGTCATCGATTGCGTGGAGCTTGTGGCGCTGAACGCCGACAACCCGCCGGCCAGCGAGCTTTTGTCCTGCTTCACGGTGATCGTGACGAAGCGCTCGTTGTCCACCGTCACGCTCACATTTTTCGCCTGCGCCTCGGGGATTTTCGAGACGAGAACATAGCGGTCGGGCTCGTCGCGGAGTTCGAATCCCCCCACCCCGCCGCCGCCAATCACGCCAGCGAGGCCGGATTGGCCGAGGAGTGATTGGAGCATGTCGATGCCACTCGTGCCGCCGGTGGGGGATTTGGCTGTTTGGTTGAACTGGTTCATCAATGCCGCCGCCTGCTTGAGCATGTCGCTGCGCATTGCGTCGAAGTCATCGACTCCGCGGAAGGCGGCTCCGAACGGATCGGGGGCGGAGACGCTCGAGGGAGCGGGGCCGCCTTTGGGAATCGTGATCACCAACTCCCCGCTGTCGCGCTGGATTCCCAGCGGCGCATCGGGCTGGGCGGCGGGCAGGTGGAGGCTTTGGTCGTGACGCGGCGCGTTGTCGCCAGCATCCGTCTCCAACAAAAGCCGCCGCCCGGCGAGACGCACATTCACTGGCGTCTTCTCCGGCACGCCGATCTTCACGGTGTAGGCGGAGGCGCTTTCCGTAAGGCTCAGCGAGGAATTCAACACCGAGGCGGCTTCGAGAGATAAAACGGCAATGGCAAATGCCAGGATCGATGCGGAACGTTTTTTCATGGTGCTTAAATGACAACCCGGAGGCGCGAGTGTTCAATATGAAAGTCATCAACGACAACGCACGCTCAGGAAAAAGTGACAATTATGTGATTTTTATCACGCTTTTGGGTGGCAATTATGTGATGTTCTGCCTATTTAAATCATTTTTGAAATGAAACGAGATTGCACGAAAAATTTGATGCGCTGGAAGGGTAATCCTCAACGCAAGCCGCTCATCTTGAGAGGAGCAAGGCAGACCGGGAAAACCCATCTCCTTCGCGAATTCGGGAACACGGAGTTCAGACAATGCCATTATTTTAATTTCGAGCAGGACTCGCAATTGGCGAGTTTGTTTGCGAACGACCTTCGTCCACTTCGAATTCTCGGCGACTTGGAAACCTATGCACGTCGTCCTATCAATGCCGATGCGGATTTGATTTTCTTTGATGAAATCCAGTCATGCCCGCCCGCGTTGACCGCACTGAAATATTTTCAAGAGGAGGTGCCGGCATACAGCATCGTCGCAGCGGGATCTCTGCTCGGGGTGCGAATGTCGAAGGCCCCATCGTTTCCTGTGGGCAAAGTGGATTTTCTCGATCTGCATCCGCTGACATTTTTGGAATTCCTCGATGCCGTCGGCGCATCGGGATACCGGACGAGGCTCGAAGAGTTGGAGTCACTGGAGCCATTGCCCTCGGCGCTGCATCTCGAACTGGTTCAAATGTTGCGCGACTACCATATCACAGGCGGCATGCCGGAGGTCGTCGCCCGCCATGCCTCTGGAGCGGATGGCGAGACATGTCGCACCATCCAGCGCGCGATTCTGGATTCCTACACGCTCGACTTCGCCAAGCACGCACCGGCCTCGGACATTCCAAAACTCTCACTTGTGTGGAAATCCCTTCCTTCGCAACTCTCCCGCGAAAACAAGAAATTCCTTTTTTCGCTTTTGAAACACGGAGCCCGCGCACGGGAATACGAAAACGCGCTGACCTGGCTTGAAAACGCGGGCCTTGTTCACCGATGCTCCCTCGCGCTGGAACCCGAATTCCCCCTGTCCGCCACTACCGATTCCTCCTCTTTTAAAATTTACGCCTTGGATGTCGGCTTGCTCGCAGCGTTGGCGGAAACGCCACCGATCGCGCTTGGCGGAGATTTTTCCCTGCTTGGGAGCCACCATGGAGCGTTTGCCGAGAATTTCGCCGCACAAACCCTCGTTGCTCTGGGTGCGCGATCCTTGCATTATTGGAAAAACCCAACGGGAACCGCCGAGGTCGATTTCCTGCATCCTTCCAGCCGCCATATCCTGCCGCTGGAGATCAAGGCGGGAACGAATGTGCGCAGCCACAGCCTTGCCTTCTACAATTCGCAATTCCAGCCTCCCGTGGCCCTTCGCGCCACCATGCAAAATCTCCGACGCGATGGCTCCATACTGAACATCCCGCTCTACGCCCTTCCGGCACTGCCGCAAATCCTCGCGGGCATTTGAACCACCCCGGCGGCGCGGAAGTTCCTTTTCAGATGAAACACCGGCAAGCCGCAAGGAAAGCTGCATCCAACCGGTGGGAAACACTGCGGCGACCGGTGCCCTCAGGCCCTCGGGTGGAATTTTTTCAGCACGTTGTGGAGGGCGCTTTTTTCGATGTGGGTGTAAATCTGGGTGGTGGAGATGTCGGCGTGGCCGAGGAGTTCCTGGATGACGCGGAGGTCGGCGCCACCGCCGAGGAGGTGGGTGGCGAAGCTGTGGCGGAGGAGGTGTGGGTGCACGTGGGTGTCGAGGCCGGCGCGGGCGGCGTATTGGTTCAGCAATTGGCGGATGCGGGGGGTGGTGAGTTTTTTTCCGCGGATGGAGAGGAAGATTTCGCCGCCGGTTTTTTTCGAGACGAGGGTCGGTCGTTCGCGGTCGAGGTAGGCTTGGATCGCCTTGCAGGCCGGCTTGCCAAGGGGCACGAGGCGTGTCTTGCCGCCTTTGCCGGTGATGCGGATGAAGCGGGCGTCGAGGTCGATATTTTCGAGCCGGGCGTCGCAGAGTTCCGACACGCGGAGGCCGCTGGAGTAGAGGAGTTCGAGCATGGCGCGGTCGCGGAGGCCGAGGGGGTCGCCGGTGCCGACGCTGTCGATGAGGCGGCGCACGTCGGATTCGTGGAGGGTTTCCGGCAGGTGTTTTTCGGGACGCGGAAGGGCGAGGGTCTCTGCGGGGTTTGATTTCCAGCCTCTGCGGGCGACGAGGAAGCGGAAGAAGATGCGCACGGCCACGGCGTCGATGCGCACGGAGGAGGCCTGGAGGCCCGAGCGCTTGCGGTGCATGAGAAAGTCGGTGATGTCCTGCGGCTCGATCGATTCCCAGGTGCGCGGCGGGGTGCGTGTTTCGGCCCAGCGGGCGAAGGTCTCGAGCGCGCGTTGGACGAGGAGTTGGTAGCTCTCGGAGAGGCCGCGCTCGGTGGCGAGATACATGAGGAATTCCTCGATCGGTGCGCTGAGGGCGGGGTTCTCGGGGCCTTGGGCGTTGCTCACGGAACAGGAGTGTAGCGATGGCGGGGTGTTCCCACAATGCGCGGTGCGGCGGGTTTTTCGGGAGAAAATTTTGGTTGCCTTTTCCAGCGAAACATCCGTTGCTGGTCGCTGATGAAACTGTTTCCCGCCGTTGTGGCTGCGCTTTCCGCCGCCTGCTTTCTCCCCGCCCATGCCGACGACGCTCCGAAGAAAGAGGTCGCGCGCCGTCTTTACAGCAACAAGGATTTTTCTTCGCAGGACTTGAGCGGGACGCGCTTTTTCCAAGTGCGCATGAACGGGGCGACGTTCGGGAAGGCGCAGTTGGACGAGGTGGAATTCGACCAATGCGATCTGGCCGGAGCGGATTTCCGCGAGGCGGTGTTCACCGATGACACTGCGATTTCACGTGTGACCGCGAACGATGCCAATTTCGAGGGGGTGGATTTTGCGGGGGCGGATGTGGATTCGGTCAATTTCAAGGGCGCGAATCTGAAAAACACGAAGAACTATGGGTCGCTCGACCGGGCGGATTTTCGCAATGCCGATCTGCGCGGGGCTGATTTATCCGAAGTTGAACTTCCTATCGAGGGAGTCCAGTGGGAGGGGGTCATCTATGACTCCACGACGAAATTCCCTGCCGGCGTGAATCCCAAGGCCGTCGGTGCCGTCGAGAGCAAGTAACTCCCCCACCCCGCCTGTGGAGGTGGTGCTCCCGTCGCTTCGGGAGGTTCTTGTGTTTTGGTTGCAGTTCGGCTTCACGAGCTTCGGCGGGCCGGCTGCACAAATATCGTTCATGCAGAACGAGTTAGTTGAAAAACGCCGTTGGATTTCGCATGAACGATTTCAGCATGCGTGGAATTTCTGCATGCTTCTTCCCGGGCCGGAAGCCCAGCAATTGGCGACCTATCTCGGTTGGTCGATGCATGGGGTGCGGGGTGGTTTGCTTGCGGGGATTCTTTTTGTGTTGCCGTCCGCATTGCTGTTGTGGGCGCTGGCTTGGCTGACGATGGCCGGGGCTTCAAGCGGAGCGGTGGCTGGTGCGTTTGAAGGCATTCAACCGGCGGTGGTGGCGCTGCTTGCCGGGGCTGTCTGGCGCATGGGGCGGCGAAATCTCACTGGTCCCGGCGCGGGGGCGCTTGCCTTGGCGGCATTCGGCGCGTTGCTTTTCTTCAATGTCCCCTTCCCTGCGGTCATCGCGGCGGCGGCGATTGTGGGAGTGGTAACCGGCGGGCGCAGGGCTTCCATGGCGGGCAGTGTGCCGTCAACTGGCCGATCGATGCCGTGGGTGCGGGTTTTGCTAATCGGGGCTATTCTATGGATTGTGCCGCTTGGCCTTGCGGCGCTGGTCAAGGGCACACCGGTGTTGTTCGATCTGGGGCTGTTTTTCAGCAAGGTGTCGGTGGTGACCTTTGGCGGGGCGTATGCGATCCTGCCGTATGTGGCGCAGGAGGCCGTGCATGCGTGGGACTGGCTGACACCCGCGCAGATGATGACCGGCCTTGGCTTGGCGGAATCCACGCCCGGACCACTGATCATGGTGTTGCAATATGTGGGGTTTGTCGCCGCCTGGCAACACCCCGGCGTGCTTGATCCCCTCACCGCTGCCACACTTGGGGCGCTCCTGACGACGTGGGTCACGTTTTTGCCGGGGTTCGTTTGGATTTTTCTGTTCGCGCCATCCTTGGAACGGATCGAATCCATTCGTCCGCTTCGGCAGGCGTTGTGGGGCATCACTGCCGCGGTGACCGGGTTGATGCTGCATCTGACGCTCGAATTCGGTGCGGCCGTGCTCTGGATGCCCGATGGAGGCATTCGCTGGCCGATGCTCGCGCTGGCGGCGGGGTTTTTTGTGGTGTTTGAAAAAGGGTGGGTGCCCGTGCCGCTGGGGATCATTGCGGCGGCGGGCATTGGTGTGGCGGGATTTTATGGCGGGCTTTAAGCGATGAGCGACGACCATTTTTCAGCGGTTTCGGGGGACTATGCGCGGTTTCGGCCGGGGTATCCCGAGGAATTGTTTGATTGGGTGGCCGGGTTGTGTGCGGTGCGTGGATTGGCATGGGATGTGGCTTGCGGGAGCGGTCAGGCCACGCGGGCACTGGCGGCGCGGTTCGAGAACGTGGTGGGGACGGATGCCAGTGCCGCCCAATTGGAAGGAGCGGCATCCGTCCCGAATGTCGAGTGGCGGGTAGCCATGGCGGAGCAGAGCGGGTTTGAGGATCGGAGTGTGGATTTGATCACGGTCGCTCAGGCATTGCACTGGTTCGATCTTGAGGCGTTTTGGAGAGAGTGCCGGCGGGTGTCCACGGATCGAGGCGTCGTCGCCGTGTGGTGCTATGGCACCGCAGTGCTCCAGCACGAGGCGGCGAACAGGGTTTTTCAGAATTTTTACCATGAGGTGATCGGCCGGTTTTGGCCTGCCGGGCGGAGGATGGTTGAGGATGGGTATGACGGCGTGGCGTTTCCCTTTGATCCAGTCCCCTCCCCCGTGTTCCGGATGTCCGCGCGGTGGGATGCCGAGGAGTTGGCTGGATACTGCGCGAGTTGGTCCGCCACGAAACGCTGCCGCGAGGAGACTCGGGTGGACCCGATTCCCGCGCTTCGAGAAGCTCTCGAACACGCACTACGCGAAGAGCGGGTGGAAGTTCAATGGCCGCTGGCCGTGCATGCGGGGCGATTGTTCCACGTGGAACACTGAAACCGGAAACGGATTTTTTGGACAGGAGGACAGGATGAAAAGGATTTGCAGGAGGGGGTTAAGGGGTTTACCCCATTACGTTCGTTTGTATCAACTTATGCAACAGCCCACTTCCTTCTGAGCGATCGGTTGCAGTGCTTCCGTAAACCCAAGTCTCGCCATCTTGATTTTTCTCTGTGCTCTCTGTGTGCTCTGTGGTCAATCTCTTTGAAATCGCTTCACCGCCATCAGTCCGCCTTTCAACGAAATGAATGCCCCATTGAATATTGTCCTGGTCGAACCCGAGATTCCGCCCAACACGGGGAATATCGCCCGGTTGTGCATGGCGGTCGGGGCCCGGTTGCATTTGGTCGGGCCGTTGGGATTTTCGCTGGAGGAAAAAGCGCTGCGGCGGGCCGGGATGGATTACTGGGCTGAGTGCGATGTGCGCGTGTGGGAGAGTTGGGAGGCTGTGCGGGACGCGGCGGGCGAGGGGGCACGGATGTGGTTTTTCACGACCAAGGCGTCGGCCGGATTTTGGGATGTGGA
>CAZRLX010000071.1:0-3373 GCA_964601115.1 uncultured Chthoniobacter sp. | reverse complement strand
TTCAATTTTGTTCATTCTGTAAATTCTGTCTTTCAGGTCTGCTTGGTGTGGATTTTTGGGGAAGCGCCCGAAAAATTTACGCTCTATTTGGGCCCCTGTGGCGTTTTTGAACGGGAGAGAAGGGGGTCGGTGCCGGGAGCAAGGCGGCGCGGTTTTAGGGGCCTTGAAGGCGAATTGCGAGGGTGGGGGATTTTGGTGGAATTTATCGAGGGTGTTCCACGTGGAACATTGGGGAAGATAGACAGGAGGACAGGATTTTCAGGAGAAACAGGAGGGGAGATGATGATCCTGTGGCTCGGGGGAAGGCATCCGTGACACTGCCCCCTTTTTTGAAGCGCGTCGGTAGGGGCAGACCAATTTGACTTGCCGGCATCTGCAGCATAGAGATGTTGCCACGTTGAATGAAAACCCTTGCTCTTCTCTTCTCCGCCGTCTGCTTTATTCATCTGGTAGGCGCGGCGGAACCCAAGCCGTATCCACTGAAAACCTGCATTGTCACGGATGATCCGCTCGAATCGATGAGCAAGGGCATCACGATTGTTTACGAGGGTCAGGAGATCAGATTGTGCTGCCGGGAATGCAAGCGGGATTTCAAAGACAACCCGGAAAAATTTCTCAAAAAGCTCAACACGGCAACGTAGTCATACCAAAGGCTGATTGATTTTGCGCTTTTGGAATTTGGCGCGGGCGACGCGCCTGCGAGCGTCTGCAGTTTGTTGCCAGGCGGGAGGCCCGACCTACATAAGAATTGGAAAATCCACCAAAGCGATAGATCGCGATGGTTGAATCACGCTGACCGTCCGCAGCAGGACTTGAATTTTTTGCCCGAGCCACAGGGGCACGCGTCGTTTCGGCCGACCTTGGGGAGTTCGCGTTTGAGGGGGAGTTCGCGCTTGGGCTGCGGGGGGTGGTCGGGGGTTTGCGGATCGCCGTCTTCGTCGGTCTCGGGGTTGAGGAGGTGTTCGGGGCGGGATAGGATGTGGGGCATGTTTTCGAGCATTTGCTCGAAGGCCTGGAGGCTTGTGGCGGAGCGGAAGAGGTTGTGGAGGACTTCGCCTTTGATGGTGTCCATGAGGTCCACGAACATGGCGTAGGCGTCGTTTTTGTATTCGACGAGGGGGTCTTTTTGGCCGAAGGCGCGGAGGTAGACGGCCTCGCGGAGACCGTCCATGGCATAGAGGTGTTCCTGCCAGAGGCGGTCGATGGCGTTGAGGATGATGTAGCGCTCGAGGCCGCGAACGGCGTCGGGATGCTCGAGTGAGGCCTTGCGTTCGTAGGCGTCGCTGATGGTTTGGACGATGAATTCGGCGGATTGCTCGGGGGTGCGGGTGTCGAGGGCGGCTTTTTCCTTGGTGAGGCCGAGGGGGAAGGTGGTGTTGAGCCACTGGAGGAGGCCGTCGTAGTCGCGCTCCTCGCCTTCGCTGGCTTCGAGGAAAGCGGAGACTTTCTTGGGGACGATCTCGGAGATGACTTCAAGGATGAGATCGCGGGGATTTTCGGCATCCATGACCTCGTTGCGGTAGCCGTAGATGACCTCGCGCTGCTGGTTCATGACGTCGTCGAACTCCAAGGTGCGCTTGCGGATCATGTAGTTGCGCTGTTCGACGCGTTTTTGGGCAGTTTCGACGCTTTTGTTGAGCCAGGGGTGCTCGAGTTCCTCGCCTTCCTGGAGGCCGAAGGTTTCCATGATTTTGGTCATGCGGTCGCTGGCCCCGAAGTTGCGCATGAGGTCGTCCTCAAAGCTGACGTAGAAGCGCGAACGGCCGGGGTCGCCTTGGCGGGCGCAGCGTCCGCGGAGCTGGCGGTCGATACGGCGGGATTCGTGGCGTTCGGTGCCGAGAACGAAGAGGCCGCCGAGGTCGGAGACGCCTTCGCCGAGTTTGATGTCGGTGCCGCGTCCGGCCATATTGGTCGAGATGGTGACGGCGCCCTTGAGGCCCGCGCGGGAGACGATCTCCGCCTCCTGCATGTGGTATTTGGCGTTGAGGACGGTGTGGGGGATTTTTTGGAGCTTGAGCATGCGGCTCATGAGCTCGGAGGCCTCGACGCTGGCGGTGCCGACGAGAACGGGTTGTCCGGTGGCGTGGGCGGCTTTGATGGCATCGATGGCGGCGTTGTATTTCTCGCGGCGGGTTTTGTAGATGCGGTCGTTCTCGTCCACGCGCTTGACGACGCGATTTGTGGGCATGACGTTGACGTCGAGGCCGTAGATGTCGTGGAATTCGCTGACTTCGGTCTCGGCGGTGCCGGTCATGCCGGCGAGTTTGCGGTAGAGGCGGAAGTAATTTTGGATCGTGATGGTGGCGAGGGTTTGGGTCTCGCGGTCGATTTGAACGCCTTCCTTGGCCTCGACAGCCTGGTGGAGACCGTCCGACCAGCGGCGGCCCGGCATTTTGCGGCCGGTGAAGGTATCAACGATGATGACCTTGTTTTCCTCGACGACGTATTCGACGTCCTTCTCGTAGAGGCAGTAGGCTTTGAGGAGTTGGGTGATGTTGTGGATGCGCTCGGCTTGGGCGTCGCAGTGCTGCTGGCGGGCGGCTTTTTTGGCGGTTTTTTCCGCAGCGGAGAGGGTGGTGTCGTTCTCGATGTCGGCGAACTCGGTGAGGAGATCGGGGAGGGTGAAGGCGTTGATGTCGTCCGGGTTGAGGTAATTACGGCCTTGTTCGGTGAGGTCGGCTTCGTGGGATTTTTCCTCAATGGTGAAGAAGAGTTCCTCTTTAAGGGCGACGAGGGCCGCTTTGCCTTCGGTGTCCTTGTAGAACTCGAGTTCCGCCTTGTCCATGAGCTTGCGCTTTTCGGGATCTTCGAGGTGGCGGAGGAAGGCTTTGTTGCGGGGTTGGCCGAGTTTGAGCTTGAAGAGGGTGCGGCCAGCCTCGGCGGGTTTTCCGGCGTCAATGAGTTCCTTGACCTCGGTGGCGAGGCGGTTGCAGAGCATGGTTTGTTTTTTAACCAACTGATCAACAAGTGGTTTGAAACGATCGTATTGGTGTGTGGAGACGGTCGCCGGGCCGGAAATGATGAGCGGGGTGCGGGCTTCATCGATGAGGATCGAGTCGACTTCGTCGACGATGGCGAAGAAGTGTCCGCGTTGGACTTGCTGGTCACGGCTGGTGGCCATGCCATTGTCGCGGAGGTAATCGAACCCGAACTCGCTGTTCGTCCCGTAGGTGATGTCGCACTGGTATTGCTGGCGGCGGAGGGCGGGTGGCTGGTCGTTTTGGATGACGCCCACGGTGAGGCCGAGGAAGGTGTAGAGGTGTCCCATCCACTGGGCATCGCGCTGGGCGAGGTAATCGTTCACCGTCACGACGTGGACACCGCGACCGGAGAGGGCGTTGAGGTAGACGGCGAGGGTGGCGACGAGGGTTTT
>CAZRLX010000070.1:0-13604 GCA_964601115.1 uncultured Chthoniobacter sp. | reverse complement strand
AAAGCCGCCCGGGCCGAGCGGGATGACGAGTTTGTGGAGGCGCTTCTTCAAGCATGGGCGCATGTTGTTCCGGCCGATACCCACTCTCTGATTCGCCACACCGAGGAGACCGGCCTTGTGGAATTTTGGCATCCTGGGGAAGGGCGTTTGGGGCCGGACCACCGGGTTCCCAAACTATTCGCAAGACTTTGGGCGCAGGAAACCCCGATGGATTCGCACCCGTGCGTGGAGGCATTTTTGAAAAACGGTCCGGGCGCGTATTTGCGCAGCGCGCTTGAGGAAGACACCGTTTGGAAGCGCCGGGCGCATTATCGCCTCGTGGACAAGGTTCTTGGCATCGAGGATATGGTGTCAGTTTTCCTGACCACCTCCGATGGCCCGCTGATCATGCTCCATGCGGGGAAGCGGGAACATTTTGATTCACCAAGCACGGCGCGGCTGGCTGCTGATTTCGCCGATCTGGCGAACGCACTGCTCGTCGCCCGTGGCGGAATTGCACGCAAACAGCAGGGGCGCTCGGGAAAAAAGCTGACCCCGCGCGAAATCGAAATTCTCGCTTGGGTGGGCAAGGGAAAACAAAATATCGAAATCGCATCCATCCTCGGTCTCAGTCCGCACACGATCCGCAAGCACATGGAAAACATCTTTTCAAAACTCGGTGTGGAAACCCGCACCGCCGCCGTCGCCACCCATCGCGAGAACGCTCGGGAGTGATCCCAAAGCCACTTTGGATGTGGACGCATCACAAAAAAGAGGGGGGCACGGCCGTCCCGGCCGTGAAAGACACTGATACGTTTGCATTTTACCCATCCGAACCACGGCATCCACCGACCTGCACTGGCAAACGCCTGTGACCCGCTTAAACAGCGCAACCGCATCGTGATTTTGGGATAATCCCCTTGGAGAATCGCGATCGGTCTGTTTCCCCAAAAAACGTTAGCCAGCCGTTGGCTCGGCGACGATGTCGTAGACCTGCGAGCCGAGGACGCTTGCTTTCACAAACGTGCCCGGCGTGGCGGGGCGGGTGAGGATGACTCGGCAATCGACCTCGGGGGCGTCGTGTTCGGTGCGGGCGATATTGGGGGATTCGACGAGGACGTTGAGGGTCTTGCCGATCTGGGCGTCGGCCATCTCGCGGGCGATGCGCTGCTGGAGCTTCATGGCATCGCGGTGGCGGCGGTTTTTCACGCGCGTGGGGACTTGGTTGTCCATCTTGGCCGCGCGGGAGCCTTCCTCCTTCGAGTAGTTGAACACGCCGAG
The DNA here is from genome assembly GCA_964601115.1 of uncultured Chthoniobacter sp. Lineage (GTDB taxonomy): Bacteria > Verrucomicrobiota > Verrucomicrobiia > Chthoniobacterales > Terrimicrobiaceae > UBA967. Next base: position 12,344 of record CAZRLX010000070.1, on the reverse strand, counting down.
GCGCTCGAAGCGGGTCTCCTCGATGAACTCAAGGAGACTCTCGAAATGTTCCTCGGACTCGCCGGGAAAGCCGACAATGAAAGTCGTGCGCAGTCCGATGCCGGGAATGCCCGCGCGGATGCGGCCGATCAACTCCTCGATATGCTCGCGTGAGGTCTCTCGGCGCATGAGTTTGAGCATCTCGGGGTGGATGTGCTGGAGCGGCATGTCGACATAGCGGGCGACATGGGGATTGCGCGCGATGGCGGCGATCAGGTCGTCGCTCCAGTGGGCGGGGTGGGTGTAGAGGAGGCGAACCCAAAAATCACCGCCGATCTGGCCGATCTCGTCGAGGAGGTGGATGAGCGACGTGCCGCGGGCGGCGTCGACAGGCTGGCGGGGGCCGGCTTTTTGCTCCCAGAGGTCCATGCCGTAATACGTCGTGTCCTGGCTGATCAGGTTGATTTCCTTCACGCCCTCGGCGACGAGGCCGCGAATCTCGCGCACCACCGAGTCGATCGGGCGGCTGCGGTGGCGGCCGCGCATTTGCGGGATCACGCAGAAACTGCACGGGTGGTTGCAGCCCTCGGCAATTTTCACGTAGGCCGAGTGGTTCGGCGTAAGGCGGAACCGCGGTGTGGCGAAATCGGGAATGTAGCGCGATTTGGCGGTGACGAGGTTCAATGGCCCCGCAGGCTCGCGGTCGAGCACGCGGCGAAAAATCGCACCGGCCTCCGCAACTTGGTCGAGGCCGATAAACGCATCGACTTCCGGCAACTCGCCGGCGAGGTCGGTGGAGAACCGCTGGGAAAGGCATCCGCTCACCACCACGCGGGCGTCGGGCCGCGTGCCTTCGTGGCGCTGGCGATGCGCCTCGAGGATCGCATCAATCGATTCCTGCTTGGCCGAGTCGATGAACCCGCATGTGTTCACCACAAGCACATCGGCTTCCGCGGGGTCGGCAGTGATCTCGAATCCCTCGGCCTTCGCGGACCCGAGCATGATCTCGGCGTCGACGAGGTTTTTGGCGCAGCCGAGGCTGATCATGCCCACGCGGGGCCGGTCCTGCTGGGCTTGCGTGCTTTCAGGCGCGCTCTTGGTCTTCATTGCGGCCTGGGCAGCCGGGGGGCGGGTTCGAATGGCGGCAGAATCATCGTTGGAGTGGCCGTGGGCGAGGGGGCGGCTGCCGCCGGATAGCGGTAGGGCTGCGCGAGCTGCGGTGTGGCCGTGGGAGCGGGCGTCGGCTCGGGGTTCGCGGGGAGGGGCTCCTCGACCACTGTGATGGCTGTGGCTTCCACCAGCGGCTCCATGGCGTCTGGCTCAGCGGAGCTGTCCATCATCGCAGGCACGGCCGCCGGCTTCACACGCTCGATCTTCTTCCAGCTGCGCCAAAAATAGACGGCGGCGGCGATGATCAGGATCACCGCCAGTCCAAGGCCGACGAATTTCAAGAGGCGGCGGAGGGATTTGAATTGCTCGGACTGCATGAAGTTTTGCTTCGAGAGCATGACTTCCAAATAGCCGTTCTCGGTGGTGCCGAGTTTCTGGTTGGAGGGCAGGTAGTCCTGGATGTCCTCGAGCGGAATCTTCAAGTAGTTCGCGTAGTCGATCAAATAAAGTCGCGCGTAGGTGGGGTGGGGGAATCCGCTGAAATCGTCGGACTCCAGCGAGCGCAACCGGCTGAGCGTCATGCGAATGTCCTTGGCCGCCTTGTCGATCGGGATGCCGAGCTTTTGACGCCGGGCGGCGAGCCGAGCCCCGATGAAAAATTCGCCCTCCTCGGATGGTTGGTTTCGTTTCAAATTGGCATGTCCTCGTTGAGATCGACCAGAATTTCGCGGTCCTTCGCGCCGTCCTTCGGACCGACGATGCCGCGGGTCTCGAGAATATCTATGACCCGGGCCGCGCGTGTATAGCCTAATTTTAACCGCCGCTGAAGCATGGACGTGGAGGCGCGGTTTTCCTGCCGGATGATCTCGAGGCACTTCGTGACCAACTCCTCGTCCTCGTCGCTGACCTCCTCCTCGGGCGGCGTGGTGCTGGTGAGCTTCTCGTGGATGCCTGAGTCGAAGTTCGGCTCGGATTGGTTGGAGACGAATTCCACAATGCGGTGAATCTCCTCTTCGGTCACAAGCACGCCTTGCGAGCGGGTGAATTTCGACGTGCCGGGGGGGAGATAGAGCATGTCGCCCTGACCAAGGAGCTTCTCGGCGCCGTTCTCGTCGAGGATGACGCGGCTATCGATCTTCGACGCCACCTGGAACGCGATGCGGCTCGGGATGTTCGCCTTGATAATGCCGGTCACGACATCCGCCCGCGGCGTCTGGGTCGCCACAATCATGTGTATGCCCGCCGCGCGCGCCATCTGGGTGATGCGCGCGATCGCGCTCTCGACATCCGCCGGGGCTGTCTGCATGAGATCGGCCAATTCGTCGATGATCACGACGATGAACGCCATGCGGTCGGGAATGATCAGGTCGTCCGATCGCGGCACGCGGATCGGCGGGGCCTCGGGCTCCTCGTCCTCTTCCTCGCCGGTGGAGTCCGCGAGTTCGTCGTCGACAGGCGGCTCCTCGTCCACAGGCTCCTCCACGGCGTTCTTTTCCGCCTCCTCGTCGAGTTCCTTCTGGGATTTCGGGAGCGGGCGCTCGTTGAAGGACGAGATGTTCTTCACCTTGCACTTCGCAAAAATGCGGTAGCGGCGCTCCATTTCATCCACCACCCACCGCAATGCCAGGAGCACCTTTTTCGGATCGGTCACGACGGGAGTGATGAGGTGCGGCAGCGTGTTGTAAATCTGCATCTCGACCACCTTCGGATCGATCATGATGAAGCGGAGTTGCTCGGGGGAGTAGCGGAAGAGCAGGCTGGCGATGATCGAGTTGATGCACACGCTCTTGCCGCTGCCGGTGGTGCCGGCGACGAGCAGGTGGGGCATTTTGGCGAGATCGCCGATGATCGTGTTGCCGTAGACGTCCATGCCGAGCGCCAGCGGGAGCTTCGCGCTGGACTCGCGCCACACATCCTTCTCGAACAACTCGCGCAGGGTGACCTTCACCTTTTTCGAGTTTGCGATCTCGATGCCCACCGTGTCCTTGCCGGGAATCGGGGCGAGAATGTTGATGCGCTCCGCGCGGGTCGCGCGGGCGATGTCGCGCTCGAGGGCCACGATCTTGTCAACGCGCACGCCCTTGTCGGGATAGACCTCGTAGCGGGTGATCGTGGGGCCTTTGGTGATCGTGCCGGGCTTCGCGCTGATGCCGAACTGCGCGAGCGTGTCCAAAATGAGCGACTGGTTGTCGAGGAGTTCCTGCCGGTCGAGGGGCTGGCGGTCGCTCTCATCGGAGGGGTCCAGCAGATCGGGGCCGGGGAGCGTGTAGTGTTCCAGCCGCACATCGAGCAGGCCCGGCGGGAAGGCGTCCTTGGATTCGGGCTTCTGGCGGATCGAGGAAAGCTTGGGCTTTGGAGTCGCCGAAGGCGCGGTGGCGTCGATGATGTCCGGCTCGGGCACGTTTTCCTCTTCGGGAAACGCCTCGGTTTCCTCCTTGGGAAGATCGATGCCCTTCTTGCGGAGCTTGCGCTCGAGCTTGCCGGCGGTTTTCTCCAGCGCGCGGCGCTGTTCCTCGAGGCGGTTCTCCTCGTTCATGCGCTCGAGCTTCGCTGCGTGGCGCGCGGCACGCCACGCTTGGATGGATTTCCACAGCGAGGCGAGGTCGCGGAGTGGATGCGAGGACACCGTGAAGAGCAGGCTGGCGAGATACAACCCCGCAAGAAGGAGAAACGAGGAGGATCCCAGAAGAGCGTGGACCGCCCGCTCGCCGATCCACAGGCCCAGAAACCCGCCGGGCCCGTCGATGCGGAGTTCGTGTTTCCAATCCTGCAGAAACACCGGCTGCAATTGCAGGAGGCACGCGCCAAGCAAGACCATGAGCACGCCCCATCCGGCCTTGTCGCGCAGGTCGAACCCCGCCACCGCCACTGCGGCGATGCCGTAGCCAAGGCATGTCACCGCGACAAGATAGGCCGCGCCGCCGAATAGGAAGAGCATGTAGCCCGCCAGTAGCGAGCCGATCGGCCCGCCGAGGTTCGAGGGCGCGCCGGTCGTGGTCGAAATCGAGCTGATCAACGGCGCCCAGCCGGGCACCGAGCGCGGGTCGAAACTCGCCAGCGAGGCGAACAGGTAGCTCCCGAACAGGAACAGCCCGAGCCCCGCAATGATCGTGGTTGTCCTGTTGCCGGTGGAACGTTTCGCCATGAAAAGCCTCGCACAATGGCGGAGTTGGCGCCGCGAATCAAGAGTTCAAGCCGTTCGGGACTCTGACCACGGGCAACCCCGCCGCTTTGCAGAGCTTGAATTGGCGAAGGTCGCCGGTCACCAGTAGGTCGGCACCGCAGGCCTCGGCGGCGGCCACGTGCAGGATATCCAAGGTGCGGCACAGCAGTTTCGCGGTGTGAAGACGCGCCAAATGTGCGGCCCGCGACCAGACACGGGGCCAGTCAACAGCTGCGGAGACCAAAATGCCGGCGCGAATATCGGACTCCACATTCTCGAGCACGGATGCTCCTGCTGCCGGTGAAATGGCATTTCGACCGACTGCCGCGTGGATTGCGTTTCGAAGTTCCGTTTCTTGGAGTTGGTTCAATGGAATCGAGGCGGCGGAGCGGGCTTTCCCTTGAACGAAGTCGCTACCCTCCTCAACGAGGTATAGTTTCACAAGCGCCCCTGTGTCGAAATAGAGCTTGGACATGGAGCGGGAAATCAGTCGCGGTCGGCGTAGATGGAATCTGCCACCTGGCTTTTGCTTCGATTGACAGCTCCGGCGGCGCGTGCGCGAGCCACCCAATCCGGCTTCTTGGCTGTAGCCGCAACTGGTTGGATCAAAGCCACGGCGGTGCCATGGGCCGTCCACTGCAACGTTTCCCCGGCGCTGAGAAGTTTTCGTATTTCCTTGGGACGGTGGGCAAGGTCTCTTGAGGTGACGGTGCGCATGTTGGACAAAATTGTAGGACATTTGTGATTTGTCAACAGGCTTGCGCGGAAACGCCCCCCGCCGACGCGGATGGCCTCAGGCCATGCGGGCGAGTTGGGAGGTGAGGTAGGGCAGGAGTTGTTTTTTCCGCGAGACAATGCCGTCGAGGCGCCAGGCGTGGGGGCCGGCCTCGGGGAAGTCGATAAGGCGGGTGAAACTCTCCGACCCCCGCACCAGCAGGATCGAGTTCTGCGTGTTCACGTCGGTGACCAGCAGGGTGGAGAAGAAGTAACCGTGGGCCTCGCGGTATTTCTCGAGTTCGGCGATGAGTTTCTCCTGCTTCAACTCGAATTGCGCGAAACTGATTTCCTCGATCTGCGACACGCTGAAGATCACGCCGCGGTCGGTGTATTCCTTGCAGTCGGCGGTCACGACTTCCTTCATCGACAGGCTGGCGAGCGGCGACCCGACGGAAAAAATCTCGGCGGCGAGGTCGCGGGGTTTGATGCCGCAGGCCTTCGACAGTTCGGTCATGATCTCGCGGTCGACCTGCGTGGTCGTGGGCGAGGTGAGGTTCAGGGTGTCGGAAATGAGCCCGCACATGAGGAGTCCGGCGATGTGTTTCGGAATCGGAATCCGCGCCTGCCGGAAGGTGTCGGCCACGATTGTGCTCGTGGAACCCACGGGCCGGTTGATGAAAAGGATCGGTTGCTGCGTGGGCGGTGTGGCGATGCGGTGGTGGTCGAGAATCTCGAGGATCGGCACCTCCTCGGCGCCGGCCACGGCTTGCTGAAGCTCGTTGTGGTCGACGAGAATGAGTTGCCGCGGCACGGGCTTGAGCAGGTCGCTCTTGGAAATGATGCCCTGCAGACGGCCCTGCGGGCCGAGCACCGGAAAGGCGAACTGCGAGGCCATGGCCAGATCCATCCTCGCCTGTCGCAGCGTGGTTTCGGCGTTCAGGCTGGTGAACTCCGACGAAAGCATCTGCCCGGCCGTCACCGCGGCGCGGGCGAGGAGCACGGTCGTCGCCGTGTCGTTCGGAGACGTGATCATCGTGGTGCCGTGTTTCCTCGCCAGGTCGAGGATGTGGTCGGGCGGGTGGAAGTTGTTGGTGACGATGATGGCGGGCACGCCGGCCTTGATGGAGAGTTCGTGGATGTTCCAGCGGTCGCCGACGATGAGCACGGTGGACGGGATGTCGAGTTGCTCGAGGCGTTTTTTGAAGGACTCGGTGAGCATCGCCGCCACGACGAGTGTGCGCGGGAAGACGCTCGTGTCCTCGGTGCCGGTGACGAGCATCCCGCGGGTGGCGTCGCGGATGTGGGTGATCGAGGCCTCGACGACGCGGGTGGAGGAGAGGTTCTCGAGGGGCGGGAAGAGGTATTTGCCGAGCTTGAAGGCCGAGAGGAGGCCGATGCACGAGCGGTTGTCGTTCACCACCGGCAGGCCGCGGAAGCGGTCCTCGCCGAAGCGCATCATGGCTTGGTAAATGGGGGACTCGTTGTGGATGCACACCACATTCCGCTCCATGACGTCTTCGATGCGGGGATACACATCGGCGACGAACTGCGGGGCCTCGACGCCGAATTTGGCGAGGGCGAAATCGATGCGCTCGTTGGTGTTTCCACAACGTGCGGGGAAGACATTGCCGACCCCGCTGGCGCGCTTGAACTCTGCGTAGCCGATGGCGGAGACGATGGAGTCCATGTCGGGGTTGCGGTGGCCGATCACAAGGGTCTTCATAAAGGCGTGGGCGGGGCGGTGTGGGCGCGGAGGCTAATCGGGCGCGGCGACTGGAGGAAAGCGGGAACGTGCCGGCGCGTCACTTTTTCGCGGCGGCGTTGTCACGGCTCTGGATGTAGCCGTCGCGAACCGAGAGGTAGGGGTCGATGGCGTCGCGCGTGACCGCGTCGTAGATTTGCAGGCGGGTTTCCATGTTGCGCGTGGTGTTCGGTGTGGAAATCGACAGGGCGACCGCCTCGCCGAGGCCGCCGAAGGGAACCCATGTCAGCGGATTCAACGCGACATCCCCGGCGAGCCCCACGGTGTCGCGCGCGCTCCGCGGGCCGAGCACGGGCAGCACGAGATACGGCCCGTGGCCGATGCCCCACTTGGACAATGTCTGCCCGGTGTCGGTGGACGGCACATCGGCAAGCGAGGGAATTTTGTCCGACACACGGAAGATGCCGCCCACGCCGGCGACGGAGTTGACCACGAATTTCCGGGTCTCGAGGTCGGCATTCTTGAAGTCGAGCTGCAGCACGCGGTTGGTGAGGCGGATGGGATACTCGACGTTGTCGTAGACGTTTTTCACCGCCGTGCGCACCGGCTTTGGAAGAACTGTGGTGTAGACCTTCACGGCGGGCCTGAGGACGAAGTTGTAAAGCTGGTGGTTGATCCAAAACATGCCGCGGTTCACAGGCTGGATCGGGTCGGAGACGCGCACGACGTCGCCGTATTCGTCCAGGTCGTCATCATCCTCCGTGGCGGGTGCCGCCGGCCGGGACTGCGCGGCTTTGGCGGGCTTTGCGGCATCCTTTCTCACAGTGACCTCGGCGGGCTTGGGCTTCTTTTCAGCCTTGGGAGCGGGTGAAGGGGTGGATTTGGGAGTTGGTTTGGGTTTTGGGGTGGGTTTGGGTTTTGGCGTTGCCTTTGGCTTGGGGGCGGGCGCGGCCTTGGGCGTGGCGCTTGGTTTGGAAGCGGGTGTGGCAACCGGCTTGGCGTAAACGCGGATCGAGGATTCCAGCGCGCTGGCGAGATAGAGCGTCTCGGAGGAGTTTTTTGGAAGGCGCTCGGCGGGGGTGCCATCGGAGAGGACAATCGCATTGCTCGCAAAGGCGGGTGTTCCCCCACAGGCCAGGAGAAACGCCACGGCCGAAAGAAGTCGGAGTGTCTGGGTGTTCATCAGGATTTTCACAATGGCTGTGGAACGCTCGACTTTCAATGGGGTTGTCACCGGGAAATCACTGGGTGGATTTTTTCAATGATCCGATGACGGCATCCGCTCCGCCGGCCTTGAAGCGGGCGTCGAATTGCGTGCGGTAGTTCGCAACCATGCTCACGCCCTCGATCACGATGTCGGTGACGCGCCACCCTTTGGCACCGAGCAGTTCGAGGCGGTAGACGACGTCGTATTTGCTGCCTTTGTAGGTCGTCGTGGTGGTGATCTCAACGCGCCCAGGCGCGGGGGATTGGGCGGATTTGTAGTCGATGGTCGGCAGCTCGCCGGGAGTGAATTTGCCCGAGTAGGAGCGGATCACGAGCGCGGTGAAGAGCCTGATGGCCTCGGTCTGCTGGGCGTCGGTGAATTGCCTCCAACCGGGGCCCACGGCGCGGCGGGTCATGGCGTCGAAACTGATCGTCTTAACCAGAAGGGGCTCGAGTTGCTTCGCGAGAGTGGGACCGTCGGAGGCGCTTTTGGCGGCGGTCACAACCTGGGCGACGGCATTTTTGAGGAACGACTCGGCATCTGCGGTGGTCGATGCCCGCAGGGCCGGCATGCCAAGAACGAGGAGGACGAGAAGGATCGAGAAGGGTTTCATGGGGTTTCGGGCGCCGGGGTGGACTCTGTGGATTCGTTGTCGACAGCTCCAAAGGCCATTTTGCCGATGAGCGACTCGAGATCAACTGCGGATTCCGTCATGAGGATGCGTGCGCCGGGTTCAAGATACGTCTCGTCCGCGCCGGGGGAAAGCGTGACATGCTTGTCTCCGATGAGGCCGGAGGACTTGATCGATGCCATCGAGTCGGTGGGCAGGCGCAGCGCTATGGGGATGCGGAGAGTGACGATGGCGCTGTAATCCTCGGGGTCCATGCGAATGTCCTCCACGCGGCCGACGGTCACACCCGATACCAGCACGCTGCTGCCGGAGTGGAGGCCGCCCGCATTGGCGAAGCGGGATTCGATCACGTAGGTCTCACCGTCGCCCAATGTCCCCGAGCCTGCGCGGAGCGAAAGGTGCACGACGGCGGCGAGGCCCAGAAGAACAAACACGCCAACAAGGAATTCGAGGGTTGATTTTTTCATGCGGCGGCGGGTTCGGGCGAGCGGATGGCAGAAATCGTGGCGCGGAGGGCGGTTTCGCTGTCGCGGAACTGGGCAACCACCGGGTGGGCGGAGGATGTGAAATCCGCCGGTGTGCCTTCGAACTGGATGCGGCCTTTCTCAAGGAGTGCGACACGGTCGCTGGCCACAAGAGCCTCCGGCACGTCGTGTGTGACGACAAGTGCCGTGAACCCGGCGAGGCGTTGGTATTTGGCGATCATGGCAAAAACGGCGTTGCGGCGGAGGGGGTCGAGTCCGGCGGTGGGTTCGTCGAAAAGGACCAGTTCAGGTTGTGTAACAATGGCGCGCGCGAGGGCAAGACGCTTTTGCATTCCGCCGGAGAGCGCGCCGGGGTGGTGGTCGCGGAAGTCCTCCATCTCGAGTTGGCGGAGCGCCTCGAGGCTGCGCGCGCGAATCTCCTCTTTGCCGAGGCGGGTTGTCTGCTCAAGGGGCAGGGAGACATTCTCGAGCGCCGTGAGCGAATCGAACAGGGCGTTTCCCTGAAAAAGAACACCGCACCGCCGCCTGAAATCACGCATCGCACCGGCGTCGCTCCCGAGGGGGCGGCCGTCGAACGATATGGCGCCGGCATCGGGCGGCAGGATTCCGGCAACGCATTTGAGGAACACAGATTTTCCCGCGCCGCTCGGGCCGAGCACGGTGAAGATCATGCCGCGCGGCACCTCGAGGTCGATGCCCGAGAGCACCTCGCGGCCATGGAAGCTTTTCGAGAGGCCCCGAATCCCGAGGATGCTGGATGGCGCGGTGCCCATGGTCAGACGAAAAACGAACTGATGATGTAGTCCACCACGAGCACCATGATGCTCGAGAAGACCACCGCGCGGGTGGTGGCGGCGCTCACGGCCCTCGCGCCCGAGGCGGAGTGGTTGAGGCCGGCATGGAAGCCTTGGTAGGCGCAGATCGAGGTGGCCAGCAGGCCGAAGACGGCGGCCTTGGAAAAACACTCGCGCAGGTCGCGGAACTCGATCGCACGGTCCACCGCGGACCAGTAGACGCCGGAATCGACGCCGAGAAGCATCGATCCCGAGACGCTTCCGCCCCACAGCCCGACCACAACAAACAACGCCGCCTGGAAAGGGTAGACAAGCAGCGCCGCCAACAGGCGCGGGGTGACAAGGTAGCCCAAGCTGTCCACACCCATGGTCTCCAGTGCGGCGATCTGCTCAGTGTTGCGTTGGATGCCCAACTCCGCCGCAAATGCCGATCCCGCCTGCCCGATGAGCATCAATGCGGCGAGCACCGGCGCCATTTCCCGAACAAGGCTGAGCGACACCATCGTTCCCAGCAGCCCCTCGGAGCCAAAGCGGCTCAGCACATGGTAGCCTTGCAGGCCCAGCACGAGACCGGTGAACACCCCAACGATCAGCACCACCGGCAGGCACACCGTGCCCTGCTCGTGCACCGCTCTGGCGAACCTGCGCCAAAGCCTGCGGGTGCGCGGCACGGAAAAAAACGACCTCCCGACAAACATCGAGAAGTCGCCAAGCCCCTCCACAACATCCAGCGATACACGGCCCACACGGCGGATCATCGCCGAGTTTTGTCAGAGGAACCGGCGAAACACAACCCCCTGAAACACCCCACTTCGGGAAGGAATGGCCTTGCCATGGCGCGGTTGGCGTGAATTCTGACCCGTCTGTGGTGCCTGCCAGACGTGTCATGCGTTGTCACGCGGCGGGCGGGGCAGGGTTTCGTTATGTTCAAGAATTTCACGAAGGAATGGTTTTCAAATGTCCCGAAGGATTTGCTGTCGGGGTTGGTGGTGGCGCTGGCGTTGATTCCGGAGGCAATCGCGTTTTCGATCATCGCCGGTGTGGATCCGCAGGTCGGGCTCTACGCATCGTTTTGCATCGCGGTGGTCACGGCGTTCGCCGGCGGACGGCCTGGCATGATCTCGGCGGCGACGGGAGCGATGGCGCTCCTGATGTTCACGCTGGTGAAGGAACACGGCCTCCAATACCTGCTTGCGGCAACACTGCTGACGGGGTTTTTCCAAATCCTGTGTGGCTTTTTGCGGCTCGGCGAGGCGCTGAAATTCGTCTCGCGCTCGGTGATGACCGGGTTTGTGAACGCGCTGGCGATTCTCATTTTCATGGCCCAGTTGCCGGAGTTCAAAGGGGTGGGGTGGCAGATGCCCGCGATGGTTGCGGGCGGGCTGGCCATCATTTACATCCTCCCGCGTTACACAAAGGTTGTGCCGTCGCCGCTGGTCTGCATTGTCGTGCTCACGCTGGTCTCGGTGTTCGCCGGCATGGAGCTGCGCACCGTGGGGGACATGGGCCAGCTCCCCTCGACATTGCCCGTTTTCCTGCTGCCCGACGTGCCGCTGACCTGGGAAACGCTCCGCATCATCCTCCCGTATGCCATCCCCATGACCGTGGTCGGCCTGCTTGAATCGCTCATGACCGCTTCGATTGTCGACGACCTCACCGACACCGACAGCGACAAGAACCGCGAGTGTGTGGGCCAAGGTGCGGCGAACATCGTGGCCGGCTGCTTCGGCGGCATGGCGGGCTGCGCGATGATCGGGCAGACCGTGATCAATGTGAAATCCGGCGGCCGCGGGCGCCTGTCGTGCTTTAGCGCGGGCGTGTTCCTCCTGATCCTCATCGTCGTGCTCGGCGACTGGGTGAAAATCATTCCCATGGCGGCGCTGGTCGCGGTCATGATCATGGTGTCGATCGGCACGTTCAGTTGGGAATCGGTCAAAAACCTCCGCACGCACCCGAAGACCTCGAGTCTCGTCATGATCACGACCGTGATGGTGGTGGTGTTCACACACAACCTTGCGATCGGGGTGGCGATCGGCGTTGTCATGAGTCTGCTGTCGTTCGCGCGGAAGGCGGCGCGGTTGGTGCGTGTCGGCACGGAACTGTCGGCGGACGGCGAGACGCGCACATATTTTGTCGAGGGCAACCTGTTCTTTGTGTCAGCTGGGCAATTCGCGCGCTCGTTCAACTATCGCGAGGCGGTGGCGCGGGTGAGGATCGATGTCACCCGAGCGCATTTTTGGGACATCACCTCCGTTGCGGCGCTTGACAAAGTGGTGTTGAAGTTCAGGCGCGACGGAGCGCATGTCGAGGTGATCGGCCTGAACGAGGCCAGCGCCACCCTCATCGAGCGGGTGGCGATCCACGACAAGCCTGACGCCGCCGCAAATCAACCACTCCACTGAATCCACCGGACATGAAAACCATCCTCGCCTGCACCGACGGCTCCGTTTACTCGGCAAGCATCCTCGACCACACCGCCTGGGCCGCACGCCGCTGCGAGGCCGCCGTGCGCGTGCTCCACGTGCTCGACCCCCACCGCGAACAGGCCGAGTTGGT
>CAZRLX010000069.1:0-13701 GCA_964601115.1 uncultured Chthoniobacter sp. | reverse complement strand
GCCAATCTTGCAAAAAACCAGCCAGCCAGCGGATCGGTATACTGACCTACATCGAGCAGGTTTCCCCCGGCCTTGGCGATGATGCCCGTGATGCGCGCGAGCAAGCCCACTGCATCCGGACAAGTAAGTTTCAAAACATGGGCGCGCATCGACCGAAAAACTCAGGAGACCAATGTCGGCTCCGCAGGCTCGGGTGCCTTCGTGGGCGCCGTCGGCTCGACTGGACCAGAGGGCGTTCTTACATTCCCCCCACCACCGCCGCCGTTCCCCGGCTCTTCCTTTTGATGCGGATCGAAGTAATGGTCGAGTGCCAGAAAAAACGCCTTGGAGTGGCGCGCGAAAAACACATTGAAAAACACCACCGGCAGCACCACAGAGGGAATCAGCACCTCAAGCGGAATGCGGTAGTTGTATTCGAGATAAAAATACACGCCGATTCCAAGCAGGCTGCCAAAGCCGTAGTTGATCGCCCAGATCGCCAGCAGGAAATACCCGGTCTCGCGCTCGTAGGCGTATCCACAGCGTGGACATCCGTCGAGCGGCGTGAAGTAGTCCGCCAACCGCCGCACACGCAGCACGGGGAGAAACACCGGTTTCGTGCCGCACTCGGGGCACTTCAGCAGGCACGCACGCCAGAAAAAACGCCAGGCGCGTCGCAGGTCGAGTTTCACAACGCTCCCTCCTTGGCGGCGGATTGCGGAGTTTTTTCGATCCGCGCGGCGTCATATCCCAACCGCACCGCAAGCGCCTCGATCTCTGCATAGGTTTCCGCGGGCAGTTGCGGCGTGCGCGAAAGAATCCACAGGAACTTCCGCGACGGATGTCCCACCAGCGCCCACGAGTAATGCCGCTCATCCAATCCCAAAATCCAGTAATCGCCTGCCACAGGACTCCAACCGAACCGCACCCTCAATTTCGCATTGCCCGATCCAGGCACCACCGTCGCCACCCCTCGGGCCTCGATCGCCGAGCCATCGGCCCGCAGGCAACGGTTCTCGACGCCGATTTTTCCATCCTCCCTCAACGAATACCTCGCCGTGGTATCTGAGGCGCAGGCCCGCTGGAACCAATTCGGATATTTCGCCACCTCATACCAACGTCCCGCATAGTGCCCGAGATCGACCGAGGACACGACAGGCAGCGGTTCGCGCGTGGCGCACCCGGCGAGAAGGAGGCTGAAGAGCATTGCAGTGATGCGGATTCCCGCTTTCATAACGGCCATGACGCTACGCGTCCCCACCGCGATTTGCATGATAATTCTGTTCCTTGCCGGATGCGGCGGGCACAGCGACCGCGCGGATTTGGTCTTTGTGAATGGAGCCGAACCCGAGTCCCTTGACCCTGCGATCATCACCGGCCAACCCGAGGGCAGAATCGTCAACGCCCTCTTCGAGGGCCTCCTCTCCTACGACGAGCACGGCCAAGCCGTGCCGGGCATGGCGGAGCGCTGGGAGGTGTCGCCGGATGGATTGACCTACACATTCCACATCCGCCCCGATGCAAAGTGGAGCGACGGCTCGCCGCTTCTCGCCTCCGATTTCGTGGAAAGCTGGCGCCGCACCCTCACCCCCGCCACCGGCTCCCAATACAACTACCAACTCCACCCCGTGAAAAACGCCCGTGCCTTTTCCGAGGGCAAAATCACAGACTTTTCGCAGGTGGGCGTGCGCGCGGCGGACGAGCGCACCCTCGTCGTGGAACTCGAAAACCCCACACCCTACTTCCTGCAACTCTGTGCGTTTCCGACCCTCCACCCCGTGCCCGTCGGCCTCATCGAGCGGCTCGGGGACGACTGGATCAAACCGGGCAACATCATCGGCAACGGGGCCTACACCCTCGAAAGCTGGCGCATCAACGACAAGATCCGCCTCCGCAAAAACCCGCACTACTGGGACCGCGACCACGTCGCTCTGGAGACCATCGACGTCCTCCCGATCTCGGACGCGAATGTCGCCTTCAACTTCTACGCAAGCGGCCTCGCGGACCTTCTCATGGACAAGGGCCTCGCCCCGCCGGCCTTGCTCGACGACCTCAAGAAGCGCCCCGATTTCCACGCCGCGCCCTTCCTCGGCATCTACTTTCTCCGCTTCAATTGCTCGAAAGGCCCGTTCACCGACGAGCGCGTCCGCCGCGCGTTCTCCCTCGCCGTGGACAAAACACGCATCGTGGAAAAAATCACGCGCGCCGGCGAAACAGCCGCCAATGGCTTTGTCCCGCCGGGCATCGCCGGATACACCGGCACCGACGGCCTACCCTACGATCCCGCTGAAGCCGCACGACTCCTCGCCGAGGCTGGCTACCCCGGCGGCAAGGGGTTTCCGAACGCGACCTACCTCTACAGCAAAAGTGAACTCAACGAGGCGATCGCCGTGGAACTCCAGAACATGTGGCGCGACACCCTCGGCGTGACCGTCAACCTCCTTCGCCAAGAGTGGAAGGTCTACCTCAATTCCCTCTCGCTTCTTGACTACGACATCGCCCGCTCGAGCTGGGTCGGCGACTATCCCGATCCGAACACCTTCCTCGACATGTTCCTCACCGGCGGCGGCAACAACCGCACCGGCTGGGCCTCTCCGGCCTACGACGCACTCATCGCAAAAGCCTCCGCCGAACTCGACCCCGCCCGCCGCTTCGCCATCCTCCGCGAGGCCGAGGACGTGCTGGTCAAAGACGCCGTGCCCATTTGCCCGATTTACTACTATGTGGGCATTCAACTCTACGACCCGGAAGCCTTCGGTGGCATCCATGCCAATGTCCTCGACGAACACCCCCTCCGCCGCATTTACAAAAAATCCTCACCCCCTCCCCCGAAACCACCGGGAATCCTCGATTTTTTCAAACCCTCTCCGCCGGACTTCAACACCCCCGCCGCCGCCATCCACAGCGCGGCCCAGGAGATGGCGATCGATGCCTTCGCCACCGGAAAACCCGGCATCGGCTGGCCTGCAGACATCTCCGCCACATCCACCGCCGCCTACCTTTCGCTTCTGTCGGAACACAACTACCTCCCCTCGCCCACAGCCCCATGGCCTGAGGGACTCCGCATCGCAAACCTCAGCGATGCCGACCCCGGCGAGACGGCTTTTCTCGAAATCCCACTCCCTGACAACGGACGCTTCATCATGCGAAAAGACGGCACCGCGGAAACGGTTCCCGCACAATCCACCCGCTTTGCCCAAGACCCCCCACGCACTCCCGCATGGCTTCCCTGAACACCGCCCTCAAATTGGCCGCCACCCTCGCGCTCGTTGGCGCACTCCCCGCCTGCGCGTTCAAAAAAAAGCAACCCGAGACACCCGCCATCTCCGTTCCGCAACAAATCGGCACAGTCCGCATGGTCAATTCGCCGGAGCAATTCGCTTTGATTGAAACAACCGCTCCCGTCGCGCCAGGCCGAATCCTGCGCTCCAAAAACGACCTCGCCGAAACCGCAACCCTCCGCGCCACCCCCCACCGCAACCACCCGTTTCTCATCGCCGATATCGTCGAGGGCACACCCGCCCCCGGCGACCGCATCACAATCGCCCCGCCTGACACTGCGGGAAATTCTTCCAACGCCCCGCCGGAGCGCTAATCTCCACCCAACCCTTTATTTTCCATGCGCAAGTTATTCCTTCGATTCTCCTCCACGCTCCTGCTCTGGCCGCTCGCGTGCCTTCTTCCCGCCGCCTTCGCCCAAGCTCCAACTCCACCCCCAGTGCCGGCGGCGGAATTCAAAGACCTGCCCACCCCTCCGCCACTCCCCACATTCACTCCGCTGCCGCTTCCTGCCACTCCCGCTGCCACAGCGCCGTTGCCGACCCTGCCGCAATCCACCCCCGCTCCGACCCCGCTCCCCGACGGATCAATGCCACTCCCGCTCCCGCCGATGCCGGCGGCACCCCCGCTTCCCGATGCCTCCCAAATCATCAGCGAACTCGAAAAAACCGAAACCCCGCCTCC
Organism: uncultured Chthoniobacter sp.; assembly: GCA_964601115.1. Classification (GTDB taxonomy): domain Bacteria; phylum Verrucomicrobiota; class Verrucomicrobiia; order Chthoniobacterales; family Terrimicrobiaceae; genus UBA967. The sequence goes on along the minus strand of CAZRLX010000069.1, from coordinate 9,759 downwards.
CCAAATCACCGAACCCCTTGCCGAAACCCCGGAAACCCCAACCCTCGAGCAAAGCGCCTCCGAGGCCGTGACCAAGGAAATGGCGGTCACGAATTTCTTCACCCAACTCAATGACCTCATCGCCAAACAGCGCAACCCGAACGTCCCCGACCTTACAGTCGCCGACGCGGTGACGACCGCCATCAAACAAAACCCCGAAATCCTCGTCGCTATCCAGGAACTCAACACCACCTCGGGCCGCTTCATCAGCGTCCGTTCGCGCATCATTCCTCAGGTCGCCGTGAAGTCGAATTACGGCTACACCACCCGCGAACTCCAAGTCGAACAAGACCTCGGCGCGGGAAATGTGAACGACGAGGCCTGGGGAGTGAACATCGAGTTCTCCCAACTCATCTACGACGGCGGCTCGGCCATCGCGGGCATTCGTGCGTCCATCTCGGACGAGGTGGAATCCTACTACCGCCTCCGCGGTGTTATCGACCGCGTCATCGCGTCAGTGAAGACCAACTTCTTCGAGGTGGTCCTCAACCGCGCCCTCATCATCGCGAACCAGCAATCCGTCGACCTCCTCACCGAGCAACTCAAGGACCAGCAAAACCGCTACGAGGCGGGCACCGTGCCGCGTTTCAATGTCCTCCAGGCGGAAGTCGCGCTCGCCAACGCCAAACCCCCGCTCATCCAGGCGGAGAACAACTACCGCATCTCCATGTATCGCCTCGTCCAACTCCTCGGCATGGACTACCCGCCGGGCTTCCCCTCGGAAGTGCCGTTCAACATCGTGGGCGAACTCGACTACAAACCCCGCGCGATCGATGCCGACCAGTCGATCCGCATCGCGGTGGCACGCAATCCGGAACTCAAGGCCCAACGCCAACTCATCATCGGCGAGGCCGCGCGCGTGGATGAGCAATTCGCCGGCTACCTCCCCCAGATCAACGCCAGCGCAAGACAGTCGAACGACAGCAATGTCATGACCTCGAACCTCTCGAACATGGTGAACGGATGGTTCTTCGGCGTTTCGGGTTCGTGGGCCGTCTGGGACGGCCTCCTCACCTACGGCAACGTCAAAACCGCCAAGGCCCGCCTCCAACAGGCGAAGATCAACTACGACAATGGCGTTCGCGAAGTGATTCTCCAGGTCCAGCAGGCGATCTCGAACCTCCTCCAGGCCCGCGAAACCGTGGACAGCCAGGAGGCGAGCGTCGTGCAGGGCATCGAGGCCCTACGCCTCGCGAAGGAACGCCTCGACGCGGGCGCGGGCACACAGCTCGATGTGTTGAACCAGCAAACCTCGCTCCTCCAGTCGCAGACTTTCCTCCTCCAGGCCTACTACGACTACATCCGCGGCATCGCCGAATACGACCGCGCCCTCTCGCTCGACACGCGCTTCCAGGACATCTTCGACGATCCGCTCGCAAAACCCCAAGCGAAGCGCTTCAACAAAATCAACAATCCCGACCGCCCCCAACCGAAACTCCCGCGCCAGTTCCGCAAGGAGGACCCGTTGGTTCCGATCCTCGAAAAAGCCCCAGCGCCGAAAAAAACACCATCGAAAGACACGGCAGCCAAATGATGCCTGCGGCGGATACCTTCCCGCCGCTGGATGCGCTCACTGGCCTGCGTGCCGTCTTCCTCACACGCGCGCCGGGGGTGGATGTCAAAACCGACCGCGAGACCGCCATGGGGCGCCTCGCTTCCCTCCAGCGCGCGGCGCTTGACGCACAGGGATTTCAAGGCATGCCACTCGCGCGCGCCTCGCAGGTCCATGGAAACACCGTCGCCCGCATCTCCTCCACTGACTCCTTTCCCGTGCCCGACTGCGATGCGTTGATCACCACGGATCGCGGACTCTGCCTCGGCATCCACGTCGCCGATTGCGCAGCGGTTTACATCGCCGACCGCCTCGGGCGGGGCATCGGCCTCGCCCACGCCGGGAAAAAAGGCACCGAACTCGGCATCGTTCCCCGCACCATCGCCGCACTCCTCGATGCCACCGGCGGTTCGTCCTCCGACCTCGTGCTGCAGATTTCCCCCTGCATCCGCCCGCCGCACTACGAGATCGATTTCGCGGCGGACATTCGCGCCCAAGCCGCAGCTGCGGGCATCCGCGACATCCATGATTGCGGCACATGCACCGCGTCGAACCCGTCGCGCTACTACTCCTACCGCCTCGAAAAAGGCCAAACCGGCCGCCTGCTCGCGGCGCTCGCCATGCTCCCATGAATCGACTCCTCGTCTCCACCCGCAACGCCCACAAGATCGTTGAAATCCGGCAAATCCTCGGCTCGGGTTTCGAGGTTTTCGATCTCTCGCTCGTTCCCGACATGCCGGAGGTCGAGGAAAACGGCGCCACGTTCGAGGAAAACGCCGCGCTCAAGGCCGTTGCCGCCTCGCGGTTGTTCGACGGATGGGTCGTCGCGGACGATTCGGGGCTCGAGGTCGATGCCCTCGGTGGCGCGCCCGGCGTCATCTCCGCCCGATACTCCGGCCCCGGCGCGACCGATGCCTCGAACCGCGCCCTGCTTCTGGAACGCCTCGCCGACGTCAGGGGAAAATCCCGCTCGGCCCGCTTCCGTTGCGTTCTTTCGCTGGCCAAATCTGGAACTGTTCTCGCCTCGTTCCACGGCGCGGTGGAGGGAACAATCATCAACTCGGAAAAAGGCACGCTTGGATTCGGCTACGACCCGTTGTTTGTTCCCGAGGGCCACTGCGAGACATTCGCCCAGCTCGGTGCCGAGGTGAAAAACGCGCTCAGCCACCGCGCACGCGCCCTCGAATCGCTCAAAAAGTGGAGCGGTTGGCAGGGGTGATTTTTTTGCGGGAGCTTGTCCCGGTGCCCAGGCGGGGATAATCTCCGCAACAGCATCATGCCTAAAGGATCGCTTGCCCTTCTGCTCCACGCCCACCTCCCATGGGTGAGACACCCGGAGCACGAGGAATTCCTCGAGGAGGACTGGCTCTTCGAGGCTGTTGCCGAGTGCTATATCCCACTCTTGCAAATGATGCGCCGCATGGTCGCGGAGCGCGTTCCCCTCCGCCTCACGCTCACGCTCACCCCGTCGCTCTGCGCGATGCTCCGCGACGACCTCCTGCGAGAACGCACCGATCGTCACCTCGAGCGCTCGCTGGAACTCGCGGCCATGGAACTCGACCGCACCGCACACGATCGCGAACTCCACACAATCGCCCGCCACTACCACGACCGCTTCCAAAACGCGCTCGATTTCTACCGCCGCGAAATTTCCGGCGATATCGTGGGGGCGTTCGCCCAACTCCAGGAGGATGGCATCCTGGAAATCATCACCTGCGCGGCGACCCACGGATTCCTCCCGCTCATGGAAATCGTGCCGGAGGCGATGCGCGCCCAAATCCTCATCGGCCGCGACGAATACCGCGAATGCTTCGGCCGCGATCCGGAGGGCATCTGGCTTCCAGAGTGCGGCTACGTGCCCCGCATCGACTCCATCCTGCAAGAGGCGAACCTCCGCTGGTTCGTGGTGGACGCCCATGGCCTCATGTATGGGGAGCCACGCCCGCGCTTCGCCATTCACGCCCCCTACTTCACTCCCGCCGGCCCCGCTGTCTTCGGGCGCGACCGCGAGTCCAGCAGGCAGGTCTGGAGCGCGCGCGAAGGATATCCCGGCGATCCCGCCTACCGCGATTTCTACAGGGACATCGGCATGGAACTGCCCGAGGACTACCTCCACACCATCCTTCCGAATGTCGGCCACCGCCGCATCACCGGCCTGAAATACCACCGCATCACCGGCTCGCCACAAAAGGAGCCCTACAACCGCGCCTGGGCGATGGCGGCGGCGGACCACCATGCCGGCGACTTCCTCGACAGCCGCGTGCGGCAAATCAACCACCTCGCCTCGATCCTGCCTGTCGAACCTCTCGTGCTCAGCCCCTTCGACGCCGAACTCTTCGGCCACTGGTGGTATGAAGGACCCGAGTTTTTGAACCTTTTTCTCCGCAAGGCGGCCTACGACCAGACGACCTTCCGCCTCGAAACCCCCGGCGACTACCTGCGCCGCAACCCGACCCAGCAAATGGTCAGCCCCTCGCCTTCGAGCTGGGGCAACAAAGGCTACTGGGAGGTCTGGCTGGACCACTGCAATTCCTGGATTTACCCGCACCTCCACGCGGCGGCGCGCCGAATGACAGAGTCCGCCCGTAAACACGCCCCCTCGCCTTCGCCATTCGCGGACCGCACCCTCCGCCAACTCGCCCGCGAACTCCTCCTCGCCCAATCCAGCGACTGGGCGTTCCTCATGAAAACCGGCACGGCGGTCGAATACGCCACCCGTCGCACGAAGGACCACATCCTCCGCTTCACCCGCCTCCACGAAATGCTGGAATCCGGCATTCCCGACGAACCGCTGCTCGAAGCCTGCGAGGAAAGGGACAATCTGTTCCCCAACGTGAACTGGAAACACTACCTGTGAAAACCTCGCTTGCGGCGCTTATGGGCGCATTGGTGCTCGCGGCGTCGATCTCCGCAGATCCCGCGTCAAACGACATCGCCTTTGCCGTGCCCGAGGACGGCCTTGTCACGCTGGGAGTCTTCGATCCCACTGGCCGCCTCGTCCGAACCCTCCACGCGCTCGACCCGGAGGAAAACTTCCGCAAGGGGCTAAACGGTTTGATCACGGCATGGGACGGCTCCGATGACTCCGGCAAGCGCCTTCCGGCGGGCCATTACCACATCCGCGGCTATCTCGTGCCGGAACTTGCCGTCGAAGGCGTGGCCTACCACTTCAATGATTGGCTCGCCGAAACGAACGCCCCGCAGATCAGTTGGATCGACGACATTGCCGTTTTGCCCGGCGAGAATCTTTTGCTCGCGGGCCGAACCACACAAGACACGCTTGTCTGCGCACGCTACGACGCCACGGAAGGATTTGTTTGGAGCACCATGCTGGTTGGCCAACCTCCTGCGCGGATGGCCCCCCTCGCCCGCACCGCAATTCTCAAGACCGCCTCCACATGGTCGTCGCTCAACCTCGCTGACGGTGCGGCTTCAGGCGATAAGCTGCCCGCGACAAATCCGGCGTCGGTGGCTGCGTTCACGGCCTTCGGCGACTCGGTTCTTCTGGCCATCGATGATCGCCTCGAACTCTTTCCTGCTGCCACCACCTCACTGCCAAAACCACCTGCCGCCTTCTCCTCCCTCGCGACGCTCGGGTTCACTCTCGTCGGCGCAACCGAGCAAGGCTGCTTCATTTCGACGGAGGCCAACCCGTTTCAAAAAATCCCTCTCCCCGTTCGCATCACCTCGCTCTCGCCGGGCGAAGAGTCCACCTTCTGGTTCACTGGCACCGCCATGGACCCCGATGAAACTCCACTCGTGGCACAGGCAGACACCACCGGCGACATCCTCCGCCTGCTCTCCAACGAAGCCGACTCGCCTCCGCCTGTTCTCGTTCGCGCCCTGCCGGATGGCGCAGGCTTTGTCGTGCTCGCCCAATCGACCACCACCCAAACGATGCGCCTCATCCGCAAGACTGAGGAAGGCGGTTGGACGACCGAATGGGAACGTGTGATTCAAAAGACTCCAGCCTTCGGGTTTTCCAATGGAACCGTCGTGCCGGACGCCTCTGCGGCTCCGGAGTCAAAATCGCTCCGCATCCGCCTCACGGAAAACCCACTCACCGGTGAACATGGCGAAATCAACGTGCGTGCATCGCGCGGCACGGCGGGAACCTTTCTCTCAAGCGAGGATGGACTTCCGCTTGTTCGGGTAAGTGAACGTGCCGACATCACGCGCATCGCCATCGATCGCGGATCCAAAAGCGACTCCGTGCGTGTGTTGCAGGGCGCCAACTCGGGTGCCGAGGAATTTCTCATTCAAGACCTCGGCAAAATGATTCCGCTCAACGTGGGCGGAATCGATCTGCCTTGAATCAGAATTGCCAGAGCTTGCCCTTCTTGGCGTCCGCGAAAACCTGTGGGCTCATCAGGTAGGACATCGGCGGATTCGGCAACGGAGAGTCGTCCAAGGCAGGCAATTCTTTTCCAACCGTGGCATCCCATGGCTGGCTTGATGCGATATGCAATGGCGTGCCCACTCGGACCAACTCGAAAACCTTCTTCGCGGATTTCAACGGCATGCGCACGCAGCCCATCGTGCTCGGATACGGCTTCACAAACCCCCAATGCATGCCATACGCGGGCTTGAATTCCATCCAATAGGTCATCGGGTATCCCGCGCCGGGATTGCTGAACCTGCGGCGGTGCTCCTGCTTGGAGTAGATGTTGAAATTCCCGTGCGGCGTGGGGCTCCCGGCCTTGCCGACCGAGACAGGCGTGGCGAGCAACACCTCGTCACCCTCGACAACATAGAGCCGCTGCGCCCCGGTGCTGAGCTTGACCTTCACGGCGGAGGGGTTTGTCGGCGCCTTCACCGGCGGGTCGAAGGTGAACGAATGCTTCTTCACGGAATCCGTGGTGACACATGCCCCAAGGGCAAGAGCGGATACGGCCACACAGGCGGACATCAACAAGCGAAGGATGGTGTGTTTCATAAATTTCGGGACATCAACTGTGTTCCATCGAATGCCGTCAATACGATTTCGCCCACACCACCCGCTGGCGGCTCGGTTCGCCGGTGAAAATACAAATGCCCGGCTCGGGCGAATCATCGAAGGGAATGCAGCGGATCGTGACCTTGAGTTCGTCCTTCACCCGCTCCTCGACCTCTTTCGACCCGTTCCAATGCGCCAAGGCAAACCCGCCGTGAATCTCGGGCTTTTGGCGGTTTTGTGGCGTGAAGAAGGCTTTGAACTCTTCATACGAATCGATCTTGCGCGTGTGGGCGTCGCGAAAGGCAGTTGCGCGCTCGAGAAGAGTTTGCTGGATGCCGTCCAGCATCCCGCCCACCACTCCCGGAATGTCGGCCATCGGCAGAAATTCCTTCTCCTTCGGGCCGCGATCGCGCCGCGCCACTGCGGCGGTGCCTTGGGCCAAATCCCGCGGCCCGATCTCGATCCGCACAGGCACACCTTTCTTGATCCACTCCCAGTTTTTAACGCCTCCGCCCAAGTCGCGCGTATCCACCTCAACTCCGAGCGGACCTCCATGATAGTCGATCTTGCGCAGCGCAGCGGCCAGCGCCTCGGCTGCTTCCAGCACGGCGGCGCGACTGTCCTCCTTGGGAGTGATCGGCACGATCACCACATGCGTCGCTGCGATTCTCGGCGGGACCACCAACCCGTCGTCGTCGGAATGCATCATGATCAAGGTCCCGATCAACCGCGTGCTCACTCCCCAACTGGTCGTCCATGCATGCTCGAGCTTGCCCTCCCGCGATTGGAACTGGATGCCCGAGGCCTTGGAAAAATTCTGCCCGAGGAAGTGCGACGTGCCCGCCTGGATCGCCTTGCGATCCTGAACCATCGCCTCGATGCAATAGGTCTTCACCGCGCCAGGGAACCTCTCTCCTTCGCTCTTCTCGCCGGTGAGCACCGGCACAGCGAGATAGTCCCGCGCAAAAGTCTCGTAAACCCGCAGCATTTTCATGGTTTCCTCCTCGGCCTCCTCCCGCGTCTCGTGCGCGGTGTGGCCCTCCTGCCAAAGAAACTCGGCAGTCCGCAGAAAGACACGCGGGCGCATTTCCCAGCGGACAACATTCGCCCACTGGTTGAGCAAAATCGGCAGGTCGCGCCACGACTTCACCCAGCGCGCATACGCCGCCCCGATGATCGTCTCGGAGGTCGGCCTCACCACGAGCGGCTCGGCCAACTCGCCTGCAGGCACCAATTTTCCATCCTTCGCCTCGAGCCGGTGGTGCGTGACCACCGCACACTCCTTGGCGAATCCCTCCACATGCGCCGCCTCCTTCTCGAGATAGCTCAGCGGAATGAACAACGGAAAATAGGCGTTGCGATGGCCAGTGGCCTTGAACATGCCGTCCAGCACCCCTTGCATCCGCTCCCACAACGCATACCCCCACGGCTTGATCACCATGCACCCGCGCACCTCGGAGTTCTCCGCCAAATCCGCTGCGCGGACGACTTGCTGATACCACTCCGGAAAATCCTCGTCCCGTCTCGGAGACAGGGCTGTTTGTTGCTTGTCACTCATATGCCGCGGCATCATTGCCGTCCGCGCATTCGCGTAAAGCGCATTCTTGAGGGTTCGAGCTTTGACCCCGTTGCCGCCTCGCCTTATCCACCAGTGTGCATGAGGAAGCCTCCTCCGATCGTAACGGGACCGCTTTGGAGCAATCGGCAACGTGATGCCCACCCTCTCCACGAGATTTCCTACCGCGCCTGCTTCAAACCTGCCCTCGCGGCCTATTTCATCGATCGATTGACCGCCCCCGGCGACATCGTCATGGATCCCTTCATGGGACGCGGCACCACCCTGCTCGAAGCCGCACTTCGCGGACGTCGGGCTGCCGGAGGGGACGCGAATCCTCTCGGCGAAATGCTCGTCTCCCCGCGCCTCTCCCCACCGCCACTCGCGGACATTGCAAACTGGCTGTCGCAGTTTGATTGGAATCGGGATGTTCAAACTCCAGCGGATCTCCTGACATTTTACCATCCAGAGACTCTTCGCCGCATTTGCCTGCTGCGCGAAGCATTCCTCGGCAAACACCTTGACCCTGTCGAATCCTGGGTGCGCATGGTCGCGCTCAACCGCCTCACCGGCCACTCTTCGGGTTTCTTTTCGGTGCGCACCCTTCCCCCGAACCAAGCAATTTCCATCGCCGCCCAGCGCGCATTGAATGCACGCCACAACCTCAATCCACCGCTGCGGGATGTCGCCGCCTTGATTTTGAAAAAATCCCGCTCACTGCTCCGGCGCCCCGCACCCGCCTGCATGACACCCCCTGAAAACCATATCCTTTGGACCGGCCATGCTGAAATGCCCGGTCCGCTCGCGGAGGGTTCGGTCACATTGGCTGTGACCTCGCCTCCATTTTTAAATGTGGTCGACTACCGCCGAGACAATTGGCTCCGGTGCTGGTTCGCAGGGATCGAGCCAGATGTTGTTCCACATTGCAGCGGATCGGTCGGCACTTGGGAAAAGATGCTCACGGCAGCACTTGCAGAAATCCGAAGGTGCCTCACACCCGGTGGCCATGCCGTAGTCGAAGTGGGCGAAGTCCGCCGGGGAAGCCTCCACTTGGAAGAACATGTCATCATTTGCGGCAAATCCGCCGGCCTTGTGCCGATTCGAATTCTCATCCACACGCATGCATTCACCAAAACCTCCAGGTGCTGGGGAATCGCCAACAATCAGGCCGGAACAAATACCCACCGCGTCGTGCTGTTTCGGAAACATTAGCCACAACCCGACCGATCCAGCTTGCGCTCATCGGAAACTATCCTGAATGATCCACCCACTATGAATTTCACCGGTCGTTGGTTTTTGGGCTTCGGACTTTTTCTCATCCTGTGCGGCATCGCTGGATATCTTTCCAACCCCTCGGGTGCAAAAACCGCCCTGCTGTCAGGTGGGACCTTCGGGCTGCTTTCAGCGTTTTGGGGATTTCTCATGCTCCGCCGTCATCCCCTCGCTCGCCTCGCCGCACTGATCTGCACCACATTCCTGACCGCTGTGTTTTTCTGGAGAGCCACCGCTGGCTGGATGGCTGTCACCGCCGGGGAACCAAAACTCTTCGCGGCCTCATTGATCACCCTCATGCTGTTGGGATCGCTTCTCTCGATCGCCGTGCTCCTGAAAACGCGGCAATAAAAAAGCGCCTCTGGCGGATGTTTGGGGTCGCGACCACTTCCACCCCGTCTGGGG
>CAZRLX010000068.1:0-13926 GCA_964601115.1 uncultured Chthoniobacter sp. | reverse complement strand
AGCCCTCAAGCGCTCGTGGCGAAATGGTCCCAACCGCCGGGCCAGTCTGGAGGCATGGAGTTTACCTTGGTGGTGTTCCCGATGCGGGTGAGGCGTGTCTTGGAGAATGCTTTTTTCCATTCCGACTCCAATCGCCCTGCCAGCGCTGGCTTGCACGTGAAGAGCAATTCGTAGTCCTCGCCGTCGGAGAGGGCCGAGGCCGTCGTGACCCTGAGATTCCTCGGAACGAGAGATTGATCGATCTCAAACCCGCACCCGCTGGCACGCGCGAGCCTTGGCAGATCCGCTCCGAGGCCGTCGCTGAGATCCATCATAGCCGTGGCAAGGCGGCGGGAGGCGATCCAGCGGCCTTCCTTGAGGCGCGGCGTGAAATTCAAATGGTGTCCCCTCCCCGAGCCTCCAAGACTGCCGGTCACATAGATCAAATCCCCGGCCCCTGCGCCGGATCGCGTGACCAACTCCCGGCGGGGCACACGACCTGTAAGCGTCACCGAAACGGCGATGCCGACGGGTTGGCGCGACATTTCCCCACCGGCGATCGTGACGCCAAACCTCCGCGCGGCGCGTCCAAGACCGCGATAGAATTCCACCCAATACTCCGCCTCGACATCCGGCGGCGAAAAAAATGTGATCAAGGCCTCGCCGGGCACGCCGCCCATCGCCGCGAGATCGCTCAACGGCCTGCAGAGGGCCTTCCAGCCAACCTTCGCGGGATTCTCCCCGCGCATGAAATGAACCCCCTCGGCCACGCAGTCGGTCTTCAGCAGCAGCATTTCCCTGCCGCACGGGATCGCCGCACAGTCGTCTCCGGGGCCAAGCAGGCCCTCCTGCGGCAACGGCACCAACTTGAGCAACCGCTCCAACAGCGCATCCTCGGCGTTTTTTTTCACTGCATCGCCTCCGGCCAAAGGATCGTTCCGAGCAGGCTCAGCCCGTTGAACACCGCATGCAGCGCCAGCGGGGCCCACAACGACCCGGTGGCCTCGTAAAGCAACGCAAGCGCGACCGCCAAAATCAACAAGCCGGGAATCGATGCCGCATGGCCATGGATCAATGCAAAGACAACCGCCGTCACACCGATGGCAAGCCAACGCCCTCCCAACCGCCTCAGCACCCCGTAGAGACATCCGCGAAAGACCAACTCCTCGGTCAACGGCGCGGCGATCAACGCGATCGCAGCCACCGCCAACCTGTCGCGCAATCCGTCGTGCTCGAGCAGAAACGTGACGATCGGTTGCGGCGCGTCGGCATCGGCAAGGAACGTGTAGACCCCCCACTGCACCGCATAAATGGCAGGCACCGCGACCAGCACCGCAATCAGCACAGGTCCGAAAATCGTTTTCGCCCGCTCCGCACCAAGACCGAATGCCTCGACCAGCGGCACGTTTCTCATGACAAGAAAGCCGATCACAAACAACGTCACCGCCGCATACAGGGCCACGCTGGTCTCAAGCGATTCAAGCGTGATGCGCTGCGGTTCCTTGCCGAAGGCGGCCGCTCCGGTGCTCAGAAAAAACAACACGATGCATGTTGTGAAAAGGCCCTCCGGCCACCTCCAATGCACTGCGGGGAACCCCTTCGAATGTGCCAGCGAGCACTTCACGGCGCGACTGGCGGCCACCGCCCACACCACCGCTGCGACTGCCACGAGAAGGATCGTCAAGTTCATGTGGGTTTCATTTAACGCATCCGCCGATGCCTCATAAAGCGTGGACTTCGATCGGCCCCGCGACATGAAAAAACCCTTTCCGGCCGCGATGACCGGAAAGGGCTGGAAATTTCTCGATCGAAGAGTGGATTACGACTTCACGTGACCGGAGATGAGCTTTGTCATCTCGAACATCGTCACCTGGCTCTTGCCTCCGAAGACAGCCTTCAACGCGGCGTCGGCGTTGATCATGGTCTTTTTCTTCTCGTCTTGGAGCTTGTGCTTCTTGATGTAGTCCCAGACTTTTTTGGTCAACTCGCCACGGGAGACAGGGGTGGAGCCCACCACGGCGGCAAGGACGGCGTCGGGTTGAACTGGCTTGAGGAGCGCGGGATTGGCTTTGCGTTTGGGTTTGGATTCGGTCGGCATAGGTAGGTCTTTTTATTGAGGTTGTTGCTTCACACGGCATCCGGTTCTTTCCGGAATTCCGCCGTTCTGAACCTTGGGGGGACAGAACAGCAAATCCACTACCACCAGCCTGTGGCACCCGTCCATATTTCTTTTCAAGGCGTGCGGCTGATTCTCGGATGGCATCCGGAGACTGGATTTTTCGCCCATGCCAAGCCAATGTCCCGCCATGCCGTTGTTGATCCACTCAACCTTCACAGCCCTGCGTGCCCTCTGCCTTCTCGGCATTCTCCTGCTTGCGGGCTGCCAGACGCTCCCGCAACCGCCCGATCCCGCCCGCGCGGCGATGAAGGCCGCGATTTTAAACGAGACGCCGGGCAACCACTTCTTCGGCCGCCGCATGTATAAGAAGGATTACAAAATGTGGGGCTGGGTGCGCGAACCGGGCCAACCATGGAAAACCGCAAAGCTCGTCATGCTGAACGAACAGCGGAAAATCGCCCCCGACCGCGAAGGCGGCAAGCTGGGCACGGACAACAACCACGATTACCGCCTCGAGGGGTTCTTCAGCGGCGAAACGGTCTACGAGCCGGCCAGTGACCGCTTCTATCCCGAGTTCGTCCTCACCGGCTACGAACTCCTCCGCACAAACCCGCCGTCGATCTACGTCGTCGACAAACAACTCGACCCCGCTGTCCGCATCATCCAACCACCGGTGGACTAACCCCGTGGATCGCCTTCGATTCATGACAGGCACGACCCCCGAACTCCTCGCTCCCGCAGGCGACATGGAGTGCGTGAAGGCCGCCGTGGCGAATGGCGCGGATGCCGTCTTCTTCGGCCTCTCGCGATTCAATGCCCGCATGAGGGCGGAAAATTTCACCCTCGAGAACCTGCCGGGCGTCGTGGAGTTTCTCCACACCCGCGGCGTGAAGGCCTACGTCACGCTGAACGTCCTCGTGTTCACTGACGAACTCCCCGATGCCATCGCGGAACTCCAGGCCCTCGCCGATTGCGGCGTCGATGCCGTCATTATCCAGGATGTCGGGCTCGCGGAGATCGCGCGCCGCATGTTTCCCGACCTCCGAGTCCACGCCTCGACGCAGATGACGATCACCTCGCCGGAGGGCGTGCGCTTTGCGGAGTCGCTCAGCATCAAGCAGGTCGTCCTCGCGCGCGAACTCTCGCTCCGCGAACTTGAAAAATTCCCGCCCTCGGTGCCTCTCGAGACCTTTGTCCACGGTGCCCTCTGCGTGGCCTATTCGGGCCAATGCCTCACCAGCGAGGCCCTCGGCCGACGCAGCGCGAACCGCGGCGAGTGCGCCCAAGCCTGCCGCATGCCGTATGAATTGATTGTGGATGGCACCCTGCGCGACCTCGGTGACAAGCGCTACCTCCTCTCGCCACAGGACCTCGCGGCAGTGAATGAAATCCCCGCGCTCATCGAGCGTGGCGTGCGCTCGTTCAAAATCGAAGGCCGCCTCAAATCCCCCGAATACGTCGCCGCAGTCACCTCCATCTACCGCAAGGCGATCGACAGCGCCCTCGCGGGAGCCCCGCAACAGGCCTCCGCCGATGACTGGTATCGACTGGAAATGACCTTCTCCCGTGGCCTCTTCAGCGGCTGGATGCACGGAGTGAACCACCAGGAACTCGTCGGCGCGCGCTACGGCAAAAAACGCGGCGCCTACGTCGGGCGTGTTGTTGGAACCGGCAAGGACAATGTCTGCATCGACAATCCAGAGGTTCCCCTCAAAGCAGGCGACGGCGTTGTGTTCGACACCGGCGGCGATACCGAACACGAGCAAGGCGGCCGGATTTTTTCCATCAATGGCAACCGCCTCTTCTTCGAGCGCGGCAAGCTTCGCCTCACGGAAATCCCCGCAGGCACACGCGTGTGGAAAACCAGCGACCAGGCCCTCGACCGCGATCTGCGCCACTCGTTCGCAGGGAATATCGAAGCGCTTCCCAAAAACCTCACCCCCATCGAGCTCACCGTGACCGGCTCCGCCGGAGCGCCGCTTGTCATTGCATCGGGATCCATTCAAGCCACCTCCCAATCCCCGCTCGAACCCGCACGCACACGCCCCCTCACCACCGAAACCCTCCGCGCCCAACTCGGTCGCCTCGGTGGCACGCCCTTCACCCTCGGCACTCTCGACAATCGTCTCGAAGGCGAGGTAATCCTTCCCCTCTCGGAACTCAACCGCCTCCGCCGCGAACTCGTCGCCAAACTCTCCCCTCCACGCCCGAAGGTCATTCCAAAAGCCACGCTGGAGGAAATCCTGCCCTCCACTTCCCCCAAAACCCCCGCCAATGGTAGGGACGGATCTCCGAGCCGTCCGCCCGCCGCACCCCATCCCACCGAAACCAACCTCTCCGTTCTCATCCGCACCCCCGAGCAGCTCGATGCCGCCCTCGACGCCGGCGTGGAAACCATCTACGCCGATTACGAGGACATCCGCCGATTCAAGGACGCCGTAGCCACCGTGCGCTCCCATGGCATGTCCCGCATTCTCCTCGCCACCCCGCGCATCCAAAAAGCCGGCGAGGAGGGGTTTTTCAAACTCATCGCCAATGCCGCACCCGACGGCGTGCTCGTGCGCAATATCGGCGCGATCGAGCATTTCTCAGACTCCCCGCTGGAACTCGTCGGCGACTTTTCGCTGAATGTCGCCAACCCCGTCACGGCCTCGGTCTTCATGCACCGCGGCCTCTCGCGATTGACCGTTTCCCACGACCTCAACGTTCCTCAAATCCTCGCCCTCCTCCGCCAGGTGCCGCCCGTGTGGTTCGAACTCACCCTGCACCACCACATGCCCATGTTCCATATGGAGCATTGCGTCTTCGCCGCCTTCCTCTCGACTGGCACCGACCACACCAATTGCGGCAGACCCTGCGAGAAACACCGCGTCCACCTCCGCGACCGCGTGGGCGTCCAGCATCCGCTGCGGGCGGATGTCGGATGCCGCAACACCCTCTTCCACGCCACCCCGCAAACCGGCGCGGCGTATTTCGAGGCATTCCACGCCGCCGGGCTGCGCTCCTTCCGCATCGAACTCCTCGAGGAATCCAAAAACGACACCACCGCCATCATTCAAGCCTACCAATCCCTCCTCGCCGGCCGCGAACCCGGCACCCGCCTCTACCAATCGCTCCGCGCCACCAGCCAGGTCGGCGTCACCACCGGCACCTACTCCGACGGTTGAAGCGTGACCTCAACCGACGAACCACCCTAACCTCCAACCCATGCACATCGAAACACTCGCCACCTCCGACGCCGTCGCCGCCCGCGCCGCACAGATCATCGCCTCCGAAGCCCGCAACGCCGTCGCCGCCCGCGGACGCTTTGTCATGGCCGTCAGCGGAGGCCGCACCCCGTGGCAAATGCTCCGCGCCCTCGCCAATGAAGACGTCCCATGGGCCTCGGTCCACGTCGTCCAAGTCGACGAACGCATCGCCCCCGATGGCGACAAGGACCGCAACCTCACCCACCTCCGCGAAAGCCTCCTCTCCCACGCCCCCATTCCGGAATCCCACATCCACGCCATGCCGGTGAACGCCACAGACCTCGACCAGGCCTGCCTCGACTACACCGCCACCCTCGAATCCCTCTGCGGGCATCCCCCGATCCTCGACCTCGCCCACCTCGGCCTCGGCCCAGACGGCCACACCGCCTCGCTCATCCCCGGCGACCCCGTCTGCCACGTCCAAAACGCCGAAGTCGCCCTCACCGGCATCTACCAAAACCGCCGCCGCATGACCCTCACCTACCCCGTCCTCAACCGCAGCCGCCACGTCCTCTGGGTCGTCACCGGAGCCGAGAAAAAACCCATGATCCCCCGCCTCCTCGCCGCAGACCCCACCATCCCCGCCGGCCCCATCGCCCAACAAAACGCCACCCTCCTCGCCGACACCGACGCCGCAGGATAAACCCCAGGCGCGCCGACGTCCTCGTCGGCATCTGCATAGAACTCCTACAACGAGGCAATTTCCAACCAACTCACAACACAGCCACCGCAGGATGCAATTTGCCTCTGGCATCATGGAGAAATTATGTAAAAAGCACCCAATGGCTTGGTTGGATGCTTTCAAGGTTTGGGCAACATTGATCGCACTGTCATTCCTCCTCGCGACATGTTCGTATCTTTTGACTCCCGAGCGACTGCCATTACTCCAGCGGCGAAGTGATGCCTTGGCGAATGCAGCTTCCGAATCCGGGTTCGTGGTTGTCGATGCGATACAAACCAAGGAAATCATTTCCTCGGGGGAAAAGTTGCTCCTCGACGCCCGGCCGACAATGGCATTCCAAGAGGGGCACTTGCCAACGGCGCTTTCTTTTCCAAATGCGGACCGCGACCGCGCGTATCTGGAGCTTGCCCCGATATTGTCTCCCGAGCAGCCGCTCGTGGTTTATTGCTCCAGCGCCACGTGTGATGACGCTCTGGAGTTGGCCATGTTTCTCAAGCGCATGGGACATGAGGATATTGCTCTTTATCTTGGCGGTATGGCCGATTGGGTTGAAAACGGAGGGAAGCTTGATCAATGACCCCTTTCCGCAAAACAGCATTGCCAATCTTGGATTGGATTTTCGCGATAGGCGTGGCTGGACTTTTTGCCACAGCGGCCATCCCGAAGATTCTCGCTCCCGCCGAGTTTGCCTCGATCATTTGGCGCTATGATCTGTTGCCGGATGTTGCCGTCAATCTAACGGCCCTTTTTTTGCCATGGCTGGAACTCGTCTGCGCCATCGGATTGGTTTGTATCCCACGCATCAGGCTCGAAATTTATTGGTTGTTGGGAATCCTGATTGCGGCATTCACGATCGCCACGTCGTTAAATCTGCTGCGAGGCATCTCCGCTCCTTGTGGTTGTTTTGGATCCGATTCATCGGACCCTCCTGCGACTTGGTGGCATGTGCTCAGGAATCTTGGTTTTCTCGCGGGAATCGGGTGCGGGGCCTGGGTTCGCACCCTCCTCAAGCCCAAATTTCCTCTCTCGAAATGAACTGCCCGACCATTCTCCAGCTGCTCAGCCGT
This sequence comes from uncultured Chthoniobacter sp., assembly GCA_964601115.1. Classification (GTDB taxonomy): domain Bacteria; phylum Verrucomicrobiota; class Verrucomicrobiia; order Chthoniobacterales; family Terrimicrobiaceae; genus UBA967. The sequence continues at coordinate 6,831 of CAZRLX010000068.1, read as the reverse complement.
CTTTTTATTGCATGCTGTGCCGGCTGCTTGATCGCACAAGCCCTCGCCGCGCCACAGATCACCTGCGAGGAACCAACATTCGATTTCGGCACCCGCGATACAGCGGAAGTCGTCGTGCACTCATTCACGCTTAAGAACACGGGAGATGAAGATTTGCTCATCCACGCGGTTCGTCCTGCCTGCGGCTGCACAGCAGCGCGTCTTCCCCGACAATCGATCCCACCGGGAGAAAGCGTCGACCTCTCCACCCAACTCACCTTGGCTGGCCGCACCGGTTCGATGCGCAAGACGATCCGGATCGACTCCAACGACCCAAGAACCCCCTCACTTGAACTCGCCTTGGTTGGCAAAACAACCACCGACGTTGAAATCCTCCCGCCCGTGCTTGTGTTGAAAAAAAACTCACCCTCACAACCCGCAACCGGATCGGTGCGGATCAAAAGCACGGATGGGTCGCACTTCGAGATCAAGGAGATGCGCTCCGCAAGTGGCAAAATCCAACTACGTGCGTATCCGATCCCCGGCGAATCCACCTACCAAATCTCGGCTCATTACGAAGACACCCCACCCACTGGACAACACTCCGACACCATTACCATTTCCACGACCCTCAAGGGGGGCAAAACTCTGACGCTGCCCGCGACTGTTGTTGCCCCAGCCCCCATCGCCGCCGCCCCGGCGAGGATTGTTCTGGAGGAATCCCCAGAGCCCACCATTTCGCGGACTATCGTGCTCAAGGCCCCCAAATCGGAACAGATCGAAATCGATCACATCGAACTCCCTGATCCACGCATCACAAAAAAATCTCAACGCTTGGGAAAATTCGGATGGCGCATCGTTTTTGATCTCCCATCAGCCCGTGACTTGATCGGGAAAAAAGTCCAAGTGGTTTTCACATCGGGTCAAATTGTGGAAATCCCAATCGAGTTCAAGGCAACTCCTTGATTTGCTCCCGCATGGGAGCTGAACGGACGGCTCTACTTGCTCTTTTTGGCTTTCGACTTTTTCGCTGACTTCTTTTTGTTTTTGGAAGCCTTTGTTTTCTTTTTGGGTTTAGATGCTTTAGCCGTTGCCGAATCAACGCCACTGCTGCTGACAGCCGCTTGTTGTGGTGCAGGCGGCGTGGATGGATTGGCAGAGAAAGCGACCACAGAAGCCACACTCGTCTCAGCAAGAGGGGTTACTTCGGCAGCTGCAACGGGTTCTATGACAGCACTCGCCACTGGTGCGACCACAGCATCTGCAACACCACCGATTCGGAAGCCTGTTTTGTCATCTTCCAAGGTCGGATCGGCAATAAAGCTTTCGTCTGCTCTCATGGCGTCGGCAGAGTCTGCCCAAGAACCACCTCGAATGATTCGTAGGGGTGTTCCCGAACTCGTATCGAGTGTCTCAGTCCACTCACGAACATTTCCGCCTTGGTCGAAGGTGCCAAATGGTCCAGGGCTTTGGTCGAAGAAGCCGACAGGGGTTGACTGACCAAAAACGCCCCCGAAGTTGGCGAAGTTGGAGGGATTTGCGCCACTGGAATCCGGAACCGTGTTGCTCTGCGTGGGATACGTCCAAATAGCAGAGCCATCCGCATTCAAGTAGGCGGAGGTATACCACTCGCTTTCGTTCAAAAGCCAGTAGGTTGGCGGCAATCCTGTATTGGGATTGATAGCGTTTCGAATGCTCGCCCCAGCGGAGAGGTTGTAGACGCCATCTTCGGTGGTTGTGGAATCTTGGACACCTGAAGGCTTACCATTGGCTAACCAATTCGCGTAGCGAGCGGCGTCGAACCAAGAAACATAAGTCACTGGATAATGTTCTAATTCGGAATCGACGGTATAAAAATGGACGCCATTGGTTGAGCTTCTTTGAATTCCAACATTTGCCATATTGGGATTGTAAAGCTGGTTGGGATCCGATTTGGCAGCAGCGTTTAATAACTCGGTGTATTGATTGTTAGTAATTTCATGATTTGCTACTTTAATTGAATCAATTTGAAGAAGGGGCTGATGCTGTAGCGACAAAGAAATGGTCCCTACTTGAACAAGCACCATTGAGATTTGATCAGCAAGATTTGGAAGCCCTGATTGATTGTGAAATTTTAGATTTGCTAAGGAGAATGCTTGTATTGAAGTAGCAGAATTAACTATTTTGTTTTTGCAAACATCCACAGGAACAGCAATTTTAGAACTAAATTCATCGAATCCATTGTTTATTTTAGGATCATTAGTATCAAATACCAGATCCAAATTTGAAGGGGGCCAAGCGCCCGTCCAAGCGCCTGTTTGAATTTGACTTGTATAGACTCGCAATCTACCGATAGGGTCGTGATAACTACAACCACCACAAGAATTCAAAGTTGAATTCCCAGATGCTGTGATTATAACTTTTCCATCACTCGATTTTTCAGCAATTTGAGTTAACAATGAACCATCGATCAAAGCCTCGTTCCACCTTGCATATGAATTAGTGGCTACTTCTCGGTATGGGAAAATGAAAGTGGAATGAGCAGCCGTCGACCTTACTCCACCATCAGCCCAATCTATCGAGGTGCCAATATTGTTGAGATTTGCTACCATTATTTTTACACCATTTGCAAAAATATCAAATGCTGCCTTATTACAAGTATGACCGCAGCAACCAGGATAATCCACAACTACCCAAATTTCCTTTAGGCAAGAAAGAATAGTGTTTTCCTTAATTTCAATAGAACAAATGCCCTCAACTTCTTGCCCGCATGAGTCAGACACTCGATAGGCAAATGTATAATTCCCTGCGGTTGTTGGTGCTCCCTCGATGCGACCCGTTGCGGCATTCAAAGTTAAGCCCGGGGGCAATTCGGAAGGATCAATTGTCCATGTATAGGGAGCAAGGCCACCCGAAGCACTCAATTTGGCGGAATAAGCCGCTCCCGCCGTTCCGGATGGCAGGGGACAAGTTGTGGATACCTGGAGTTCCGGATAAACAACTATCGTATGGTTCCGGGAGCAAGAATTTCCGAGAGAATCCGTCGCAGTGGCAGTGAAAGTAAAATTGCCGCTTTCGGTAATAGATCCGAAAAAAATCACCTCATCACCATTTTCGCTTTCCTTGTGCTGCAACCCAGCAGGCAGTCTTCCCGTGATCGTCCAACTGTAAGGCGACTTGCCGCCGGTGACGGTTAGCGCAATGGTATCTGGCAAAACATTCCCAAGACCAATATCCGCTACAGAAAATCGGTAGAATACGGCAGAATTCTCCAAATATGAAAATCCTACATTTCTGTTTTGAATATCAGAAAAAGCGTAGGGATTTAGGGTAATTACTCCTGAAGAGTCATCTACCACCGGATTTATCCAACTATCGCCATCGATTAAATTCAATGCATTTTGTGCATCAGTAAGATTTGCTGAGTAGCCTCCTTGTATAACGCCTCCTTCTTCTCTATTATCATATGGATAATTAGGAAGGAAACTTACAATGTTAGGAGACTGATGGATGTTGTTACTATCAATGTCAGCAATATTAACTCGATTTATTTTTCCACTGATCTGAGCACTCCCCCCCCCGTCCATTGCCAAGAGGTAAAGTGTATCCTCACCAGTCTCGAGAGAAAACTCTAAGCTCAACGCGTTTTCGATCTGAATATTCCATTCGGATGGGTTCTGATAAATCTCCCTAGATATTGCCGCAGAGTTCCCAGCAAAAAGAGCGAAATCATTATCAGCAACAATCTGAAGCGATATATTATCTTGATTATCCGCACGCAGGCTCAAGCAAGGTAGTTGCAGACTTTGATTGCATGACAGGCTGTCATAAATTGTTAAATCACATTCCTGTCGATCGACATTTCCACACTCGTCACGGACATCGACAACAACTTTATAATCTCCGGGTGCGCCCGAGGGAGTCCAAACGACCCTACCGCCCACAATTGGCAACGCAGAAACAGCGGTGCCATCTTGCCGAGTGAGCGTTGCATTCCAAGTGTATTTTCCATGCCCACCCGAGGCGGTCAGATTGGAAGTTAAATATTGGGAACCAATGGTTGTTTCCCCCGGTGGACAATCCGAAGTAATCTGAAGTTCCGGGCTTACTACGGCGTTGATTGTAAAATTCTCTGTCACACCGAGGGACGTGACGCTGAAATTGAAAGTAACGACCCCGGATTGAGTAGGAGTGCCGGAAATGGTGGCGACTTGGGAGTTGTTTGGATCGGAAACAGAAAGGGAGAATGAAGGCGATGAACTCGTCACTTGGGACCAAGAGTAGGGTGCTGAAATCCCATTTGCTGTCACATTGAAGCTGACAGGTCTGTTCACTGTGAGGCAAGTGATTGGATCCGGAGTAACGGAAATCGGATAGTGGATCGTAATTTGAAATTCCTTCTCCACATAATAAATCCCCTCTTTACAAGAATCCTCGACTCTAACCGTGAACCGATAGGTGCCAGGGAGAGTCGGCACGCCTGAGATGACCCCAGTATCAGGATTCAGCGAAAGCCCCGGCGGGAGATTTCCTTTGATTTTCGACCATGAGTAGGGCGTGCGCCCTCCAGTAATCTGAATGGCAACTGTCGGCGAGCCCGTTTTACCTGGGTAGGAGTATCCAAGAATTCCGAATGGAAGTGGGCTCGCGGTTGTGATTTCGAGCGCTGGCTTTACGGTAAAGGTGAACGCCTCGGTATCTGTGCGGCCCACCTTGTCGACTGCGGTTACATTGACTGTGTAGGTGCCCGGCTGGGTAAAGCGTCCACAGATTTTCGCTTGGGAATTGCTGGATTGCGTGATCGTAAATCCCGGTGGCAAACCGGATGCCGACCAAGTGTAGGGTTGGTCACCCCCAGCCGCTTGCATGACCTCGCATGCGGAATCACCCACTCTGGCGCACTTGAAGATCGGTCGAACAAAAATCTCGGGAGCTGGCCGAATAGTAATGGAGCAACTTTTGGGGACAATCCACCCATTCGAATCCCGCAACATGATATCGAAGTTATAGACACCGGCCAACGAAGGGACGCCGGAAATCACTCCGGTCTGGTAATCCAATGTCAATCCAGGCGGCAAACCAGTAACTGGAGAGACCCTCCAAAAGTATGGCGGCTTGCCACCAGAGGGCTCAAGGCGAACTGTCGGATACTTTTCTTTCTCAATTACCTCTGGCAATGGGCATTCTGTCAAAATCAAGGGTGTATTCGCCGGCGCCAGGTCAAGGGTGAAAGTGCTGGTGTCGGAATTCCCCACCATGTCCGAGACTTTCACGCGAAATGTGTATGTTTGCGCGTTTTGACTCGTCGGACCTCGCTCGCTCGGGACTCCGGAAATCACACCCTGTGCGCTCAGCGTCATGCCTTTTGGCAAAGTTTGAAACGTTGTTCCAGTAAGCAGCTCCCAGCGGTATTGACTCCCTTGGTAGGGCATGCCTCCCGTGGCGGTCAGGCGAACTCCAGTTGAACCTTGGTAGCGCTGGTCGAATTGACCGGAGGGCAATGTAAACGGGCCTTGTATTGATGGCGCGGACGTCGTTCCTATCGTGTGTGTAAGGATGATCGAGTCCTTCACAATCGAGTTCCCATTTTGGCGACTGATCGCACGAAACGTCATCCTGTATGTGCCATCTTGTTTTGGTGTGCCCGAGTAAGTTCCGGTTCTGCTAAAGTCCATCCCGGGGGGCACCGATCCGTAGACACGCCAGAGAATCGTCCGATCTGTCGGGTCCACCTTTTGAGATGTAAAATTTTTGGTCGGATAAGTGATGCCCTTCGTTCCGTTTTCGAGTGCTGTTGGTGTAATTTGAGCCAAGGCAGAGCCAAATGTCATGGCTATGCTCACAAGCCACAGGCTTAGAAAACGAGGAACGGACAAGGAAATCTTCAAAACATTGGGCTGGTTTAGAGGTGAGGAAACAATTTTATGCCGACTGATGCCGCGACATCGAAGGCGCATCTTCAACGATGCATGAAAACAAAAAAAGGGGATTCTCCAAGAAGAATCCCCTTTTGTTTGAACTTTGTTTACCCTTGGAGCAGACGCACCAGGGATTGCTGGCTGGTGTTCGCTTGGGCGAGCATCGCCGTGCCGGCCTGCTGCAGGATTTGGAAGCGGGCAAGTTGGCTGCTTTCTGCAGCCACATCGACATCCATGATGCGACTATTTGCGGCTTCAAGGTTGTTGGCGTTGATATCAAGGAGATCAATCGCAAAGTTCACGCGGCTCATTTCCGCGCCGTTCTGTGCTCGCATGTCGGCGGTTTGCTGGAGCGCCATCTGCACAACTTGAACATACTCGTCTGAGTTGTCGTAAATAAGAGTGCCAGAAGTAGCCACAGGAACATCTGTTCCCGGGGCGATTGCAAACGCCTGTCCGGAATCCACATTGGGGTCATTGCTATATCCAACTGCCGATCCCACAGGGATATAAATCGTATTTCCACTTGTATCCTCGCCGATGCTGAACCCATTGATCATCATGTTTACCCAAGGATCTTGAACGAAATTGGCTTGGGTTGCAGTTGTGTTCTGGCTACCATCCTCTGAAGTCGGGACAATGATGGAGTTACCAGCGGTTGCGACACTGAGGAAGGCGTTCGCATTGTCACCGTCGAGGAACATGGGAACACCATTGAATTTCTCTGTGCCAAGGCTGATGAGTTGAGCCCGAAGGTTTTCAAACTCTTTATTGTAGTTCTCGACATCCCCCGCATTCTTGGTCACGTCGCGGGCCAGTGTCGTGAGTTCCGACATGCGGCTCAGGACTTTGTCGGCGACTTTGAAGGCGCCGTCCTGGGTGTCGAGGTAGGATTGGATGTTTCGGAGGTTGATCGCAGTAGCTTCCGTGCGCTTGAGAGCTGCTGACATTTTCA
>CAZRLX010000067.1:0-13967 GCA_964601115.1 uncultured Chthoniobacter sp. | reverse complement strand
TGCGGTCGATCTCGGGGCAGCCGGCGAGGATGCCGTCGCAGGATTCGCGGACGAGGACCCAGATTTCGGCCTGGGGGAATTTTTGCTTCGTGGCGACGATCGTGGGGGTGAGGAGGAGCGAGTCGCCGATGTGGCGGAGCTTGATGAAGAGAATCCGCCGGGGTGTGGCGGTGGAGGACGGTTGGACTACCACTCCACGCCGGCGATCGTGAGGGTTGTGGCCTGGAAGGGGGTGCCGCCTTTGATGTCCTTGCTGACATTTTTTTCTCCGGTGCCGTAGGAGGCTGGAGCGGCTGGGTTGACCAGTTGCCAGGGTTTTTTCACGTCGAAGATTTGTTTCACGATTCCGTCGATCGAGGCGGCGGGTTCCTCGGCTTGTTGCTGGATGGTGCGCCGGGGTGCTTGGGGGGCTGTGAAGTCCTGCGCCAATGCCAAGGTTGGCAGGGCGGCGGTCATGGCGAAGAGGAGCATTCGCATGGTGGGGATGTAGCAGTGGAGCGGGCTCAAGGCAAGTGGAGGGGGATCACCCCATGGAGGGAGTTGGGGTTTGCGGCTTTGGTGGCGGTGTGGACGGGGAGCCGTGGAGCGCCCTGAAAGCAACCGCGGGGGAACGGTGCCGGTGCCGTGCCTGCGGACATGAAACAAACCGGATGACCCAACAACATATGAACACACTGATTCGATGGAATCCCTTTAGGGAATTCGAAGCCATGCAAAACCGGATGAGCAACCTGCTTGCGAGGCCGCTTTTGCCCTCGGGAATCGACGAGCCGGTCGGCTTGGGCGAGTGGACGCCGCTCGTGGATGTCGAGGAAAGCGACAAGGAATTCACCATCAAGGCCGAGTTGCCTGAGGTGAAGAAGGAGGATGTGAAGGTGGAGATCCAAAACGGGTCGCTGCGCATCTCCGGCGAGCGGAAGCTCGAGAAGGAGGAGGCGGGCAGGCGGTTCCACCGCATCGAGCGTAGCTACGGCTCGTTTGAGCGTTCGTTCTCGCTGCCTGAGGGGACGAAAAAGGGTGAGCTGAAAGCGGAGTTCAAGGACGGGCTGCTGAAGGTGCACCTGCCGAAAACCGAAGAGGCAAAAACAAAGACGCTGGAAATCCCTGTGTCCTGAGGAAAGAGCCGCTGCCGGGCCGCGTGTGCCGTCATGGCGCGTGCGGCCCGCAGTTTTTTGAAACCAGCCCAATGGAGGAAATCCAACAAACCTTCCGTTCGTATTACCGCCAGCCGGCGGTGCGTGCGCGGATCCTCGAATTTCTCGGGGGCACGTCGCCCGAGACGGCGACGTGCGAATACATCACGGCGGATGACGCATCGAGTGCCGAGCGGCGGCCGGTGGATCCGGCGGATTTGTTTGCAAAGCTCGACAGTGGGCAGGACATCTGCCGTTCGCTCTGGGACAGGCGGTCGCTCATCGCGCACTTGGATATCGAGTATGTGAATTTCGATTTCGCGGCCGAGGCGTATTTGGATCCGGAGCGGGCGTTTGCGCTGCAGGAGCCGGTGGCGGAAGCGGTTCGTGTGGTGCTGTCGCGGCACGGGGTCAGGCCCCTGCATGTGTTGAGCGGCAGGGGGCACCACTTCGCGTGGAGTATCCGGCGGGATTCCGTGATGTTCGAGCGGTTGCGCGAGATCGGTGGGGTGGCGGCGAATGGATGCGAGCAGCCGGTGCCGTGCGGATCGGAATTGCGGGTGTTGGGAAAGGCGTTCGCCGGGCTCGGATTGCTCATGGAGTATGTGGGAAGGCTTGTGCTCGAGTTGGCGGGGGCGCGGTGCCTGATTCCTGTCGAGTTGACGGCGGTCGAGGTGCCGACGACAGGGCGTGGACGGGAGATGGTCTCGATCGATCTTTCCGAATACGGCGACCCGTTGCAAATGCGCACAGTGCGTGTGCCGTTTGGGGCCTACCTGAAGCCATGGCAGCAAATCTATGCGATGGGGCGTGCGAACATGGGGAGGATCGGGCCGATTATTTTTGTGCCGGTGGATGGAATGGACACACGGCGAGCGGTGCATGTGATGCGCGATCCGGGGTTGGCTGCGGGGCTGGCGGAGGAACTGTCCACGGCGATTCCCGAGTATACGGCGGGTAGCGCCTCGTTGCTTGATGCCTATGGGCGAAGCGCCCTGCGGGGGTTTCACCGTGAATTCTACTCCGAGTCGCACGAACCACCCGAACGGTGGCCCGAGACCTACGACCGTCTGTGTTTGGATGGCCTGCCCGAGGCTGTGAGGAACGCGTTGATGTTTCCCAACGATCTTTTGCTGCGGCCCGTGGGCATGCGCGCGGTTACCGAGGCGTTGCTCGCGAAGGGGTGGCATCCGCGGCACATCGCGGGGCTGATCCGATCGAAGTTCGAGCGGGACTACAGTTGGGGCGATCAGTGGAGCGGGTATTCACCGGCGATGCGCGCGGATTTTTATGTGCGCATTTTTGCCGGGCGTCACACGAGTGTCGCGGAGGATGTCGAGGTGCTGCGGTTGCGGGATGTGGAGGGTATTTTTGCTCAACCTCCAACGGATTCACGTGACTCCGGGAATGGAGGATTCATCTCATGACAAATTGGCCGATCGGACTCTCCACCGGATGTTTCCACCGGACGAACCTCTTGGATTGTCTGGAGCCCATTCGCTCGAGCGGATTCAGCATGATCGAGGTTGTTTTTTCTCCGGCGCATCTGGATTACAAAAACAGCGATGCCGTGCGGGTGGCCGCCGAGCGGATTGGGGAGTTGGGAATGGAGGCGTATTCGTTTCACGCCCCATTTGCTCCCGAGATTGATATATCCTCGCCGGACGAAGCCCGCCGGGCGCATGCGATGCGGGAAATCCTGATCGCCGTGGAGGCTGCTGCCGCGCTCGGGGTGCATTACTTCGTGATCCACCCAGGCCCTGAAAACGCTGACATCCCTTCGCGCGAGGAACGGCTCATTCGCATCGAGAATGTCGTCTCGGTCTTGAACGAGGTGGCGATCCGATGCGCGGAGTTGGGGATTCGATGTGTGCTGGAAAACAAATTGCCGCATCTGCTCTTCGGCAACTCGAACGACATCGTGTGGATTCTTGCGGCCTTGGAGACCAACCAAGTCGGTGCCTGTCTCGATACGGGGCATGCCTTTCTCGCCGGCGATCTCTACAACCTTGTTTACAAGCTCACTCCGTATCTCCGCATGCTCCATGTCCACGACAATTCAGGGCAATATGATGAACACTTGGCCCCAGGGGATGGCAGGATCGACTGGCGTTCATTCCTTGGCGAACTCGTCCAGATCGGGTTCCACGGCGCGATGATCCTGGAAATCGCCGGTGGCGGAGACACGGAAACCGTCATGGGAAGAGCACGCCGTGGTAGGTCGGCGATCAGGAAACTTGCCCGGAAGTTGGCGATGGGGGGGTGAGTGATTTTTAATTCACGCTCCGCTGGGCCGCGGGGTGGGAGTTACTGTGGGCGTCGGAACGGGAATTGGTGTCGCTGTCGGTCCGGGTCTGGGCGTCGGGGTTGGACGTGGGGTTGCCGTTGGACGTGGGGTGGGGCGAGGTTTGTCTGCAGACCCTCCCGTCGATCCTTGGGTAGGATCGGCAATGTTTCCAGGTGGGTTGGGGTTTGGTTGTTGATTGGTATCTCCGTCGCCGGTGTTGCCATCTCCAGTGTTGTTGTTACCCGGTTGATTTCCGGTCGGCCTGCCCGAATCAACGGCATTTTGGGCATTGGTGGTGATGGTGTTTATGTTGGCAGGGTTGGTGACTGGAGCGACAGTAGCACCCAAGCCGTTTCTGTCGGCGGATTGTTGAACCGCTTGTGCGGTCGAGGCGGCTGTTTGGGCTACTGCATTGAAGTTGGCGCCGTTGCGAATCGCTGATTCGGCGGATGCTTGAATCGCGGATTTAGCGACATCGGCAGCGAGTGTTGTCTGGGTGGTCTGTTGAAGGCCTGAGTTGGCGATGGCATTAAGAGCGGCATCGGAGATACGAGCGGCCTCGGCAGGTGCGTTGTTAACCATGCCCGCGACAACAGCGGCAAGGACAGGGGTTCCGTTGGATGGCGTCGAATTGGCGAGAGCGATGCCCGATCGAATCGCTGCATCTCTGGCTGAGGTTACCACCCTGTTGATCAACCCTTGGTCCATGCCTGATTTGGTTGTGGTATCAAGAACGGAGCGGGTGATTCCCTCGGCGGCAGCGGGCACAGTAGTAATCAGAGCGGATGTGGTCTGGGAAATGACGCCCGGTGCGTCTGCCGGGGAAGATTTCGTCAGAGCAACTGCTGTGGCGACCTGTGCGATCTGGGATGCGTTGCTCGGGTCGCCTTGAGCAATGTCCGAAACGGCTTCGGAAAATTGGTTGGCGTCGTTTGCGTTGACCCCGGCCAAGCCATTGATGACTTTTTCCACAACGTCCGGGCTGCCTTGAACAGCGGCGAACACGTCCTGATTGGAAGCGACCTCCTTGGATATGGAATTCAATAAAACGAGCCTTTCCGGTGAGAGGCGCCCGGTTACCAACGAATCGATTCGAACGCCGGGGCCCTCAGCTGTCGCAGTAACCTGTGCGCTGAACCCGTTGGTCACATTCACCGAACGCGAACCTTCCGGAGTTGAAAAAACAACTCGCCCCCGTGCCACATCAACGGTGCCGGTATACGTGGTGACGCCGTTGCTGTTTCTGACAGGAGTAATGGTCAGTCTCCAGATCGTGCCGCGGATTCCTGCGGTGCCGATGGGGGTGACGATGTCCAAGCGGGAGCCGGGTTGGAGTCTTTTGGTCTCGCCGATCATGGTGCCGTAGTGGAGGACAAATTCGCTGGTGGCGGTGACGGGTTCGATTTCCAGGTCGTTCCAAGCATCCTCACTGGCGTCGAGGTTGGTGAGGACGGCTTTTTCTTCACCGAACTTGTCGACGTCGCGTGCATTGAGGGCTAGGCCGTTTGAAAAGACATACTCGTAGGGTGCATGCTCGAAGTCGGCGATCGTGAAGCGGCTGTTTTCCTGGATTTGCATCATCAAGCCGTTTGAAAACGCAAGGTCTGCGCGTGCGCCCGGGCCGGTGACGATCGAGATGCCATTGCCGATTTTGGTGCCTTTTGTGGCCGGGCCGAGATTGTTGTTCGCGGCGTCGATCAGTTCGACTTGGCCAGCGACTTCCAAGATCGCCACGATGCCAGGTTGCATGGATTCCTGGGTCACGGTTTCCTCCAGAAATTCCTGATCGGAGGATTGGGCGAGGGCAGGCAGGGCGTGTGAAAGGCACAAGGCAACGATGCAAAGCCATTTGGTGCCGAGAGAGCTGAGGGAGGGTTGTTTCATATGGAATGTGATGAGACCACTGGAACGTTGGACCCCGAGCGAGTGGCCTGCAATGAAAAATTCCGTTGATTTTTTGGAAATCGAAGCGGTGTTGATGCATGCGCGGCTTGAATTGGCAGCTTGCGCTTGCCCGCAGGAAGAAATGGCTGTAATCAAGGGAACAGTGGTTCGGCCCACGAGGCCAAGACTGCTATTTTGTCCCTATAGCTCAAGTGGATAGAGCAGGGCTCTCCTAAAGCTCAGATGGTGGTTCGACTCCACCTGGGGACACATTTTTCACACTCAACCGAAGAGGGCATTTTGAAACTCGAGATCCCGGAAGGGAATTTTGGTGGTTATATTTTTGATTGCGACGGGACGTTGGCAGACAACATGCCGTTGCATTACAGGGCTTGGTCGCGGGCGATGGAGGATTTCGGGGGGAGGTATCCCGAGGAGTTGTTCTACGAATGGGGTGGGCGGCCCACGGCGATGATCGTGGAGGCGCTGAATGCGCGGTATGGATTCTCGATGGATGTGGCTTCCGTGGTCCGGCGGAAGGAGGATTACTATTTGGAGTTGATTCCCGAGGTGGGTCCACTGGTGGAGGTGGTGGAAATCGCGAGGGAAATGCACGGGCGAGTGCCTCTTGCGGTGGCTTCCGGCGGGCATCGGGAGCTGGTGGTGGCCACGTTGGATGCGCTTGGGATCACGCCTTGGTTCCAGGCGGTGGTGTGCGCCGAGGATTACGAGCGGGGCAAGCCGCATCCCGATCCGTTCTTGTTGGCTGCAAAACTCATTGGCGTGCCTGCGGCGGAGTGCGTGGTGTTCGAGGACAGTCCTACCGGCATCGAGGCGGCGAAGGCGGCGGGGATGTCATGGGTGTATGTGCCTGGACCGCTCGAGCGCGGCGGTCGGTGAATCGAATGTCGATGGCATTGCGCGGGAATTGGGATTCGGACAATCTGCCTGCGATGCGAAATGTCGTGATCCTTGGAGCAACCGGCTCGATCGGGCGGAGTGCGCGGAGTGTGGCGAGGGCGATGCCTGGGCGGATGCGAATCGTCGGCATGTCGGCGCACAGCAATGCCGATGCCTTGGCTGAGGCTGCGAGGGAATTTCCCGAGGCGCGCACGGTGGTGTCCGGCGGCGATGGAGGGGCCGAGCGGCTTGTCGAGCTGGCCACGATGCCCGAGGCCGATCTGGTGTTGGTGGCGATCGTGGGCACGGCGGGGCTGCAGCCCGCGCTGGCGGCAATCGAGGCGGGGAAGAATCTGGCGGTGGCCAGCAAGGAAATCCTGGTCATGGCTGGAGAAGCCGTGATGGAGGCGGCGCGCCGGAAGGGTGTGGAAATCCTGCCGGTGGACAGCGAGCATAACGCGATTTTTCAATGCCTCGGCGGGCGGGATGCCACTGCGGTGCGGCGATTGATTTTGACCTGTTCGGGCGGGCCGTTTCGTCAAACACCGGCGAGCCAACTCGCGGCCGTGACGCCCGACATGGCGTTGCGGCATCCGACATGGTCGATGGGGCGCAAGATCACGATCGACTCGGCAACGTTGTTCAACAAGGCGCTTGAGATGATCGAGGCGCGGTGGTTGTTCGATGTCGGCATCGATCGGATCGATGTGGTGGTGCACCCGCAAAGCATCGTGCATTCGATGGTTGAGTTTGTGGACCATTCGATCCTGGCGCAGTTGGGAGAATCGGATATGTGCCTGCCGATCCAATGCGCGGTGACATGGCCCGAGCGTCTGCCGAATGCAATGCGGCCTCTGGATTTCGCGCGTCTCGGGAGGTTGGATTTCGAGGCTCCGAGGTGCGCGGATTTTCCCGCGCTGGATTTGGCGAGGCGCGCGGGCGTTCAGGGTGGCGCGCTTCCGGCGGTGCTGAATGCGGCCAACGAGATTGCGGTTGAGGCGTTCCTTGCGGGGCGGTTGGCATTTCCCGGCATCTGGCGGGTTGTGGAGGGTGTCATGGATGCGTGCCCGCGCGTGGAGCATCCGACGCTCGAGGAACTTCTCGCGGCGGATGCCGAGGCGCGCCGATTGGCGGCGGGCCTGGTCGGGTGATGTTCAGAACGGCACGCTCAAGCCGGCGTGGCGTGCGAGTTTTTTCTGTCGCGTATCGAAGGTGAGAAATTCCCGCGCGCCCAAGTGCACTGCTGTGGCGACGTGGAGCACATCGAGGGTGCGGTGGCCGTTTTTTGCGGTGCGTTGCATCGAGTAGGTCGCGGCGAGTCGCATGACGGCGTCCATGTCACAGGGGGTGACGGCATTGATGCCTGCGGCGACATCCGCCTGCCAGTCGGAGACCATCTGGTCGGCTTGGTGTCTGGGGTAGCCCTTGGTGCGGTCTGCCGAGTGGAGCCAGACTTGGAGTTCGATGGATTGGAGGAATTCGAACTCCAGAAGGCGGGTGAAGTGGAGGGGTTCGCGCATGGATGCACGGTGTTCCAAGGCGAGTGGAGTGTGGTCTTGGCGTCGGTATAGCGAGCACAGGAAGCTCGTGTCGGGATAAGTGATCATGGTTCCCCGGTTTCAAAAGCCCGCATTTCCTCGACCTCGTCGGAACTGAACACACGGTCACCCCAGAGTCGCTGGAGGCGGGCTTCGTAATCGGGAATGGGGGGCAATTTTTTTTTGGTCTTGGTGCCCGGAGGAGAAATTTTTGCGACGGGCTTCGAGTGTTTGGTGATGAGAATCTCCTCGCCACCGGCGAGCCAGGCCTCGAGCTTTGGAAAATCGTAACGCAAATCGCGGATCGTGGCGGTCTTCATATCATCACAATATTGTGATGTTTTTTTTGCGTCAAGTCGTGGGCCGCCGAGGATGCGTTGAATTGGCGCGAAAAAAAGAAGGACCCCCATAAAGTTGAAGACCGCCGAAGCGATTGCTTCGGCGGCCTTCTGTTCCCCCCAGAACGCGGTCACAATGGCACGGGTATTTTCGTGCGGCAAGAGATTTTTTTCAGGAAAAATCAAAAAATTTGTAATGCGCTAACCGTCACCGAGTTCCACGTTCCAGTAGGCGATATCCAGGAAGTGTTTCCAGCTTTCGTGCGGGTGCGCGGAGAGCGAGATGTTGAGAAATGGCTGCCATTTCGGGCGCTTGGGTTTTTTGATGAGGGCCATTCCAGCCTCGTGCGGGAGGCGGTTTCCTTTGCGGGTGTTGCAGCGGATGCACGAGCAGACGATGTTTTCCCAGGTCGTCTGCCCGCCGCGGTCGCGGGGGAGGACGTGGTCGAGATTCAGCAACTCGCGGGAGAGCGTCTTCCCGCAGTATTGGCATGTATTTTTGTCCCGCTCGAAGACGTTGTGGCGGGTGAATTTGACTTCCTTCTTCGGCAGGCGGTCGAAGAGGAGAAGCACGATGATGCGGGGGATGCGGATGTGCATGGAGATGGTGTTGACCATTTCGCCGCCATCCGGATTGCGGCGGGAAAAATCCTGCCAGCTTGAAAAGTCATGGGTCATGAACCCTTGGGAATCATCCGCCGAAACAACTTGAGCGTGGCCTTGGTAAAGCAGGGTGAACGCACGGCGGGCGCTGCAGGTGTTGACCGCCTGCCAGAGCCTGTTGAGCACCAGAACGGGTGTGTCGAGAATGGATTGCATAGAGGGTTTTCCGCCTCGGACGGGGCGAACAGTAGAGAGGGGAGGGACCGCTTGTCAAACTGTGTGGCGCCTTTGCAAAGGAAACGTCACAAAGCCAAACGGCCTTAGACGAATTTTCCGGGATTCAGGAGGCCCTTGGGGTCCAGCGCGCGCTTCAGCGTGGTGTGGAGGGCGCGGGTCTCCGGCGGGAGTGCCTGCTTCCACCAGGGCTTCTTGGCGAGGCCAATGCCGTGTTCGCCGGTGATTGTGCCGTTCCATGCGAGGACCTGCGTAAAGAGTTCGTCCAATGCGGCGTTGGCTTTTTTCATGACACGCGGGTTGTCGGGTTCGGCGACCATGATGTTGACATGGATGTTCCCATCCCCCGCATGGCCGAAGCAGGCGACCGGGAAGCCTGATTTTTTCTGGAGGCGCGCGGCGAAGTCCACGAGATCGACGAGGCGGCCGCGGGGGACCACGATGTCTTCGTTCAGCTTTTTGAGGCCGGTGGCCTTGAGCGATTGGGAGTAGAGGCGGCGGAGTCCCCAGAGCGCCTCGCAGGCGGAATCGGTTGTTGCTTTGCGAATGCCGTTGGCACCTTCGCTTTTGAGAAGCTTCTCCAGTGTGGCTGCCTCGCTGCGGACGCTGGCCGGTTGGCCATCGACTTCGAGAATGACCTGCGCATCGCCCTCGGGAAATTCGGCATTCGGTTGGAAGGCGCGGGCCGAGCGCAACGTGAAGGCATCCGCCACCTCCACTGCCGCCGGCAGGTGGCCGTGGGCGAAAACCGCTTGGATGGCGGCGGCGGCATCCGACATTTTCGCAAAGCCCGCAGAGAGCACCGCTCGAGCCGGCGGGTGCGGGAGTAGTCGGAGGGTGGCATCGGTGACAACGCCCAAAAGCCCCTCCGAGCCAGTGAAGAGCCCCACCAGATCGAAGCCTGTCTTGTTTTTGTGGGTGCGGCCGCCGCAGCGAACGATCGAGCCGTCCGGCAAAACGACGGTGAGGCCGAGGATATAGTTGCGAGTCACTCCGTATTTGAGGCAGCGGGGGCCGCCGGCATTGGTGGCAATGTTTCCGCCGATGCTGCAATCCTTCAGGCTGGCTGGGTCCGGCGGGTAGAAGAGGCCTTTCGCGCGGACCTTGGCCTGGAGGTCGCCTGTGATGACTCCGGGTTGGACGACTGCAACGAAATCCTGCGGGTTGATTTCGAGAATCCGGTTCATGCGGTCGAGGCAGAGCACGATGCCGCCATTCACCGGGGTGCAACCACCCACGTATCCGAAGCCGGCGCCGCGCGGGGTGACTGGAATCCCCGCCCGGTTCGCCTCGCGGAGGACGAACGCGGTTTCCTCGGTGCTTCTGGGAAACACAACAGCGTCCGGATCGCCAGCCGCGAACCATTTGTCTGAGCGGTATACCGGTGAGGGAGAGGTCGAGATCGAATTTGCGCCGAGTTTGGCGCGGAGTTTTTTCAGCAGAGCTGGGGTCATTGGTTCGATGTCAAATGGAAGACATGCCAGGACTCGGCCACGCCATCGGCGGCGCGCTTCGACGCGCAGTGGCCTCCCGCCTTTTGCACTGTTTCGCGCACCTCGGGGATCGCATTCACCGGGCAGCAGGGAAACTTTGCGAAGCGCCCGTCGAGCATGGGGATGTCGTTGAAATGGTCCCCTGCCGCCAGCACCTCATGATGGCCCACACCGAGAAGCCTGCAGAGTTCCGCGAGCGAACTCCCCTTGTGGTAGTCGCGGTGGGCGAAACGCAGGTAGATCGTGTTCCGCTGGTGCGACAGTTCGGGGTGGGCAGGGGATTCGCGTTCGAGAAACGCCACGAATTCCTCCATGACCCTCTCATCGCTCGTGATCACGCCCGCCGGTTGGCCGTTTTCCTCGATCCAGGTGATGCCGGGATGGCCCTCCACCATGGTGCGGATGCGCCCGATCAGGGGCTCCGCTTCGACAAAGAGATCGTCGTGGCGTTTGTAGCAAGCGTCGTTCCACGGCTTCTCCGGCACCCACTCGCCTGCGGTGTTTCTGTGAAAAATCTCGCGTTCGTTGGTGAGCAGGAAGTCGGGCAGGAGGGGTGCGGCGAATTCATTGATGCCCTTGATGGCGTGTTCCAGGCTGCGGCCGGTGTTCACCGCCCAATAACCCCCGAGGCGTTTGTGGGTGGATAGAACCTCCGCCAGCGCCGGGGTGCAGCGTCCGCCGACAAAGTGCTCGGTCAGCGTCCCGTCGAAATCCGTGCTGAGAAGCCGTATGTGAGACATGCGCGAGGAATAAACACGCGCGGGTGACGTGGCGCAATTTTTCTCTCCTTGGGGCACTGCATTTGGTCAACTGGCGGCATGAAGTCCGCTTACGAACTCGCCATGGGCCGTCTCCAGAAATCCGCGCCCGCCGTGTCGCTCACCGAGGAGCAAAAAGCCGCCATCAATGACATCAACACCCGCATGGATGCCGCGATCGCCGAGAAGAAAATCCTACTTGAAGGCGAACTCGCCAAAGCCGCCCCGCACGAGCAGGAGTCGATCCGCCGGCAACTCGCCTCCGAGCTCCGCCGCATCGAGGAAAAGCGGGAGCACGAGAAGGAAAAAATCCGATCCGGCAAGTGAGAGTGGCCCGCAGGCGGTCCCCACGTTTCCCTTGCCAAAGAGGCCGCCGCGAATATGGTGATCCCGCTTGGCGCCTTCGTCTAGGGGTTAGGACACAGCCCTCTCAAGGCTGGTGCACGGGTTCGAATCCCGTAGGCGCTGCCAGTTTTCCAACCTCCCGCCATCAGGCTCCAACGTTCACTTTGAGGGGTCGTTTTTTTGAATGATTCCGCATCGCTTGAAATGGCTGGGGGCCGGGGCGTAGGGTCAGGCGTGTTCATGGTGGATTCCCTCAGAGACCGGTTTTTATGGGTGCCGGTGGTTTTGCTCGGGGTGGTGTTGAGGGTAGTGGATTTGGGTGTGGCGCCGATGCATGCGGACGAGGCGGCGGGAGCGCGGATCACCGCCGACCGGTTGGAGGGGCGGGGGTATGCGTTTGATCCGGCGCATTTTCACGGGCCGACGCTTTCGTGGCTCGGGGCCGGTGTGGCGAGGCTTTTCGGGCAGACGGGGTTTGCGGAGTTGGATGCGGCTGTGTTGCGATTGCTGCCCGCGGTGTTGGGTTCGCTGGTGGTGTTGCTGCCGCTGGTTTTGAGGCCTTGGATCGGCGGGAGCGGGGCGATTTTTGGCGGGCTGTTTTTGGCGACCTCGCCGCTGCATTGCATGTATTCGAGGGTGTATATCCACGAGGCGGTGCTGGTCTTTTTTTCGGCTTTGGCGCTCTGGTGCCTGGCGTGGTGGTTGCGCTCGAAGGATGTGCGGGCGGCGGTCTGCGGCGGGATTGCGTTGGGGTTGATGGCTGCCACGAAGGAAACGTTTGTGATTCCCGCGCTGGGGTGGTGTGCGGGGTTGGCGGTGGTGTGGCCGCTCGTGCGGGGGAGGGAATTGGCGGTTGCTGCGGGGGCGGCCGGACTGGCGTTTTTTGCGGTGGTGGTCGCAGTCTATGGGAACCCGCTGCATTTCCTTTCGACCTTTTTCAATTACGCGACGGATCCAGGCCATGCGAAGCCATGGCATTACTACGCGGAGTTGATGGTGGTGCCGAAGTATCACGCGCCTCAATGGTGGACCGAGGTTGGGATTGCGCTGCTGGGGGTGGTGGGGGCATGGAGCGGGTGGCGTCGGGCGAACCCGTTGGTGGTTGTGCTGGCGGTGTCCACGGTTGTTCAGCTCGGGGTGTATTCCGTGATTTCTTACAAGACGCCTTGGTTGATGATGGTCGATTGGATGCATGTTTGTGTGTTGGCTGGGGTTGGCGGTGGTGTGTTGATTGGGGGCGTGTCGCGTTGGCGACTCGCGGTGGGGTTGGCGGTTTTGTGCTTGGTTACGGTGTTTCAATTCCAGCAGGCGCGGGCGGCGGTGTTCCGCTTTCCGGCGGATGCAAGGAACCCGATGGCGTTTGTGCCGACCTCTGGCAATGTGGTGCCGCTGGGTGAGCGGTTGCGGGCATTGAGGGAGAAGTCGCCGGCGTTTCGCGGAAGCCGGATTGCGGTGGTTGGGCGGGGGTATTGGCCTTTGCCGTGGTATTTGCGCGGGGCGGGAGAGGTGGGTTACTACAATGTGCTTCCGCCTGGGTTAGACGATTTCGGCGTGGTGATCGCGATGCCCGAGAGTGCGGATGAAACGACGCGCGTGCTGTCGCGTTCGCATGCGGTGTTTTTCAACGGGCTCAGGCACGAGGTGCCGTTGACGGTGTTTGTGAGACATGACATCCGCGCCGAGGAGATCGCTTCACCATGAGTGCGGAACTTCAGGCGGTGCCGTTTTTCGAGAATCCCTCGCTGCTGAGGTATACCTCGGATGCGATGAAGACGACCTTCCGCATTTTCGTGCCCGGCGGGGACCGGCCGCTTGTGGACTCGGCGGTTTCCGAGGCGTTTCAAAAGCTCGACGAGCTTGAGGGGGGGCTCAGCCGCTATGCACCGGGGAGCGACATCAGTCGGATCAATGCGATGAAGACCGGAGAAACATTGTTTCTCAGCGACGAGTGCGATCGCTGCCTGCGCTTGGCGATTGAGGCTTCGATCACAACTGGTGGCCGGTTCGATCCCTGCGCGGGCAAAATGATCGATGCGGTGAAGTCGGGTTGGGAGGTTGCCGGAACGGTGTGCGGGGTAGTGTCGCTCGATGAGCACAGGCCGCTTGTCACATGCCTTGAAGCCGGGCGGGTGCTCGATCTTGGAGCGATCGGCAAAGGCTTTGCGCTGGAGCGCATGGGAGAAATTCTCGCCGCGCATGGAATCGCGGATGCGCTGCTGACCTCCGGTGCGAGCACGATTCTGGCCATGGGGTCGATGGATTGGCCGATCGACATCCCGCATTCGGAGGGTGCAAGGCGTTTGCACTTGCACGCCTCCGCGCTTGCGGCGTCGGGAAATGCGCAAAAGGGCGCCCACATTGTGAATCCCATGGATGGTATGGCGGCGCGAACCTTCAAGAATGTCTGGGTGATCCACCCGAGCGCGCCGATGGCCGATGCATTTTCCACGGCGT
>CAZRLX010000066.1:0-14372 GCA_964601115.1 uncultured Chthoniobacter sp. | reverse complement strand
CGTTGCCTCCTCACTCCCGATCAACGACGCCCTCGTCGAAAACGGCCTGCTGAACCAGCAGACCAAGAATCCAGAGTTTCTTTTCTCGGGTCTGTCCTCCGATCAATTCGATCCCGCAAACTCGTTGAATCCTGTTGGCGATATCATTGTCGAGCAGGGAGCCGGCATTACGACAAGCGTCTCCAGCGAGGGCTACGGAGGGCGGGTCCTGCTGGTCGGTAAGAATGTCAGCAATGCCGGAGAAATTTCCACACCGGCCGGCCAGACGATCCTGGCTGCGGGAATGCAAGTGGGCATCGATGCCCACACCTCGTCGGACCCCTCGCTCCGCGGACTTGATGTCTTCATTGGCGCGGTGGAGGACCCGGCCACCGGCCAGTCGGGAGGAACCGCTACGAACACCGGCTTGATTCAAGCGGCCCGCGGAAGCGTCCTCATGGCGGGTCGCCATGTGCTTCAGCGCGGCGTTCTGGAGAGCACCACCTCAGTGGATGTGAACGGACGGATCGACCTTCTTGCCAGCTACAATGCGATTCCGAATGCCGCTTATGATCCGGTGAAACCCTCCTCGGGCGCTCCGTTTCTAAGTCAAACCACCGGATACGTGGAAATGGGCCGCGATTCGATCCAGCGAATCCTCCCCGAATGGGATTCCTTGAAAACCATCGCCTCGGCGAGCCTTCCCCTCCGCTCCCGTTTCAACGCCACAGGTCAATCGATTTACATGGCACCGGGCTCCGCGTTGATTGCTCCCGGAGCCGAGGTGACATTCCGCGCGGGAAAGTGGGTCTATGAGCCTTCGACCGCCTCGCCACAGAGCACATTCGTCCACTCGGGGGGGCAAATCTATCTCGACTCTGGGGCCTTGATCGATGTTTCGGGCTCGATGGATGTAGCCATTCCCATCGAACACAGCATCCTGACAATCCAGTTGCGCGGCGCTGAACTCGCCGACTCCCCCCTCCAACGCAGCTCCGTGTTGCGTGGCGTGAGTCTTACCATGGACATGAGAAAGCGGGGATCCTTCTACGGAAGGGACTGGGTCGGGACTCCCCTTGGAGATGTTGGGGGCTACTTGAACCTGATAGAGCGCAATGTCGGCCAGCTCACTCTGGAGGGCGGCGATGTCTCGCTGTTAGCAGGTTCCTCTGTCGTTGTTCGCTCGGGTGCCACGATCGATGCCTCGGGCGGCTTCTCAAGGAACGAGGCCGGCAGCATCCAAACCACCCGCTTCCGCTACGGGTCCGGTCTGATAGATATCGCCGACGCCACACCGGACAGAATCTATGGCGAGATTTACGATGGAACCGCCACCTCTTCATCTTCGAAGTGGGGCATCTCGAAAACATACCGCGCCGCCCTGGCTCCCATGGGGCCGGCCCTCCAAAACGAATACATCTCGGGAGCCAACGCCGGTTCGATTGAAATTGCCGCATCCTTGATCGTGCTGGATGGCGATCTCGCCGGACGGCGAATCGTCGGGCCCAGACAAGCCCGCTCTTCCGCCACCCAAAGCACACTTCCCGCCGGCGGCTCCCTGAAACTCGCCTTCGAGGCCCAGGATGACGATCCGTCCCGTCCGGTCAACAAATTCGGACCTGTATCGCCGCTTGCTCCCTCGTTGTCGTTCTCCGGGGCTGTCTCTCCTGCCGATCCGGGACCTTTCTCGATCGATGCCAACGACACTCCATCCGATCCCTCCGAGGCGCGTCGCAAAAAGGTGGTTCTCTCCACCGGATTGCTCGGCGAGGAAAATTTCACCAGCCTCACAATTTCAAATGGTGACGGTTCTGTGGAGATCGCCAAGGACACCCCGCTGAATATCCCGGCGGGTGGATCCCTTGCGATCAAGGCAGCCACCGTTTCGCTGGAGGGGTCGATCAAAGCCCCTGGCGGGAGCGTGTCCCTGACCGCTTTCACCTATTCCCCCTACGACGGGGCGTTTCTCAACAATTCAAACGGCGACATTCTTCCAAAAGCCAATCCGGCACGCGGCTGGATTCGACTCGCGAAGGATGCCTCCATCGATGTGGCCGGCCTCATCGTCGATGACAGGCCGACCTCTCCCCAGATCGGTTGGCAACCCGTCGTGACAGACGGGGGAACAATCCATCTGGAAGCCCACTCCATTTCCTTGGCAAAGGGCTCAAGACTCGATGCCTCTGGAGGGCTCGTGGCCTCCGCACGAAAGGGATTTTCCTGGGGCGACGGGGGAACGATCGAAATTCTTGCCGGTCAGGATCCCAAGCTCACCGGCATCACCGGAGGGTCTCTTGAACTCGGCGCTGATCTCTCGGGGGCTTCCGGAGCGCACGGCGGCACCCTGCGCTTGAAGTCGGAGAGGATCATCGTTTCAAACACTGTATCCAGCGGCCCCGGAGGCACCCTTGTCCTGACCCCGGAATTCTTCAACCAAGGCGGCTTCAGCTCGTTTGATCTGAGCGGTATCGGCACCATCGATCCATCCACCGGAGAAAACCTCCCTGCGATCCTTCTGGACTCAACAGCCAAAATCTCCCCGGTCCCGACCTCGCTTGCCTACGCCCCCTACGCGCACCGCAAAGGGGCGGCTCTCCAAAGCGTCACCAAGCCGCAGGGCCTGCGCGACCCTGTCAGCCTCTCGTTCCAAGCCATCGGTGCCATCGACAACCTGACCAGTCTGCCGCTGGTCAGGGGGGATTTCGTGATGAACGAAGGTGCGACCATTTCCACCGATCCGCTGTCCAGCGTGTCGGTGATCGGCGAAACCGTTTCCATCGCGGGCAAAATCGATGTTCCCGCCGGCCTGATCTCGATCAAGGGCGCAGATGAATTCCCGGAACTCCAACCGGGCCCGAATGCCCTCGCCACCGTCCATCTCGCTCCCACGGCAGAGCTTTCAGCCAAGGGAACCGTGCTCACCGTTCCCGATCCCCACGGCAGAACGCGCGGTCGCGTGCTCTCGGGCGGCATGGTCTCGATCGAGGGCAACATCGTGGCGGAATCCGGTTCCCTTATCGATGTCTCCGGCACCACCGGCACCCTGGATTTCACCCCGCGAGAACTCGGCTTGGCCGCCACCCCGGGCATCTCGAAAGACAGCGGGCTGACACGCTCCCCGCAATCAATCTCCACCATCTCAAAAACCGTCTCAAGCAACGGCGGAACCATCCTGCTCAAGGGATCCTCGCTGCTGGCTTCCGAGGCCACTCTCCTCGGCAAGGCCGGCGGTCCCGACGCCCTCGGCGGCGTGCTCTCGGTTTCCTCCGGCAGGTATGTGGCTCCGAACGAAGCCAGCACCACCGCCGATATCAACCTCGAGGTCGCCCAATCGGGGGCGGTTCTCTCCGCGGGCAAGTATGGTGTCGGCCTTCCCGCGTTGGACTCCACGGGCGCCACCATCAAGGGCCTGGGATTCTTCCGCGCCGACTCGTTTGCGAACGGCGGGTTTTCAACCCTGGAACTGGGCGGCAATGTCCACTTCAAGGGTGATGTGTCGATCTCGGCCGAGCGAGGCATCCTTGCCGCCCGCGGGGGCATCCTGAAATCGGACGGCAATGTCAGCCTAACCGCCCCCTACATCGCTCTTGGGCAGCCCTTCCCCACCCCGCTCGCTCCGGGCGAGAGCGTTTCCCTGTTCATGCAGACCAGTATCGCCGGCACAGTGTCCGAATTCAACCCGCAACCCACCAGCGGAACCGGCTCGATTTCGGTGCGGGCCTCGCTTGTTGATGTCGGAACCGTCGTGTTCCAGAACATCTCGACCGCGTGGATCGCCGCTCCAGGTGGGGATATCCGGGGCAATGGCATCCTCGCCATGGCGGGAGACCTCTCCATGGAGGCCGATCGCCTGTATCCAACCACCGCAGGAAATTTTGATATTTTCGTTTATGACAACACGGTTTCGGGCGACCCGGGTTCGTTCAAGCTGAGCGGCGGCAATACCCCGATTCAAACCCCGACCACAGCCGGTGGAAGCCTTCGGATCATGGCCTCCTCGATCATCAATGGCGGAAAAATGTTTGCTCCGCTGGGGCAGATCGATCTCGGTTGGGACGGCCTGACCCCGATGCCCGTCAACAGCGCCGTGGGCTCGGGCACCCTCCCCACTCCCACAACCTCGACCCTGCAACTTTCCCCCGGCTCGTTGCTCTCCGTTTCGCTTGTGGACGCCGCCACCGGTGCCGAAATGCTGGTTCCCTACGGCATGACGCCCGACGGCGTGAGGTGGCTTGATCCCTCCGGCCGCGACATCACTCTGGCAGGCCTTCCGGAGAAGCGCATTTCACTTTCCGCCGGTTCGATCGCGTTTTCCGATGCCGCGACCATCGATATTCGCGGGGGCGGCGATATCTACGGCTACAGGTGGATTCAAGGACCCGGCGGATTCGAGGATATCCTCTCCTCGCAGGACAGCTACGCGATCCTTCCCGGCGGCGGGTTCTCCTTCGCCCCCTACGCGCCGTTCAACCAGGGCGGCGAATTGGCCGGTAACGCCGGATACCACAATCCGAACCTTTTCCCCGGCGACAGCATTGCCATCAATCACGGCGGCCCGCTCCCCGCCGGCTCCTACACGCTTCTTCCCGCGCGCTACGCCTTGCTTCCGGGAGCCTATCTTGTCACACCCTACGAAAACATCGCCAAATCCTCCGGCGATCCCTTCGCCTCCTTTGCCTCCGAATCCCCCGGCTCGCTCGCTCTGCCGGATGGTTCGTGGCTGGTCACCGGCGGGTTCGGAAATTCCTTCACTCCGGGAAGGGGCATGAGCCCAACGGCTTCGGCCTTCCGCCTTCTTGACGCCCAAGGCATTCGCGAGCGTTCCGAGTATGTTGATTTCCGTGGAGGCGAGTTTTTGGCTGCTGCATCGGCCAAGCTTGAATCTAGTTCCCAGCGGCTGCCGCAGGATGCCGGATCCTTGAAGTTCCTCGCCTCCTCCTCCGTCTCGTTGTCAGGCTCCGTGAAAGCGGCTCCCACCGCAGGCGGTCGTTCCTCGCTCATCGACATAGCTGTGCCTGGCACGCTGTTCATCGGTGGTTCCGGAGCACCCGCTGGCGCTAGCACGCTCGACGCGGGCGTTCTTTCCTCCTGGCAGCCCGGTTCCCTGCTTCTCGGCGCAACAAGATCCAACGGAGTGCTGGATGTCCGCTCGGAGAGCGTGATCGTCGGCAATACCGGATCTCCGCTCACGGCTCCGGAAATCATTGTTGCGGCGAAGAATTCAATAACCCTTCGCGACAACGCCGCGATCGCATCCACCGGCGGCGCAATCACCGGCGAAACGCTCTCCGTGTCCGGTGATGGAGCAGCGATGGTTGTGTCCTCGGATACCAACGCACGCCTCTCCAGAAGCGGCTTTGCGGGCACCCCGGGCAAATCGCTTGCGATTGGCTCCGGCGCCTCGGTCACCGGCAAGGCGGTGGTCCTAGATTCCAGCTACGACATGGAAATCGATCCGGAGGCCTCGGTGGAGGGTGGAAATCTGGCGTTCAATGCCGGCCGGATCAGCGTCGTGCTGGACAATGGGGGCCAGACGAATCCGGAGTTCGGACTCGTCTTGCAGGGGGATGCCCTTGGCAAGCTCTCGGAGGCCGACCAACTCACCCTCTCCAGCTATTCCTCGTTCGACCTTCATGGCAACGGCGAAGTCCCGCTGGGCAACCCTGCGGTGTTGCGGATTTCCGCCGGTTCGATTCGCGGCTTTGACCAGGCGGGCGGCACCGTCACGCTCCGCGCGGGAACATTTGAGTTCGACAACTCCGCCTCGTCCTCGGGCGTCCCTTCCGCACAACCCAGCGGTGGAACACTGCAGCTCGAAGCGTCCAAAATCCTCTTTGGCGAGGGAGCGGTCGCCGTGTCCCAATTCGACCGCCTTGATCTGCGGATTTCCGATTCGATCGTCGCAAATGGCTCGGGTTCGCTCTCCGTCGACGGGGACCTGATCGGTTCCAGCTCCTATCTCGCCGCAAACGGCGGGTCGGGCTACGCAATCAATGCTTCGGGCGATCTCTCACTCGCGGGTGGGGCGGGATCCGCTCCCGCAGTCTCGCCGGGCGGCGTGTTGTCTATCTCCGGCCGTGATGTCTCCCTCGGTTCCTCGATTGCCGCGCCTGGAGGACAGATCGCAATCCTGGCGACAGGTGATCTTTCCACCTCCGGATTCCTCGATGCCTCGGGCGGTTCCAAGACATTTTACGACTCCTCGATTTCCTATGCCGCAGGGTCGATCGAACTCTCAAGCGCTGGAGATTTACATGTTTCCGGTGACATGAATGTCTCCAGCGGTTCTGGAACCGGCGGGGCGGGCTCCATCCTCCTCTCCGCACCGAAAGGCACCACCACGATTCTTGGAAACATGAAAGGAACCTCTCCCGATCCCGAAAATGGCGCCATCTTTTCCCTCGAAGCCAACACGATTGCTGGAAGCGCGTTGGACCAACTCAACGCCCGCCTGAACTCGGGGGGTTTTTCCAAGGCCCGCTCGTTCCGCGCCACCACAGGCGACCTTCTCCTCTCCGGTCTGGCGAAGACGCACGGCTTTTCGATGTTCGCCGACTCCGGATCGGTGGCCGTCTCGGGATCAATCGACGCCTCGGGATCCACCGGCGGCACCATCCATCTGGCCGCGAATAAAAATCTTCAAATCCTGTCCGGTGCCAACCTGACCGTCGCGGCCGACTCATTCGACAACGCCGGAAAAGGCGGATCGATCACCCTGGAAGCAGGCTCCTCCAGAAACGGCACAACCGGAACGGGTCGCCTCTCGCTTGCGGCGGGTGCCACGATCAATCTGGCTGTTGCGGAGTTCGTTGCCGCCGGCGCGGGCAGTAGCGCAGCCAAGGGCCAATTCCAAGGCACACTTCACCTCCGCGCCCCCCGCACTTCGGACGACCTAAACCTGCTTGCCGATCCACTCGCCTCGACCGTCACCGGTGCCTCCCATATCGTCGTCGAGGGATATGCCGTTTCCGATCTTGCCACGGCTGGCCCGGCAATCCTCTCGGACGCCGTCCGCTCGACCAACCTTTCCAAAGCGACAACATTTGGAAATGCGGCAGCGACAATCAAATCCGCCCTCGTCTCCGGATCCCCTGCGCTTGAGAGTCTTGTTCATATCGTTCCCGGCATTGAAATTGTGAACAGCTCGGGATCCCTTCTGTTGAATTCCGACTGGGACCTCGCCCCCGCCCGGTTCGGCACGACCTCCGCCCCGGGCATTCTCACCTTGCGGGCAGCCGGGGATTTGTCGTTCGAGGGCGCCGTCAGCGATGGCTTCTCGGGGGGGGAGAATCTCTGGATCTCCCCGCTGACCGCCTCCAACGAAGCCCTTCCCGCCAATATGCAATCGTGGTCCTACCGGCTTTCGGCGGGAGCGGATTTGGCCGCAGCGGATTTTCACGCCACCCGCGAGGGCGCAGGATCCCTCAATGTTGGAAAAAATCTGGGCAATGCCTACTTCGCGTCCGGGACCGATGCATACTCGCCGGATTATGTGGCCTCGAACTACCAGGCGATCCGCACTGGCACCGGCGGGATTTCCCTCTCGGCCGGATCGGATATCCTGTTCCTGAACCCGTTTGCTGTCGTTTACACCGCCGGATCGCTCGTCAACAACCCGCAAAACTTGTTCGGAACGGATGACTTCTCCATTCCGGACACGACATCGTTGGAAACCGCAAGCGATAGGTATGTGCTTGGCAAACAGCAGCAAATTTTTGCTCCGAGTTGGTCGATGGGAGGTGGAAACATCGAGATTTCCGCCAAAGGCGATATCGCCCGCATGACAAGAAACTCCACGGGCTCGTTGATCGACGATTCCTCCCGCCAACTGCCCATGAACTGGCTCTACCGCCGGAGCGTTGTCGATCCCGCGACCGGGGAATACGCCAAGTCCGGCGTCCAGTTCACCTCGTCGGGATCGCGCAAAATCGAAGACCCCAGCTCCTCCACGACATGGTGGGTGGATTTCAGCAATTTCTTCGAAGGCATCGGAACCCTTGGCGGAGGAAACATCAAGATCGCCGCCGGCGGGGACATCAGGAATGTCGACGCCGCAGCTCCCACGAATCTTCGCAGCCCCCGCGGCCTTGCCGATTCCTCCAAGTTTGTGGAACTTGGCGGCGGGGATGTTTCAATCCAAGCAGGCGGGAATCTTGTGGGCGGCGTTTACTATGTCGAGCGCGGCAAGGGCGTCATTTCCGCTTCAGGTGAAATCACCACAGACCAGTCCCGTTCACCGTCGCTCGGCATTGTTGGAACAAGCATCAATCTGAGAAACCCGGAAATCCTCGACAGCGCGACCTGGTTGCCGACCACGCTCTTCGCAGGGCGCTCCTCGTTCGATGTCCGCGCCGGCGGCGATGTGCTTTTGGGTCCGACGGCAAACCCGTTCCTCCTGCCGCAGGGCATCGGAAACAAATATTGGTATAAGGCCTGGTTCTCGACCTACGGCCCGGACACCGGAACGAGGGTTTCATCGCTGGGCGGGGACATCACGCTGCGCAGCGGTGTGGTTTTGGAGAACAGTTCGTCCGCCATCCCCGTTCTGTCCGCCTGGATACAATCCCAACACCTCTTCAGCTCTTCGGACACCGGTTCGGCCTCGAACTACCGCCCGTGGCTGCGCCTTTCGGAAACCAGCCTGAGCGCATTCCAGACCGCTCTCGGGCTGACCGCCCCCTCCTTGCGACTCGCGGCACTGGGCGGTGGAATCACCCTCGCAGGTGACATCTCCCTCTTCCCGTCGGTGTCGGGACAGCTCGAAATGCTCTCCTCCAAGGGAATCTCGGGACTCACCCCCCTCGGTGTTTCAACAACGACGGTTCCCGGTCAGAGAACCCTCATCTGGAAATCATCGGTGACAAACCTCTCCGATGCGAACCCTGCCAACCTTCCCTCGACCACAAACCCAGTCAGTTACTTCAATCTCTCCGACCAAGGGACAATCACGGGGCTGCCAACAGCGCAGGCCTTTGCTTCGACGGCCGGTGATTTCCTCGCCCCACTGGACAACGCCTTCAATGAATCCGGCTCCTACTCCGGCGCCTACGGCGCGGCCCAAACCAAGCAGGCGCTCCATTCTCCCGGCCTCCTGCATGTGAACGACAAGGACCCCGTGAGAATCTATGCCGCATCGGGAGACATCTCCGGCCTTACCCTCTTCACCCCGAAATCCACCCACATCACCGCCTCGGGGAACATCGAGGACATCGCATTCTACATCCAGAACACTTCGACCACGGACATCTCCCATGTCTCGGCGGGCGGAGCGATCAACCCCTACAACGCGAACACCGCCGCCCGACTGGATACTCTGGAAAGCGGGAATCTTCCCGCGAACCAGGAGGCTCCCCTCGCGGGCGATATCCAAATCTCGGGCCCGGGCTCGCTGGAGGTGCTCGCCGGCACGGACATCGATCTTGGAACAGGCACGGATTTTGGCAATGACCTTGGCCAGGGCATCACCAGCATCGGAAACGCAAGGAACCCCTACCTGCCGTTCACCGGAGCCTCCCTCTTTGTGGCGGCGGGCATCGGGCCCTCGTCGGGACTTTCCTCGAGCAGCCTGAACTATTCCGCCTTCCTGGAAAAATACCTCCCCGAATACGGCTCGGCGCTCGGAGAGGAAAACACCGGCACGGACTCGGCCTCCGAGGGAAGCAAGGCCCAGCAAGCCCTCAGGATTCTTCCGCTTGTCCTAAAGGCCGTTGGAAGGCAGGCCCCGGAGACCGGCGATTACCAGGCGGGCTATGAGGCCATCTCCACCCTGCTGGGAACATCGGAAGCGGCTTCCGGCGGCATCAACACCCGCAATCGCAGTATCCGCACCCGTAGCGGCGGCGAAATCAATGTGTTCACCCCCTTCGGCTCCCTTGAGATGGCCGAGGATACCGGCGCCCCCTCGACCATCCGCCCCGAAATCTCGCAATTTTCCGGAACCGATGCGCTTGTTCTGAAGGCGGCCTCGGCCGAATCCAAGACGCCGACAGGCATTGTCACGGAATACGGCGGCGCGGTCTCGGTCACCACCCAAGGCGATGTCTCGATCGGAAAAGGCCGTATTTTCACCCTCCGAGGAGGGAACATCGTGATTTGGTCGTCCCAGGGCAACATCGCCGCAGGGGCCGCCGCCAAAACCGTCGCGACCGCACCGCCCACCCGTGTTCTGATCGATCCCCAATTCGCAAGCATCGAAACAGACCTCGGCGGTCTGGCCACAGGCGGCGGCATCGGTGTGTTGAGCACCGTCGAAGGCGTCGAGGCCGGCGATGTGGATCTCATCGCGCCAGTCGGCATTGTCGATGCGGGCGATGCGGGCATCCGTGCCAGCGGCAACCTGAATATCGCCGCCGTCCAGGTCTTGAACGCCGACAACATCTCGGTTGCGGGCTCCACTGCGGGCGTTCCAACCACCGCCCCCGTGTCCTCGCCAAATGTAGGTGGCCTGGCCTCGGCTTCCTCCAGCACCGCCGCCACCTCCTCGGCCGCCTCGCAAGTGTCCCAGCAGGCGGCCCCGCAGGAAAATGCAATTGAAGACGCCCCGTCGATGATCACCGTGGAGGTGCTCGGCTACGGCGGCGGCGATAGCGGATACGACGACGACGAGGAGGAAGGCGAGGGGTGAGAAAAGCCCTTGTCTCGAAGGGCAACTCCTCCAAGACCCCGGCCCTCCTCGCACTGGTTATTCTGACGGCCTCCCTCATCCCCTATGCCGGATCATGGAGCGGCGGGTTCCTCTGGGACGACAACACGATCCTCGTGGATAGCGAACTGGTTGCAGATCCAGCTGGCTGGTGGAAAATCTGGGCCGATCCTCCGCCTTCCCACCCCGATTACTTTCCGCTGACCACATTCTCCTTTTGGCTCGAGTGGAGGGTCTGGGGAGACTCTCCGACTGGCTACAGGATTCTCAACTCCCTCCTGCACTCTGTGTCGGTCCTGATGCTTTGGCGCTTGCTGGTCGCGATGTCCCTCCCCAGCGCCTGGATCGCGGCGCTGCTCTTCGCGCTCCACCCGGTGAATGCCGAGTCCGTGGCCTGGATTTCCGAACGCAAAAACCTCTTGGCGATGGTCTTTGCCATCCCCTCCTTTTTCTGGTTTCTCCGCTGGGATTCCTCCCGCAATCCCTGGCATTATGGACTTTCGCTCCTGCTTTTCTTTTTTGCGGCAGCGGCGAAAGCCAGCGTGGTCACACTCCCCCTGGTCTTCGGCGCATGGTCGGCGTGGCGTCATGGCCCGCGCTCGCTGCGCGCCATGGTTCTCCCCCTCGCTCCCTACCTGGGCGTGTCGCTCGCCTTCGGACTCGCGGTGATCCACTTCCAACACACCCGCGCGATCGCGGACTGGGATATTGCCATGCCTCCCCTCACCGGCAGGCTCGGCCAAGCGGGTCTTGCGTTCTGGTTTTATCTTGGCAAGGCGGTCCTGCCTGTCGGATTGGCGACAATTTATCCTGACTGGCAATGGAATCCCGCCGGCTTTCCCGCGCTGGCACTCGCCACCGCCGCCATCGCCGGCATTGGCATCCTGTGGATTTCGCGCCTCCCGATCCTCCGTGGTCTGGCTTTTGGCCTGACCACCTACCTTCTGCTCCTCCTTCCGACCCTCGGGCTACTGAAGATGTCCTTTTTGAAATACGCGCCTGTTTCGGACCATTTTCAACACCTCGCCCTCCCGGCGATCCTCTCGTTGCTGACCGCCGGGGGCAGCCTGCTTGTGACCAAATTCCCGAAATGGAAACCGGCCGCCCTTGCCGCCACCGCCGTGGTGTGCGCCCTGCTCGCCATGGCCTGCACTCGCAGGGCAACCCTTCATGCCTCCCATGAGGCTCTCTGGAGGGACGCCCTTTCAAAAAACCCCGCCAGTGCCCAGCCACACACTGTGCTGGCAACCATCCTTCAACAATCCGGCCGCACCACAGAGGCTTCCGCACACTTCCAGCTAGCCGCCACCCTCGCCCCTCGCGACCCGCTGGTCCTCACAAACCTCGGTCTTTTCCACCTCGAGACCGGCGAT
The DNA here is from genome assembly GCA_964601115.1 of uncultured Chthoniobacter sp. Taxonomy (GTDB): domain Bacteria; phylum Verrucomicrobiota; class Verrucomicrobiia; order Chthoniobacterales; family Terrimicrobiaceae; genus UBA967. The sequence goes on along the minus strand of CAZRLX010000066.1, from coordinate 2,378 downwards.
CCAGCGGATGCCATTCCGCCGCTGCGCGCCGCCATCGCAACCGGCCGCAAATACCCCGAGGCACACATCAGCCTCTCCCGGGCCATGCTCCTGCTTGGAAATCTCGAGGAGGCGCTTGAAGTCCTCCGCAGGGGAGCGGATTTTTTCCCGGACGACATTTCTCTCAACTCCGCCGCCGGCGCATCGCTCCTGCTTGCGAACCGGAACGCCGAGGCGCTTGTTTACTTGGAACGCTGTGAAGCGCTCGCTCCCGACAACCCGGGCTTCAAGCACGATGCCGCCAAGGCATTGCAACGGCTCGGACGGTCTGCGGAGGCGGAGGCCAAACTCCGGGAGGTCGCGAAATGAAATCCCGTCGGCTGACAACGGCGGCGCTTGGCTTCGCTCTGGCCCTCTTCGTGTTCTGGGTGTTTTCCCCGGCCCTTTCCCACGGGTTTCTGCTTTTCGACGATGACCGTTACATCACCTCAAATCCAGCGGTCGGCATGGGCCTTTCCCAAGGATTCCTCCAACGCGCCTTTGCGACCAACCTTCTTGGAAACTGGCAGCCGCTGACCTTCCTCTCCCACGCCCTTGATGTCCAACTCTGGGGCTTGAATCCCATGGGCCACCACTTGGGAAACATCCTCATCCACTGCCTGAACACGGTGTTGCTGTTCGCTCTTGCGCTGCGTCTTGGCGCGACGCGCAGCCTCGCCCTCCTCGCCTCCCTGCTCTTCGCCTTCCACCCCTTGCGCGTCGAATCCGTGGCTTGGATTTCCGAGCGCAAGGATGTGCTTTGCATGTTGTTTTTTCTTCTGGCCCTGCATGCCCATGTCTCCTTCGCCCGCTCGGGATCGTGGCGCGACGGGTTCCTGGTGTTCGCCGCGATGCTTGCCGGCCTTCTGGCAAAACCCATGATCGTCACCCTGCCCTTCGTGCTGTTGATTCTCGACTGGTGGCCGCTGGGGCGGATGGATTCCCTCCGCACGGCCACCGCCCGCATACTGGAAAAACTCCCGCTCTTCGCTCTGTCCGCCCTCTTTTGCGTGGTGGCCATTCACTTTCAGGGGGACTCGGGGGCGGTCAGGTATCTTCAGGAACTGCCCCTCTCTATCCGGCTCCAAACCGCTCCCGTCGCCGTCTGCGCCTGCCTCTGGAATTCCATCGCGCCAACCGATCTCTCCCCATATTACAACCACCCGGGGACCTGGCCTTGGTGGCTTGTCGCCACATGCGCGACGGTGATCCTTTCAATCTCGATCGCCACGCTGGCCATCCGGAATTCCAGACCATGGTGGGCGGCAGGGTGGGTTTTTTTTCTGGGCACCCTTGTGCCAGTGATCGGCTTGGTCCAGGTCGGGGACCAATGGATGGCCGACCGCTACACCTACATCCCGATGCTCGGCCCCCTCGCAGCCGTCGTTGTGGAATTTGGCCAACCCCGCTCCCGGCGCTTCTGGAAACCTCTCTGCATGGCCGCCGCCGTGATCGCCGTTTGCCTTCTGACGATCGCCACTCGACGGCAATTGCCCGTTTGGAGGGACTCCGGGGCGCTTGCTGACGCCGCCATCGCCCACGACGGCGGCCACTGGTCCATGCGCACCAACAAGGCAATTCACCTCGCCTCCACCAACAAGGCGGAGTCCCTGGAACTCTTCCGGCGAATCCAAGCCGACTTCCCGGCGGATTCCGATTCGGGCAACAACCTCGGATTCGCGCTGCTGACCTCCAACCGCCCCTCCGAGGCGGTCTCGATCCTCCAACAGGTCGTCCGGTTGCATCCCGGTTTTTATACCAAAATCTACTAGAAAATAGACTTTACAAGCCTTCAATGTTTTAGGATTTTTATCCCGCATGAGAGTCCTACCGAAACTTGGGAAAGAAATTGTGGAGCAAATCGAAGAGGCTTGGGCGCTTCCGCAACCAGACTGGGCGCGCAAGCGCCTGCTGGTGGTGCGCTTGATCGCCCAGCACGAACACACCGTGGCCGAGATCATGAAAATTGCCGGGGTTTGTCGCCAGACCGTTTTCACCTACCGGGACAAAGTGGTGGCTGAAGGCATAGAGGCCTTGCTTAAGCGCGACTGGGCGGGGGCGAGGGTTCCGACCGTGCGCGGAGCGGTGGCTGATGAGTTTCTCAAGCGACTTGAGCAGGGGAAATTCCGCCAGGCGCGGGATGCTCAGGCTTGGATCAAGAAGCGGACCAGAAAAAAACTGACCGAGAGCGGCGTGCGCCAAATCATCCGCCGCCTGGGAGGCAAGTTGAAGGTTCCGCGCAAAAGCCATGTGAAAAAGGACACCAAGGCCGCCGAGGAGTTCCGTGTGGATTTGAGCAACCGCCTGGCCAAGGCGGTGGAAACTTCCCCAAATAAACCCGTAAGGATTTGGGTTCTGGA
>CAZRLX010000065.1:0-14838 GCA_964601115.1 uncultured Chthoniobacter sp. | reverse complement strand
GGATGGCGAGCGGGCGGATTTTTTTCGGAACTTCGCGCCGTTTGCGGGGGTGCTGGATCGGCGGGAGCATGAGATCGTTGAGGAAATATGCGCGTTCGCTCATTGAATCATTTGCTTCAGGAGCTGCGTCTGTGGGATGCGAGGCGTAAAATTGTTGTGTTGGGTTCGAGTTCCCTTTTGACCTTCTATCCAGAGCTTGGAGAGCAGGGCGGGCCTTTGGATTTGACCTACGATGCGGATTTTCTTCTTGAGGATGTGAACAAGGAAATTGCCTTGTCGCTTGGGCAGTCGCTCGGGAAGAACAAGGCGTTTCATTTGAATTTCGGCTACCACGCGGACATCCTGCATCCGTCAATCGTCGAGACGCTGCCGCCGGGGTGGGAGGGGCGTTTGGTGGCGGTGGGGGGATTCGACAATGTGTTCGCGCTGGAGCCGCTGGATTTGGCGGCGGTGAAAATCGTGGTGGGGCGGGAGAAGGATTTGGCGCTGGTGCGCCGGTTGCTGGAGCTGGGGAAAATTGAAGCACCGGAGTTGAGGGCGCGCTGGCAGTCGATGGCGTTGGGGGAGAAAGAGCTTTTTCGAAGCGGGCGGAATTTGGCGGAGGTGACGGAGGGGCTCGAAGGGCGATGAAAATTTTGTTTTTGTCGAGCTACGCGCATTTGGTGTTGGAGCGGAGTGCGACGCGGGTGTCTGGCGGGGCGGAGTTGCAAGTGGCGTTGTTGGCTCGGGAGTTGGCCGGGCGGGGGGTGGAGGCGGTGATTCTGGGCGGTGACACCGGGCAGCGTGATGGAGAGGTGCTCGAGGGGGTGAAAATCAGGACTGGCGGGCAATTCCACAGCGGAAATCCGGCGGCGATGCTGGGTTCGGCGCCGAGGGTGTTTTCGGTGATTGCCGATGAGCGGCCGGATTGGGTTTTTCTGCTCGGGTGGACGGCTTGGATGGCGGCGGTGGCGGCGATGCGGGAGGTGTTTGGGTATCGTGCGGGGTTTATTTGCGGGTTGGATAGTGAGTTGACGGGGGATTTCCGGCGCGAGAATCCGCTGCGGGGGGGCTTGTTCGAGTGGGGAGTGGCGCGGTGCGATTTGCGGTATGCGATGACGGAGCGTCAGCGCGACCTTTTCAAGAGCCGGGGCTGGAGTTGTGAGATGTATCGGAATCTGATCCTGCCGCGGGCGTTTCCGCATGGTGGGGTGAAGGAGGTGGATTTCCTATGGGTGTCGCGTTGCCAACCGGTGAAGCGTCCGCATTTGTTTTTGGATTTGGTCGAGGCGCTGCCGGAGCGATCTTTCGAGATGGTGTGTCCGAGGGAGGATGTGGCGCTGTGGGATACGGTGGCGGCGCGTGCGGCGGGGTTCGCGAATCTGCAGTTTGTCGAGAAGGTGCCCTACCATGAGATTCAGCGTCGATACGATGCGGCGCGGGTTTTTGTGAACACGTCGGAGTGGGAGGGGTGGCCGAACAGCTTTATTCAAGCGGGTCTGGGGCGCACGGCGTTGCTGTCGCTGGCTGTGAATCCGGATGGGATTTTCGAGCGGTTCGGGCTGGGGTGTTTCGCGGACGGTGAGTTGGAGCGGCTCAAGGGGCAGGCGCGGGCGATGGTGTCCGATGCGGCCGGTTTGGAGCGGATGCAGGAGGGGTGTTCGCGGTTTGTGGCGGAGGTTCATGACAACGCCAAGGAGACGCAGGCGTTTTTGGCGGGGTTGACTCGGCGAGGCAGTCCCTAAGCCGCTCGACATCGTTGAGCCTTTTGGACGAAGGAGGGTCTATTTGTTGTAGCTGAGTGCAGTGGAGCTGCCCACAGCTGACAAAGAGTGCTAAAAGATTCAGTTTTTTTGCTCTCATTAGCGGCCAGACTTTTGTGCGGGTGATCCGTGCCGGCATCGCGCATTTCTGGTTTGTCACAATCCATCCTTTCGATGACGGGAATGGCCGCATGGCCCGGGCGATTGCCGAGATGGCCCTTGAGCGGGAGGTTGGATTGACGGAGCGCTTTTACAATATGTCAATCCGGATCGAGTCCGAGCGTCGCGACTATGCCGTGCTGGAGCGCTGCACGCCGCGCAGGTTTTCGGGACCGATTGCGCCAACATGAATTGAACGCCCGGCAATCCAAAGTGATCAACCTGCTCATCGCGGGATTTTCCGGTAAACTCACTTCCTCCAAATACGCCTCGATTGCGAAATGCTCTGCGGATACGGCTCTGCGAAACATCAAGCAATTGCTCGATTCGGGACTGCTTGAAAAAGACGGGGCTGGAGGGCGACGCACGGCTTATTTGTTAAACCAAGTTTCTTACGGTGGGCTGTGAAGGTGCATAAAACCCAGGGGGTGCTCAAAAGGCACTACAAAGTCGATAGGGGGTTGTGGTGCCTTTGATGGAGGGGAAGGCGGCTTTCCTGTCGATGGCGAGTTTTTCGTAAAGGGGTTGTTGCTCGGCGTCGGGTTGGGAGGGCTTGCGGATGCGCAGGACGGTGGCGGTGGTGAGCGGAAGGACGATGGTGACCAGGCAGTGGGTGGACAGGGTGGGCTCGCGAAAGCGCCGTTTCCGCAGTTACTCTGCTGATGCGAGCGTTTCAGTTCCCGAAGGGATGGATGGTTACAAACCAGCGCTCCCGCCGAAGCCGGGCGACCGGCGCATGATGTCGGCGGGGGCGCGGCCTGCGCGCAGGAGGGCGGTCATGGTGCGCATGGGGGCGTCGATGTGGGTGAAGAATTTTTTGTAGGACGGGCAGAAATAGTTGAGGCCTGGCTCGCCATCGGGTGTGGTGGCGAAGCGGTGCTTGGGGCACTCGCCGTTGCAGGCGAAGCGCACCTCGCAGCTCCGGCAATAGGCGGGGAGGGTGAGGGATTTCGCCCGGCCGAAGGCGTATTGTTCGGGGGATTCGACCATGTCGCCGAGCGAGGTGTTGAGCAGGTTGCCGAGCCGGAATTTGGGGTAGACGAAGTGGTCGCAGGAGAACACATCGCCGTTGTGCTCAAGGGCGAGGGCGCGTCCGCAGTCCTCGCGGAACACGCAGAGGCTTGCGCCGTGGCCGCTCCAGATGCCGAGCGCGACATCGAAAATCTGCACGAACACGCGGCCGACATCTTGCCGCACCCACTGGTCGAAGATCGCGCAGAGGAACTCGCCGTAGGCGGCCGGCGGGGCACTCCAGCGGGTGACGGTGGCTGGTGGTTCACCGGGTTCCGGGGGAGGGGCGAAGTCCTGCGCGCCGGGGGTGGTCTCGCGTTCGACGAGGGGGATGAATTGGAGGAATCCCGAGCCTTGCTCCTTGAGGAAGTCGTAGACTTCGAGCGGGCGTTTCACATTGCTCGCGGAGACGACGGTGAGGGTGTTGAACTCCACTCTGTGGCGCTTCAGGAGCTTGAGGGCGGCCATGACGAGGTCGAAGGTCGGCTTGCCGCCTTTGTCCACGCGGTAGGTGTCGTGGAGCTTGCGCGGGCCGTCGATGCTGAGGCCGACGAGAAAATTGTTCTCGCGGAAAAAACGGCACCAGTCGTTGTCAAGGCGGGTGCCGTTGGTTTGGATCGCGTTCGAGACGGGGCGGCCGTGCGCGTGTTTTTTTTGCAATTCCACCACGCGGCGGAAGAAGTCGAGGCCCAGCAGGGTTGGTTCGCCGCCCTGCCAGGCCATGGAAACCTCTGGGGTGGATTGCAGGGCGATGTAGTCGCGAATGTAGGTTTCAAGCACCTCGGGAGACATGCGGAAGCTCTCGCCGCGGGGGTAGAGCTTTTCCTTTTCGAGGTAGTAGCAGTAGGTGCAATCGAGGTTGCAGATCGGGCCGATGGGCTTGGCCATGACATGGAATGGCCCGCCCGCAGTCGGGTGCGGCGCGGGAGGGGGCACGGGAGTCGATTGGGTGGCGTTCAATGTCGGAGCGGTTGCGCGAGGGGATAACTGAAAACTGAAAACTGAAAAGACAGAGATTTTATATTTTTGCGGGTGGGTGGTTTTTTGTTGAAGCGAGCCCTTCTTCAGGTAACGTTACCGGCGTTCGATCCCTTTTTATTGATTCCCTATGAACACGAAATCGCTCCTTCTTGGGTCCCTCCTTTCGGCCAGCATCCTTGCGCAAGCGGCGGAACCGCCGATCATGGATTGGACGTTCAGTCAACAGCCTGCTCTGGGAGCTGTGATCACGGATTCCACGGGGAAGGTGAGCGGGGAGTTGTTGCCTGCGGCGGAGGGCGGTGACAAGGTGCCGCAACTGCTGAAGGAGGGCGTTCCTTGCGGCACGGCGTGGGACTTCGGCGACAGTGACACGATTTTTGCGGTGACGCCGGATGCCGCTATTCAATCTTTGGGAAATGTCACCGCGACGAAGGGCATGGCGTTTGCGTTTTGGGTGAAGAAGGACAACGCGGACAAAGCCGCAACGCACCGGCGCGTGTTTGGTTGGGGACCGGTGGGCATTGATTGCTCTGCCGGGAACGATGTGCTGCATTTCATCACAAGTGGCTTTCCTGAGGGGGCCGATCCGGCGGAGTTCGAGAAACGGGGTGGTGCTGTGAGTGCCGCCAATGCCGTGGGTGTGCTTGACGGTGCCTGGCATCACTTGGTGTTCAGTGCCGACTTTACCAAGAAGGAATCGAATGCGGTGTTGTATGTCGATGGCGCCGAGGTCCAGCGCAACTCGGTGGATTTCTCAAACATCAAGAATTTCAAGCCCGGAAAGATGTTTTTCATCGGCGGGCGCTTCAACTCTGGCAATCGCTGGACTGGTTCCATCGGGCGTTTTCAAGCGTGGAACCGAGCCTTGAGCACCGAAGAGGTGGCAAAGCTGACCCCCGTGAAGAAATAAGCGCGCGCCACGGCGACCCTCCGGATCCTCTCCGACCTGTTCATATGCGATCAACTTCGAACAACCAGATTTCAGTCAATTTTGTTAACGTTACAAATTTGAATCAGTCCCTATTTGTCCCTCGGCAACTCCCACATGCACGTCCTTGACATGCCTCTCTTGAAGCAAAGCCTCCTCCCCCTTGCGGCAATGTTCGCTTTGGCAGGGCCATGTTTTGCGACGCTTGAGCCGGCGTCGATTTTTTCAAACGGGGCGGTGCTGCAGCAGGGGATGCGGCTTCCGGTGTGGGGGATTGGCGATCCGGGGAAGACTCGGGGTGTTTATTAAATTTAAATTCAAAAATTATAATATGAAAAAAATAATAAAAATCGTATTGGTCCCGTTGGTTTTCGGCATCATGCCTCAGGCGTTTTGCGATGATGCGGGGAGTTTTGAACAGACGCCGGTGGCGGAGCGCAAGGAGGGTGCGGTTTATAAGACGCAGGATGGAAGGGAGATTTATTGGCCGAAGGCGTTTGTGTCGTCCCAGGACATCTATGAGGGGCTGGTGCATGCCACGCCAATGGATCGTCGGGCGGATGTGACGCCGAAGTTTGAGGGCTTTGCCAAAGAGCGGTTGCGTCCTGCGCCGGCTCCGGGGGTTCATCCACGGGTGCTGATCACGCCTGGGGATGTCGAGCAGATTCGGGAGAACATCGCCAAGGGGGATACCGCACCCCGCAATTTCCGTATGGCGTGGGATTTGTTCAAGCGCGATGCCGGGGTGGACCCGAAGACCGGAAAGATTGCGAAGGTGGATCAAAAAGTGGGTGCTGGCCCCTCTTGGATGGAGGAGTGGGTGTTTACCAAGCAGGCGCTTTACGCGTTGATCACCAAGGATGAGGCGCTGGGCAAGGAGTTGTCGGGGATTCTAACCGAGCGGGCAGTTGAGGGGCAAAAATGGGTCGAGGAGCATGTGAAGGGGTTGCATCCCGCCGAGGCGGAGAGTTTCTGGGGAGCCTTCCAGCCCAAGCACAGTTGGATGATCCAGATGGCGCAGGAATACGACTACCTGCATGGCTTCATGACCGAGGAGCAAAGGAAGACGGTGCGGGATTTCATCGCGTCGCTGGTGCGGGGGCGTCACAGCCACGGCTTCGAGTTGCCCGCGAACAAGCACATCATCAACCACGAGATCATGGCGTGGAAGTGGATGCTGCTGCCGATGGCCATCGAGGGCGAACCGGGCTTCGAGGAAGGCGAATACAGTCCGGCCAAGGTGCTGGCGTTCGGCCGCGAGAAGTTCAAAGAGGTGCCCGAGTGGTATATCTCTCCCTCCGGCGTCATGTATGAAAATGTGAAGGGACACATGCCGAAAAGCGTGTTGGTGGCCCTGGCGCGGCGCGACGGTGGGGCCACGTTGGCGCATCCGCACATCCGGAGTGCGGCCGATTACACAGCGTTCACCGTGCGCAACATGCGGGCCAGCGACATCGGATGGGCGCGGCCGCCGATCCGGACACGGGATGCACGTGAGAAGGCTTTTTGGGATCCCACCAATCCCGAGTCTCGCTTTTGGACGATCGGCGGTGGGCAGTTCGGCGGGTCGTTCGACCCGTGGGTGATGAGCTATCTTTATCCGGAAAGCAAGCCCTTCGATCTGGTGTTCAAAGGCTACAACACCATGATGAATTATGACTTCTGGGACAAGGATCAGAACGCATGGATTCGTGAACTCAATGACAGCGCGATCCACTTGTGGACAGCGCACGACGGAATCACGGGTGCCGATGGCGCACCGATCGACTGGAATAAAACCCCGATCGACTTCGAGGAGCGGCTGTCCTTTTCCGACCCCGAACGCGGTGTGGTAGAAATGGCCGCCGGGTGGGATCCGGACGCCCTGCGCACGCGGGTCGAGTCCCGGAGCGACGCCTACACCGGCGGGCATGAGAGCCCGGAGTTTTCAAATTTCACCGTTTCGGCGGACGGGGTGAGCTGGGCGCCATACCAGGGGCCGTATCAGCCGGTCATCGCGCGCAACGTGGTGACGATCGATGGATTTGCAGGAAAGTATCCCCCTGTTCCCACGCGTTTTATCGGGTTGTATGACACCGAGGATGCCGCCGCGGTGGTGACCGAGTATGCCGAGGCGTTGCAATTCAATCAACCCGGGAAGACTTGGTTGATCGAGAGTCCGTCGCTGAAAACGACGTTCCACAAGTGGATGGCGCCGTGGAGCGGTTGGGATTTCGACCGCAACATGCAACTGCCGTTCATGCCACACCTCCGCTGGCTTAACGAAGGCAAGTCCGGCACGGATTACAGCCACTGGGACGGACAAAATCCCTGGCCGCAGTATTTTCAGCGGGTGTTGCCGCCTGTCGAGAAGGCTTGGCGCACGGTCGAGTTGGTGCGGGGCGTGAACCCTTATTTGTTGATCGTGGATGATGTGAAGATGGACGACCAGTTGCACGAATACCGCTGGAACTTCAACCTCCAGCGCGAGATGGTGCTCGTCCGTCAGGAAGACGACAACACCTTCATCGTCGGTCGCGGAGACATTCCTTGGGAGCGCACGGGCTCCGGGCCGGGCGCCTATGCCAACAGTGGCTTGAACTGGAAACGCACCCCAAAGAAAGGCGAGCCGCTGCTCATGGTCAAGGTGTTGAATGTGAACACTGAAACAGAGCTGCCCAAGCCTGCGTTCGAATACTCGGCCACTTGGCCGCGGATTGTGATTCCGGCTCGCACGAAGTCACCGGACTACCGGGTGTTGATTTATCCGTTCCGCGAAGGCGATCCGCAGCCGGTGACGACGTGGAGCGAGGACAAGAGCCGCCTGACTGTGCGGATCGGGGAGCAGGAGGATCAGTTTGACTTTCAAAAAGCGGATGGCGGGCGCTCGATCTTCACCTTGGCCCGAAACGGGAAGCTGGTGCAAAAAATCGATGGCGTTCCGGCGCGGCCAAAGCTGGCCGGCATGCCGCCGGTGCATCGCGGCACGCGGTATGAGCGGTCCGGGGCCGATCTCGGGCCGTCTCCCCAGACGCCCGATCCTGATCCGGTGCCGACGCTCAAGTTTATCGAGAAGGCGGAGCTGAGATTTTCCGATATCCCCAGCGGCATGGACGTGCGTTACACCCTCGACGGGAGCGAGCCGGGGGAGAAATCCACCCGTTATGAGGGGCCGGTGACAATCAATCGGACGGCGACGGTCAAGGCCCGCACGTTTGCTCGGGATTGGCAGTTCGGGCAAAATGCCAGCCCGGTGGTGGAGGCGCATTTCGTGAAGGAGGCTCTGGTCTCCGGCGAGGTTGTGGATGCCTCGACGTTGGGCAACGGATTGCTCTGCAAAGTGTATGAAATTTTCACCGCCGAGTGGGATAATCGCGGACACTTCCGTGGCGATCTGAACATGTTGCCAGACACGGACGCCTACGAGCCGATCCTTACGGTGGCCACGAACGGCTTCGAGTTGCCGCCGGTGATCCCACAGCGGAATTCCCGGGAGCAATTCAAGGGGTTCTACCAGTTCACCGGCTACATCGAGGTGCCCGAGACGGGGATTTACACCTTCCGCGTGAAATCCATGGCCCCCGTGCGCCTGACAGTGGGCGGGGACAAGGTGATCGAGGAGACCGGTCCTTATCACCAGGATCTGAAAGAGCGGTTCGGCCAGGTGGCCCTCGCTGCGGGCATGGTGCCCGTCGATCTCTTGGTGACCGATCAGGTCTTCTGGCGCATCCAGCAACTGGGATCCATGCCCTTCTCCGTGGAGTGGTCGCGCGACAACGGGCGGACCTTCACGGCGATCCCCACGCGGGACGAAGCGGCTGTGTTGAACGCCCACCGGGAGAATCCGTTTGCCCCCAAGGCCGAGGAGTTGGAGCTTCTGCCCGCGGTGAAGGCGGAGGCCGAGCGCGGGTTGGTGTTGAAAACATACAACCGCATCGCGTTGGCGGAGTGGGAGGATTACCGTCGATCCAAGAACCCCGCCAAGCCCGGCCTGATGTCCCTCGAGGGGCTGAAGCCCATCGCTGTCGAGCGTGTGGACGATATGCTGGAAGGCAGTGACTTCGACGGTGAGTTGAAGGTTTATGAGGGGTTCTATTTGGCACCGTTCGAAGGGCTCTACGAGTTCCGCCTCGATGGGGGCGGAAACAACGCCCTGTGGATCAACGGTCAACCAGTGGTGGCAAACAATGTCCCCGACCTGAAGGCCACCGGACGCGCCCGACTCGCGGCGGGGCTGCATCCGATCCGCATCCTCTTCGGTCGCAGCGCTGGTGGGGTGCAGGTGAAGTCTCCGGCGAACGAAGGCTTCGTGCCGGTTTCCTTCGCCGACCTGCGCCGCGCCAAAAACGCGCCGGTTTCCAAGGGCGTGGAGGATTGGCTCATGCTGGCCATGCCCATGAAGGACACGAAGACGCTGAAAAGCGGGATGGATGTCTCGGAGGTGACGGTGGATCCCTCGGTCAAGGTCGTCGAGGACCCCGAGAAAGGCAAAGTGCTCGAGTTCGACGGCAAGGGCGGCATCACGCTCGATCCCGCGCCGTCCGTGCGGGATGAATGGAGTTTGAGCTTTTGGATGAAGCGCGATGCCGATGACGACATGCCGATCCTCACGCCGCTGCTCGCGATGAACACGGCGGGAGGTGTGGCCACATCCAACGATGCCACCAAAGTCGCGTGGACGCGGGGAGGTTTGGCCGCGCAGGTCACCCGCAAACCGGCCACTTTCGTGCACCTGGCCAAGGAAATCCCGATTGGCAAGTGGTTCCATGTCAAGATCACCGCCGGAAAGATGATCACGATCTATATCGATGGTAAGAAGCGCGCGAGCAACTACTACGACCCGATGGCCGGCAGCCATTGGTTCTTGGATTACCGTCGCTCGCCGAAGTTCGAGTTTTTCAACGGCTTCAAAGGCCGGGTCAGCGATCTGAAATTCTGGAACGCGATCGTGTCGCCCGATGCGGATGGAAAGAAGAGGGATTGACCACAGAGGGCACAGAGAGCACGGAGTGGCGATGATTTGAACCGAATGACCTGGCTTCGCTTTTTTTAGCTAATCAATATTTATTATAACGAATACAACTACATATGAAAAAGCCACATAACAAAAAACCAATCCTTGCATCCGCTGTGGCGTTGGTCGCAGGTCTGACGTTGGCTCCCTCTGTCCGGGCGGCGGATATGGACGCCAAGGAGCGCGAGGAGAAGGTCAAGGCCGCCGTGGCGGAATTGCAGCAGCACGGCTTCAAGGAGATCACGGAAAATCCCGAACTGCGCCGCAAGTGGTGGGACATGATCTGGACCGCGTGGTCCCAGACGCCAGATCAGTATAAGCCCGATTTCAGCGACTTCGACAAAAGCCGGTATTTCGAGGCCCCACCCAAGCCTTATGTGCATCCCCGGGCCTTCCTGCGCCCCGAGCAACTACCCGACCTCCGCAAGCGGTTGGCGGACACACGCTCCGGGCAGGTTTTCTACAAGCGCTACAAGGAGGCATGCCAAATGCTCTATGCCGACACCCCCGCCGGCAAGCTTTACGCCGGCCTTGTCGAAGGAAAGAGCGGCCCGGAGTTCGACAAACTTTTTGAGGAGAACATCTACGATACCTCGTTGTTGATGATGTGGGAGTCCCTCCGCATCCTGGTCGACGAGGACCAGGCGGCCGGGGAAAAGATGGCCAAGGCGACGAAGAATTACGCCGAGCGGTTGCAGAAACTTTACGACTCCAAGGGAATCGGAGAGACGGCCTATTTCTACAAGGAGACTCGCGAACTCCCGGATTACATGAAGGAGAAAACGTTGGGGGACAAACAATACCAAGAGATTGCGGGAATGTTCCAACAATACAACATAACGCTGATCTATGATTTTCTCTACCCCTATATGGACGACAGTCAGCGCAAGGTGGTGCGCAAGCTGATCAGCGACCTGTCCTCGGATGTCTGGATTCACGGGATGGGGATTCCCGACACGGGAGGCAATTGGGGCCCGCACCACTGGAAAGGGGCGATTGCGGCCATCTGCATCGAGGGGGAGGAGGGGTATGATCCGGACACGGTGAAAGGCCTTCGGCAGGTGATGACCTCGTTCTACAGCAGCGACTTCACCGAGTCCGGGGCGATTTGGGAGGGGCTTGGCAAAGGAACCTTCGGCACGGAGGGGCTCATGGCGGCCGCGTTGCGCGGGTGGGACATCGCCGCCACCCAGCCGGTGCGGCGGTCGTTGTCACGTCTCATGATGCACTCGATGCTTCCCGACCGGGAGCACATGATGTCGCTGGGAGGGTTGGGATCGTCCTACGACAAAATCCAATCCAAGGCATACAATGTATTCATTTTGAAATATCTCTATCCTGATGATCCGTTCATCGATGTCCTATACAGGCTAAGCGTTGGCGAGGACTACGCGAATCTGGCAAAATTCGGGTTCAACCGGCATTACGCGGGGATTCGCACGCCCCTCCGGATGTTGATCGGCATCAAGGATTACGATGAAAGCAAGACGCTGGATGAGGCCCTCGAGGCGGCGGTTTCGAAGCAGGGGCTGACCTTTTTTTGTCCGGTGTTTTCCATGATGATCACGCGTCAGGACTGGAGCAAGGACGCGGCATGGTTGTTTTTCTTTGCGCGGGCTTACAATTACGGCCACACGCGCGCTGAACGCGGACACTTCAGCTATGCGGCGCTGGGAAAGCAGTGGAGCATTTACCCCTACGGGCGTGGGCACAATGGCCATGCCCACAGCTACGACGCGCACAATTGCTCGGTGATGACCATCGACAACATTGGCACATTGGGCCAGCCGGCGAAGATGGTTGATTTTCAAGATTCCGATCTTGTGACCTACGCCACCGCCGATCTGAAGCACAGTTGGGATTGGCGCGGACAAAGGCACAACAACCCGTCGGACAGCATCAGTCCGGTGACATTGGCCGGCATGAGTCCACTGAATCCAAATCCGCCTGCGTGGCATCATGTCCCCTTGTCCCTCTACCCGCACTGGCTCCAGCCCGGTGGTCCGATCGGGCCAGACTACCGGGTGCCGCATCTGCCGGTGGACTATGCGTTCCGCACGGTCGGCATGGTTCGCGGGCCGAAGACTTATGCCATCGTGCTGGATGATTTGAAGGTGAAGCCTGCCGAGGACGGCGCGCGACAAGACCGCATGTATACCTGGAACATGGCACTGCCGGCGGATGTAAGCCTCGAAAGCGTGAAGGGCGGGGATATCACTCTGGTGGAAAACCGCACCGACGGTGCAGAACCTCTGCGTTTGCTGGTGCGGGTGCTGCAGACCTCCGGCGACAAGTCGGGAGGCGTGATGATCACGCGGGCGAGGGTCGAAAAATACGAGGGCGGCGGGTCTTGGAGTCAAGGATCCAAAAGATTGGTGGTCAGCTCCAAAGCCCCGGCTGTGCGCATGCGGGTGATGCTTTTCGCCTACCGTCCGGGCACACCGTTGCCGACTACCGAGTGGGATGGCGATGCGGTCAAGGTCACCTGGCCCGACCAGAAGGACAGGCTGACCTTTGAAGTGGGTGAGGATCAACGAACCAAACTGGAGGTCAAGAGGCTGTAAGTCGTTTTTTGGAAGCGAAATTATCCAAAGAGGAACAACAAATATGAAAATTTCACGACTGCTTTTCACACTGACCGCCACGGTCGCCTTGGCGCAGGAAGAGGTGCCGCAGAAGATGACGCCGATCGAAACGATGCGTCCGGAATCGCTCACCATCGATGCCGAGGAGGGGAAACTGGAGAACTCCAGCGTGACGGGCACGCTGGACGGGGCGCTGGCCAGTGCCCGACAGATGACGATTGTTTCGACCTTTGGTGACCGACAACTGGTTGGTTATCGGACCGTGGTGAATGTGGCGGGTAAAAATCCCTACTCGTTTGTGATGGAGGATTATCCAAGCCTCGGCGGGACATCCATGGTCGAGCGGGGGTTTCCCATGCCAGAGGGGGCGGAGTTGGCAGGGTTTAAATACGAAAATGGCGCTAACGATTTTCTATTGAAAAAAAGTGACGGGATGACCTCGATTTTGCGGATTCTGGGCACCGGTGCGGCTCCAAAGAAGGAAGTGGCGGGAATGCGGGTCGGCGGTCCGGCCATGGTCATCGAGAGCGGGAACGGGGAGCGGACACTGTCTGTCCCGGCCTACACTGATCAACCCGGCTTGCGGATGTTGATGGTCAACGATGCCCGGAATGCCCCGGTGAGCAAATGGGTGGACGGCGGGAAGGCGCTGCGCGTGGAGTGGAATGACCAGATCGATGTGTTCAAGGTGGAACGCGATGCCGATGGGCGGGCAAACTTTGTGCTCGAGCGCCAACGTGGCGAGCATCAAGACGAAGTCATCGCCTTCGGCATGCCCTACACCCCGCCCGAGAAGGCCACGGGATCGCTGCTTGCCCACTGGTCATTTGACGAGGTGCAGGGCGACAAGGTGCGCGACATGACCGGCAACGGCTTCGATGCCACGATGACCGGCGGCGTGCGCCTGACCCCCGGGGTGCTTGGCAATGGCCTCGACGGCGTGAGTGCCGAGGGGGTGCGGGAAGGCGAGTTGGTCGTGCCTACGCCCGAGGGAGTCCTGCCGGGCAAGCTGGAATATGGCGAGCTGCAACTGCCCGGCGAGGCATTTCAGCAGATTCAAGACAAGATGACGGTGAGCTTCTGGTATGCCATGCCGCCGTTCCTGGGCAATGGATATAAAGCCTACATGGAATACTGGCAGAATGCCGGTGCCCAAAGTCCGTTCATGGCCAACGGTCTTAGGCTTTATCCCTATCTTCACTGGCTCAATGGTCACATGATCACGGCCGAGGGCCTCGGCCATGGCCGCCTTTTCGGCATGGCCGGACCCGAACAGCCGCGCAACATGTGGAACCACTATGCCATCGTCATCGATGGCAAGGAGGCGAGCCTCTACATCAATGGCGATCTCAAGCTCCAACAGACGGGAAAAACCACGCTCGACGGCGTGATGAGCGCGACGGAGATCGCGAGCCTGTTGAAAAACACCTGGGCCCGGATGGACGAGATCCGCCTCTACAACTACCCTTTGTCCTTGGACGAGATTCAGGCGCAATACCGTGGGGATGGGCAGGGGAGGCTCATGGCGTTGTCTTTTGACAAAGAGAAACCCGGGGTGGTGGACGAAGGGGCGGTCAGCGACAGCGAGGGCAATTCCTACAAGGCCACGAATGTCGAGATCGTTCCGCGTGAGGGAGGCGAAGGCCTGGCGCTGCGCTTTCCGGAAGGGGGCGGCAAGGTCTTGTTTCCCGAGAGCATCACCCAGGGCAAGAAAATCGATGCGCTGACATTCGCCGCATGGGTGAAACTCCCGGAGGGATACAGAGAGCGCGCCTATTTGCTAATGTCCGGCAACCATGGACATGCGGGCATGTTTGTTGGATTCCATCATGAAAATCTTTGGGGAATCGCTTCGCAGAATGGATTTTCGGGCAAAGTAAAACCCGGCGAATGGACCCATGTCATCTGCAGCTATGGCCACAACCGCATCCGCACTTACATCAACGGCGAGAAGGTCCAGGACAATGACCAGGCCTTTCCGTCCAACAAGGGTTGGGGGGTTGGACAATTTTCGCTGGAACACAAGGCTGGGGTTGAACTCGACGATGTGCAGTTGTTCGGCTTCGCGCTTAGCGACGAGCAGGCGGGCGAGGTCTTCGCCGGCAAGGAGGTGCGGCGTCCGGAGGGATTCCAAGGGGACGGCAATAAGGAAAAGCGCGTGATCGAAGCGCAGTTCGTGAATCAACAACAAGAGGGTGGACAGAATTTACAGAACTAACAAAATTTTATTAATGACATAATTATATATCAATTAATTAACTAAATAAATATAAAATCAGTTATTTTAATCAAAAGCTCTCCGCATTCCCCAACGGGTGAAAACAAAACCTGTCATCCTCTCCCTCGCATTCTTCCCCTGTGGCCTCGCCATAGCCGATGCCGTGCCCGGCTGGAGTCTGCCGGGGGACACCCCGGAAAAAATCGCCGATCCGGCGGCGA
>CAZRLX010000064.1:0-14953 GCA_964601115.1 uncultured Chthoniobacter sp. | reverse complement strand
GTCGAGGAGGAGTTGCTTGAGGCTTTTCTCCTCAAAGACCTCGCCAAGGATGTCGAATACGCGACCCTTGAAAGCCGTGCTGATCGTTTCCAACTTGGTGAGGAGGCGGTGGTAGACCTCGCCCTCTCGGGTCTCCTTGGCGACGAGATTCCACAAGTGGCAAACCTCCTGCTGGCCGATGCGATGAATGCGGCCGAAGCGCTGCTCCAAGCGATTCGGATTCCATGGGAGGTCGTAGTTCACCATGAGGTTCGCGTTTTGAAGGTTTACGCCTTCGCCAGCGGCATCTGTGGCAATAAGGATGCGAACCTCGGGATCGGAACGGAAGAGAGCCTGCCGCTTGCGGCGCTCGTCGCGCTGGGTGCCGCCATGGATGGTGGTGATCGCGCCTGGGGTGCCAAGCACGCCGCCCATCTTTTGTTCCAGATAGTTCAGAGTATCCCGGTGCTCGGTGAAGATGATGAGCTTGCGGAGCCTGCCGCCTGCGTCCCGCATGCGGGAGTCGTTTTGGAGAATCTTGGAGAGTTCATCCCACTTTCGATCCAAGCCGGATGCGACAACGCCACCTGCTTGTTGTTCCAGTTTTTTGAGAATGAGAATCTCGGCTTCCAGCTCAGCCTTAGTCTGCGCAGTCGTGGCGTCGTCGATAAGCTCCTCTTCGAGTTCCTCCTGCTCCTCGGCAGTGAGATCGTCGTCATCATCTGGAATAGCCGATTTTGCAGCCTCGCGGCCACGGGCCATGATATTTTCTTCACGAAGCTTGCGCTCCAAGCGTTCTTTACGGCGGCGAAGAGATTGAAAAATCGCCTCCGGGCTTGATGCCAAGCGGCGCTGAAGGGCTGTGAGAGCAAATCCCACCGAACCTTTGCGGGAACCTTCCAGTGCCTCGGCTTTGCCCATTTCCTCCTTCACATAAGAAGTCACAGCCTCATAGAGCGCGGCTTCAATATCCGAAAGCGTATAGTTGAGAGTATAGGCGCGGCGCTCGGGAAAAAGCGGAGTGCCGTCGAACTTGAGAAGCTCTTCCTTAACCATGCGGCGCATGAGATCAGAGGCATCGACTTTGTGAACGCCATCGCGGAATTTTCCGTAAAAGCGGTCTGAGTCGAGAAGCGAGAGGAACAACTGGAAATCCTCCTCCTTGCCATTGTGTGGCGTGGCAGACATGAGGAGGAGGTGGCGAGTGCGGGCTCCCATTTTTTCCGCAAATTGAAAACGGCCGGTTTTCTCAACCTTCGATCCGTAGAAATGCGCGGCGAGTTTGTGTGCCTCGTCAAAGACAACAAGATCCCAACTGGTGGAGAGGAGTTTTTCCTGCAACTCCTCGTTACGAGCCATCTGATCAAGGCGAACAATCAGGTGATCATGGTCGTCGAAAGCATTTCCACTCGGGGAAGCGGCTTCCAGTGCGTTGGAAAAGACATGGAACTGAAGACCGAACTTTTCATACAGCTCGTCGCGCCATTGCTCGACAAGGCTACCAGGCGCTACCACAAGAATCCGTCTGGCGTCGGCCCTCATGATGAGCTCGCGAATGTAAAGACCCGCCATGATCGTCTTGCCTGCGCCGGGATCGTCGGCAAGCACGAAGCGCAAGGGCTGGCGAGGCAGCATCGATTCATAAACCGCCGTAATCTGGTGAGGCAGTGGGTCAACATTCGATGTGTGAACAGCCATCATCGGATCGAAAAGGAACGCGAGATCTATACGCTTCGCCTCCACAGCCAGCTTGAACGCCTCCCCATCTCCATCAAACCGCCATGGGTGGGCAGTGACAGCCTCCGAAATGGACTCGCATTCGGACTCGGAAAGGAGTCGCTCTTTGATCGACCCATCCGGCAAGCGGTAAATGAGCGTAAGGGCTGATTCAGAAACCGGCAGCGCAGCAACGACCGAAACAATTAGCTCAGGCTCAACCCCAGCCATACTCATACCTGCTTTGATGGAGGAAAGTGTCATTTGCGATGCAATAAACCGAGGGATATTAAAATAGTTTGGGTCTTTCCCAATAGCGGGGCAATTTTAAAGCGACGCGGTAGTCTTTTTTTCTGCCATGCCCTGTTCGCGCTCAGCGTTTGCGGTAGGCGAGCTTGATTTGGTGGGTGTCGACGGGGGTTTGCACTGTGACCAAAATCTCTTTGGGAATTTTTCCTGGTGCGGGTGGGAGCTTGAACACGATGTTGCCGCCATAGGCCGCGCCGGGGGGGATCGTGGTGGTTCGCAGCATGGATTCGAGGTCGGCGAGCGAGGCGTTGCGGTTTGCGGCGATGGTGTTCATTTGCTGGAGGGTGTTGGCGTTCACCGCCGCTTGGGCGGAGGCCATGGCGGCGGGGTTGTAGGTGGTGCTGGTCGCGGAGTAGGTGCCGAAGGAATTGAAGTTCCCGGAATATTGCCAGGGGTTGTAACCGTAGGCGGGATTTGCCGTGCCGGAGAAATTTCCATAGCCGCGGGAGGTGCCGTAGGTTGTCGTGGTGGTGGGCATGGATGCGGCGGCAACCTGCATGGCTCCGGCCATCCCCATCGCGATGGCGGCGGCGGCCGCCCGTTGTTGGATTTCGCGTTTGAGGGCCTCATGGGTGAATGTTTTGAGGGGCTTGCCGTCGCAGGTGAGCGTGATGTTTTCCGGGCCGAAATGCAGGGGTGTCTTGGAGGTGTTGGCGAGGGTCACATTGAGGCAACCGCGTTGGTTTGCCGGAAACGCCTCGGGGCTGAAGGAAACGAATGCCGTGGTCTTGTTCTTGGAGGGAATCACCGGGTTGCCCTGCACGTAGGCAACCTTTGCGGTGTCGCCCTCGGGGACATCGAACTTCACCGAGGCGCAGGCCGAGAGGGAGAGCACCGCAGCGGCGACGAGGGGGCGTTCGACAATGGCGCAGCGAGGCCCCGGCTTTCGCACCATGAAGGCGAACTGCAACTGCGGCATGGATTGGTTCCCGGCAGGGACACGGGGTTGCGGGGAGGGAATGGCGGATAGGATGCGGGATAGGATTTTTATGATCATTGCCCGGGAAGGTTGGCAATGTTGGTAGGACATTTACGGGGGGATCAAAAAAAAGTAGCATGCAGCGCTGCGCGAAAATGGGCCTGCGAATAATGGCGGTAACGCCGAGATGCGGACCTGCTCTCATGGTGCGACCGCTAAACCCGAATCCAGCGGAATGAACCACAACCGAGCGCCTGGGGCTGGCGCGTGGAAGAGCAACCGAAGGTTGGCCCCGAAGGGCTGAAGCAGCGGGAGCGACTGAGTCAAAGAACACAGAGGGCAAATGAATGAAAGCGAATCCCATTGGCTCGTTTTTTGGTGTTCGCCGATTTCGGAAACCACTCTTGTTAATCCTGCAAATCCTGTCCTCCTGTCTAAAAATCCATTTTCGGGTTCATGTGGGAATCAACTTGGGGGCATCAAGCCAAAACACAGAAAAACATTGCGCCGCACCCCAGCCGGACGAATCTTTAGCCCAGCCTCCGTCCCATGACCGTCTCCGCCAGCAATCAAGCCGCCCAGTATTACCGCTCGCTCATCGAGTCGCAGGCGCAGAGCGCGAATTTCCAGAAAATGCAGGAACTGGCCCGCGAGACGAAGGATCGGGTCAAGGAGGCGACGAGGGTGGATGCACCACAAGCCCGCCCGCCGCAACCCGCTCCGGAGCCGAAGGCGACCACTCCGCCTGCACCAGAGCCGCAACGGGCGAAATCAATCACCACCACCCCTCCCCCCAAACCCGCACCGGACATCCGCCAGGTCGTGAACGAGACAGACCGCAAGGAATCCGCCAAGGCCCAAGCGGAGGCGGCGGACAATTCCCGCGCGTTGGCGGAATCCGCCGCCCGATCGATGGAGCGCAACCGCGACGCGAGACAACGCGCCGAGGCCATGCGCCAGCGCTTTGCCGCCGCCGCCTGAGGGCCGGGGGTTACCCGACGTTTTCCCTCCCCGGCGCTACCGCCGCTCGCGGATCGATGCGATGATTTCCTCGACGACCTCGCTGGTCGGCCTGGCACCGACATTTCCCTTGCCGTGCAGGCGCACGCTGACATTGCCGGCCTCGACATCGCGGTGGCCGATGACAAGCATCGTGTGCACCCGCGCCTTCTCGGCTTCGGCGATCTTGGCTTTCACCGGATCCGACCCGAAATCCCCCTCGGCGCGAACCATCGCCGCCCGCAGGGAACGGACAATCGGCTCGGCGTAGTCGATGAGCGCCTGGTCGTCGTTGAGCGTGACCACGCGCACCTGCTCGGGAGCGAGCCACAGCGGGAAATTCCCTGCGTAGTGCTCGATGAGGAATCCGATAAAGCGCTCGTGGGTGCCGAGTGGCGCGCGGTGGATGCAGAGGGGCGTCTTTTCGGAATTGTCGCGGTCGCGGTAGTGGAGGCCGAACTTCGCTGGCACGGCGAAATCCACCTGGTTCGTGGCGATGGTGAATTCGCGCCCGATCGCGCTCCACACCTGCACGTCGATCTTGGGCCCGTAAAACGCGGCCTCGTTGGGCACCTCGACAAAATTGATTCCGCTCTCGACCAACACCCGCCGCACCATGTCCTCGGTCTTCTTCCAAAGCTCGGGTTCGTTCACGAATTTCTGCCCGAGCTTCTCGGGATCATGGGTGGAGAACCGCATCTGGTATTTCTCCAGACCGAAAATCTTGAAATAGCGCAGATACATATCGTTCACCGCACGGAACTCGGCGGCGAATTGCTCCTCGGTGCAGTAAATATGCGCGTCGTTCATGTTCAGCGACCGCACGCGCATGAGGCCGAACAACTCGCCGGATTGCTCGTAGCGGTAGCAACAGCCGTATTCCGCGAGGCGCAGCGGCAGGTCGCGGTAGCTTCGCGGCTCGGCGGCGAAGATGCGGTGGTGGTGCGGGCAGTTCATCGCCTTCAGATAATACCGCTCGGCCTCCCCGCCCTCCCCCTCGCCGGCTTCCTTCAACTCCATGGGCGGAAACATGCTCTCGGCGTAGTAGGGCAGGTGACCGGAGGTTTTATACATCTTCTCCTTGGCCAGATGCGGCGTGCGCACACGCACATACCCTGCAGCGAATTCCGTATCCTTGGCCAACCGCTCCAACTCCTCGACCAACACCGCGCCCTTGGGCAACCACAGCGGCATGCCGGGACCGACATACTCGGAGTCGATCGCGTAGAGTCCCATCTCGGCGCCGATCTTGCGGTGGTCGCGCTTTTTCGCCTCCTCGAGCATGGCGAAATACTCGGCCATCGCGGTCTTGTTTTTGAACGCCGTGCCGTAAATCCGCTGCAATTGCGGGTTCCGCTCGTCGCCCTTGTAATACGCGCTGGCGACATGCGTGAGCTTGAACGCGCCGATATTGCCGGTGCGCATCACGTGCGGCCCGGCGCAGAGGTCGGTGAATTCGCCGTTGCGATACAGCGTGATCGTTTCGTCCTCGGGGATGCGTTGCACGATGTCCAACTTGAACTTCGAGGCGACCCCGCGCGCCCCCAAGGCGGCAAGCTCCCCGCGCTCGGCCATGGCCAGCGCGTCGGCGCGCGAAATCTCGACCCGCTCGAACACATGGTTGGCCTTCACCTCTTTTTTCATCTCCTCCTCGATCCGCTCGAAATCCTCGGGCGTGATGCGATGCGGGAGGTCGACATCGTAGTAAAAGCCGTTCTCCACAGGCGGTCCGGCGGCGAATTGGGCCTCGGGCCAGATTTTCAGGATCGCCGTGGCAAGGACATGGGCGGCGGAGTGGCGGATGCGTTCAAGTTCGGTCATGGATTCTCGGGTGTCTCGTCGGTCTTGGGTTTGCGGCGCGTGGCGCGAAGGGAAATGGCATTGGCCTCGGTCAGCAACGGTATTCCGCGCATCACAGGATACGCGACAGCACGGTCCGAGCGGATCCACGCCCCTTCGACCTTTTCCATCCCCTCCCGCTGCTTCAACGCGTGCAACTCCTGCTCGGTCGCCAATCGCAATGGCTTGCGGGTCTGCGGGCAAACAAGGAGGTCGCTGTAGGGGTTCGCGTGCATTGCTTGCCGGCGGCGGTCAGTATTTCGGCACCGAGGGATCGACCCTCTCGGCCCAGGCAAGGATGCCGCCCTCGACATTGAGGAGCTTGGAAAATCCGGCCTTCTGCAGATGCCGCAGGGCGTTGGCGCTGCGGATGCCCGCCTTGCAGTGGATCACAATCTCGTCGGCGGAATCCAACTCGCTCATGCGCGAGGGCAACTCGCCGAGCGGGATCAATGTCGCCCCGGGAATGCGCGCGATGTCCCACTCGAACTGCTCGCGCACGTCGAGGAGCACAAATTTTTCATTGCGATCGAGGCGGGCCTTGAGTTCCTCCACGGAAATCTCCGGCACAGGCGGCTCGGCGGCCTCCTCGGCGGCGGCCTGCGGGATGCCGCAGAACTCCTCGTAGTCGATCAGCGCCGTGATGCTTGGGTTCTCCGAGCACACCGGGCAGGCCGGATCCTTGCGAATCTTGAACTCGCGGAATTTCATCTTCAACGCATCGAAATGAACAAGCCGCCCGATCAATGGCTCGCCAATCCCGACGATCAGCTTGATCGCCTCGATCGCCTGCATGACTCCGATCACGCCGGGCAACACGCCCAGCACGCCACCCTCCGCGCAGCTCGGCACCATGCCTGGCGGCGGGGGCTCGGGATACAGGCAGCGGTAGCACGGCCCGCCGAGGTGCGGCGCGAAGACGGTGCACTGGCCGTCGAAGCGGAAGATCGAGCCGTAGATGTTCGGCTTTTTCAACAACACGCACACGTCGTTGGAAAGATAGCGCGTGGGGAAATTGTCGGTGCCGTCGATCACGATGTCGTAGGGCTCGACGATCTCCATGGCGTTCTCGGCCTTGAAGAGCGCGTCGTGGAGGTTCACCTGCACGTTGGGATTGATCTCTTTGATCCGGTCCCGCGCGCTCTTGAGCTTCTTGCGGCCCACATCCTTCGTGCCGTGGAGGATTTGACGCTGGAGATTCGAGTAGTCGACCACATCGAAGTCCACCAACCCCATCGTGCCCACGCCGGCGGCGGCGAGATACAGCGCAATCGGAGACCCCAGGCCCCCCGTGCCGATGCAAAGAACCTTCGCAGCCTTCAGGCGCTTTTGGCCCTCGAGGGTCACCTCGGGCATGATCAAATGCCGCGAATACCGCGCGATTTCGTCGTTGCTGAATTCAACCGCCCCGACACGCGCCGGATCCAAGATACTTTTGTGCATAAATC
Source organism: uncultured Chthoniobacter sp. (assembly GCA_964601115.1). Lineage (GTDB taxonomy): Bacteria > Verrucomicrobiota > Verrucomicrobiia > Chthoniobacterales > Terrimicrobiaceae > UBA967. Next base: position 7,744 of record CAZRLX010000064.1, on the reverse strand, counting down.
AAAAAAATGTGGCCGGCGAGAATACCCCCGCACCCGGCGATTGCAAGCGCCCGCCTGCCGGCAGGCAAACAGCGCGGTTGATCCCACGTTCCCTCCCCCGTAGAACCTCGGGGAATATGACATTTTCCTCACTCGGCGGCATGCTTTCGGGCGGCAGCGGCATCGAACTCCTCATGGACGACCTCGGCCATGCCCTCTCGGCCTCGGGTCCGTCCACCCGCATGCTCGGTGGGGGCAATCCGGCGCACATTCCAGAGATGGAGGCGGTCTGGGAACGCCGCCTGCGCGAGATCATGGACGACCCCGCCGTTCTCCGCCGCACGCTTGCCATCTACGACCCGCCTCGCGGCAACCCTGGCGTGCTGGAATCCCTCGCCGCTCTCCTGCGCGAGCAGTTCGGTTGGCCGGTGGGACCGGAACACATCGCCGTCACGCCGGGGGGACAAACGGCGTTTTATTTCCTCTTCAACCTCTTCGGAGGCAAACGGCCCGACGGCACTCCAGGCCGCATCCTCTTTCCGCTCATGCCGGAGTATATCGGCTACGCGAACCAGGCCTTGGAGCCGGGCATGTTCGCTTCGGTGAGGCCCGATATCACCCATACCGGCCCACACCGCTTCAAATACTCCATCGATTTCAACCGCCTCGCTCTCGGTCCGGAAATCGCCGCCATGTGCGTCTCGCGCCCGACCAACCCGAGCGGCAATGTCATTTCTGATGCCGAACTCGTCCACCTCGAAGCCATGGCCTCGAAGGCAGGCATCCCGCTCATCATCGACAATGCCTATGGCTGGCCGTTTCCGGGCATCATGTTCGCCGACGCCAAGCCACTCTGGACCGACCACACAGTGCATGTCATGAGCCTCTCGAAATTCGGCCTGCCGGGCACACGCACCGCATTTGTCATCGCCCCGCCGAAGATCGCCGCCGCCGTCTCGTCGATGATGGCCGTCACCGGCCTCGCCAACGGAAATTTCGGCCAGGCGATCGCCGGCCCGCTCATCGCCAATGGCGACATCACGCGCCTCAGCCGCGAGGTCATCCGCCCCTACTACCTCGCGAAGCGCGATGCCGCCCTCAAGGTCGTCTCGGAGGTGTTCCCCGACTCCATCCCCTACCGCCTCCACGAATGCGAAGGGGCCCTCTTCCTCTGGCTCTGGCTGGAAAAATCCCGCCGCACCTCGCGGGAACTCTACGACCGCTTGAAACAACGCGGCGTCATCGTCGTGCCGGGCGAGTATTTCTTTTTCGGCGACACCGACGACTCCTGGCGCCACCGCCACGAATGCCTCCGCATCTCGTTCGCCATGGCCGACGCGGATGTCCAAGCGGGCCTCGAAATCATCGCGGAGGAAATTGCCGCGGCGTATTGAGCGGTTTTTCCATTTGTCATTCCGGCAGGCAATCGTGATGCTTCCACTCGATGAAACCATTCCTTCTCGCCCTCCTCCTCGCCGCCGCCTCCCTCCACGCGTCGGATGTCTGGACCACCGATTACCAAGCGGCCCTCGCCCGCGCCGCCGCTGAAAAGAAACCCGTCCTGCTTGAATTCACCGGCTCGGACTGGTGCCCACCTTGCAAAATGATGGCGGCCCAGATTTTCGACACCAACGAATTCACCGAGTTCGCAAAAACCAGCATCGTTCCTGTCAAACTCGACTTTCCTCGCTCAAAACCCCAAAGCCCGGAACTCAAGGCCCAAAACCAGTCGCTCTCACAACAATACGGCATCGAAGGGTTTCCCACCGTCGTCCTCCTCTCCAGCGAGGGCAAGGAACTCGGCCGCAATGTCGGCCTCATGCGCGGCGGCCCGTCAGCCATGATCTCCTGGATCCAGTCGAAACTCAAATAACGCGCCGCACCACCCGAATGAACGACGTTCTCGACCTCTTTCGCAAAACCGGCGCACTGCTCCACGGCCACTTCATCCTGCGCAGCGGCCTGCACAGCCGGGAGTTTTTCCAATGCGCCCTCCTGCTCCAAGACACCCAGGCTGCATCACGTGTCTGCGGCCTCCTTGCCGACAAGCTTCGCGGCTTTGAGGCGACGACGGTGATCTCGCCGGCTGTCGGCGGCATCATCGTTGGCCAGGAGGTTGGGCGTCATCTCGGACTGCGCCACATCTTTGCTGAAAAAGACGGCGAGGGCGGCCTCGTCCTGCGGCGCGGATTCAAAATCACCCCCGGCGAGCGCATCGTCGTGGCGGAGGATGTCGTCACCCGCGGAGGGCGCGTGCAGGAAACGATCCAAATCGTCCGCGACCTCGGCGGCATCGTCGCGGCGGCGGGTGCGATTGTGGACCGCAGCGGCGGCTCGCTTCCCGATTTCGGTTGCCCGTTCGTCTCGCTGGTCCAAATGACCCCCGAGACATTTTCGCCCGATGCCATTCCAGAGGATTTGCAAGGCATCCCCGCCATCAAGCCAGGCTCCAAGTAATCCCAAGACACGTGGCCCGCTCATGGAACACCCGCGCCGCAGGGCTTGCCCTCGCCGCAATCGTTTCTGTGACGTTGTTCCACGGCATCTCAACTGCCGCACCTGTCGCAGCTCCGGCAGTCAATCTCCCGAAACCCCCACCTGACGCTCCCGAGCGTGTCACCCTCGCCCGCGTGCAGGTGCTTCTCGACCGCGCAGGATTCCGACCTGGAAAAATCGACGGCCTCAGCGGGGAATTCACCCAAAAAGCCGCCGACCGGTATTGCCTCGTCCACGGCTTGCCACCCGGCACGCCACTCGATCTCTCGGGCATCGACTCGCCATTCCGCCTCTACACCATCACAGAAATCGATGCGGAATGGGTCGGCCCAACCTCCTCGAAACCCGAGGAGCAGGCCCGCTTCAAATCCCTGCGCTACGGGTCGCTGTGGGAAGCGGTCGCCGAGCGCTTCCACTGCGATCTCAAATACCTCCGCGAACTCAACCCCTCCCTCGAGGAAATCGGCGTTGGTTCGATCCTGCGTGTGCCCGATGTCGAGGAATTCTCGCCGCAGGATGTCGTGGAGTTGAAACGCCTCCTCGCAAGCGGTGCCAAACCACCGCCAACCACCACACCCCCGCAGCCGCCACCGGCTAAAGCCCCCGTTCTCCAAGCCGGACCGCCTCCCTTCGACCTCTCGCGCGCGATTGGCGCGCCAACGCCAACCCCTGCACCGACTCCCGAACCAACTCCGGAGCCAACACCCGAGCCTGTCCGCGAACCAGCCCGCCGACTGGTGCTGGATCGCACCGAGAGGCTCGTGGAGCTTTACGAGGACGACCAACTCGCCGCCTGTTTCCCGTGCACCCCCGGCTCCTCCAAATTTCCAGTGCCCATTGGCACATGGCGCATCACCAGCAATGTCCTCATGCCCCACTTCCGCTGGGACAAATCCGTGCTGGAAACAGGCGTGCGCAGCGACAACGCCCACCTCCTCCCGCCGGGGCCGAACAGCCCGGTGGGCATCGTGTGGATGGGAATCAACCGCCCGAGCCTCGGCATGCACGGCACAAATTCCCCCGACCGCATCGGCCGCAATGAAAGCAGCGGCTGTATCCGCCTCGCAAATTGGGACGCGTTTTTCCTCAGCCGCCGCCTCAAGCCGGGCACGCCACTCGAGGTGCGCTGAAAACCCCGCTCAACGCCCGAAGAGGCTCTGGTTCGCCACCGTGGCGGCGGCACCGCCGATCATCAGAAACTGGCTCAAACTAACCGGCCCGCTGGATTCCAACAATGTCCCCTCGGCGCTCACCTTTTGCGACACCACGATCGGGGGCAGGTGTTTCCCGATTGTTCCCGCGGCGGGCATCTTCTCGACATCCACAACCTCGCCGATGCCCGGCACCATCATCGCACTCAGTCGCAGGACGGGCACAAGCGTGTTGTAGACGTTCTCGAAAACCACCCGCGTGTCGATGTAGCCGAACATCTCGTTCGCCCCGCGATAGGCCTTCATGGCGGGCTCGAATGCGGGCGTCGCGGCCAGCGTGGGGTTTCCGCCACCACCCTTTGCCAACTGGACAAGCTTCTCGGCATCGGTTCCCGCAAGAAGGAACGCGTCGTTCTGCACCAGAGTGAAGCTCCCCTGCCCGCCGGGAACCGTGGTTACGGTCACTCCGCCGTCTTCCTCCAGAACTGCCCCGGGAATGTTCGCGGCAAGAAATCCTGGAAACGGCGCGGCATGCTCCTTGTCACGCACTTTCAATGCGACAAACGCCGATGGCGCCATTTTCCCCGCAGCCCAATCCCCCACCACGGCACACTCGGGCCCATAGGCCCGGGAGAGCGCCTGCACGTAGGGCGCCAGGCGCAACGCCTCGTCGGGAAACGTTCCAGCCATTCCCTCCAACACCCCCGGCAACGCATCGAAATTCAACACGAAGTCGAAAAAGAAATCCGTTTCGGCATCGGTGAACGCCATCGCTCCATGATCCAACGAGGGCAACGCGGCGACATCCCTCGGCCTTAAAAAAAACACCGCATCGCGCTGGCGCTCGCCATCCATCTTCCATGCCGCCCCCACGGCCTCGGCCCCTTTCAACGCCTCGGCCTGCGCGGGAATCGGCTCGGCTCCAAGCAGCCGCCCGGCCTCGATCAACGAGTCCACCGCCTTGTCGGGCCGCATGAACACAAGCAAGTCGGGGTCGGATGGCAGGGCGGCGACAACCTTCAAAAATTGACCATCGGCGCCAAGCCCCGGCGATTCAGCCGCTCCCGTGGCGCGATCGATCGCTCCACGCAACATGCCGGCATCCGTGGCCAGCAACCCCCAGCGTCCCGCGGCGGCGGACCACACCATGCGGTCCCCGTGCCGTGTGCCCGACATCTCGATGCCGCGATGCGTCTCGGTTTGCGGCTCGCCACCCCCACCTGGAATCGTTTCGCGCAACCGCGCAACCGCCCGATCGAAATCCTCGCGCTTGCCCCAGAACTGCACCCCCAGCAACGCCCCGCCTGCTTCCCCGGTGACACAGAAAAAAATGTTCCCCGGCTTCAAGGCGACAAGCAGATCAAGCACCTCGCCACCGGCCTCGGATTCTTTGGCACGCGCCGTCGGCTTTTTCAAAAACGCCACCACCTCGGGTTCTCCGGCGATTCGCGCCAAGGCGGTCTTTTGCCAACGAAACCCGCTCATCGGCACGTTCGGGACGTTCATAAAGAACACCGTGTCCGCCGGCGCCAGAAGCGATGCCTTCGATGGACCGCCGGACCGCTTGAAGACCAATATGGCGGCGAAAACCACCACACCGAGAACCGCCAGGACAATGAGCGCTTTTTTCATGGGGTGATCAGCTAAGCCCATTTCCATTGACACCGCAAGATGCGCCCCTGACCCTGTGGCCTCTATGGATACTTCAAAAATCAAGGACTACATCAAGCCGGCCTGCGACACCTACAACAGCGACAACCTTCGACTCGTGTCGGATGTCTGCCTCTACCTCGGATTCCTCTCGATCATCGCCTCCGTCGCCACCTGGTTCACCGCCTCGCGCGAGAACCGTGCCTACGGCGAGCGCTTCGGCATCTTTATCGGCCTCTGGGTGCCAAGCTTCTTCATCCTCTCGAACCGCCTCTCCCGCAAAGCGGACGAACTCGAGGACGAAGCCGCCTCCGAGGAATAATCGCTCCATTCGCACGTTTTCAAAAACGGTCGCCCGCACGCCGGGCGGCCGTTTTTTTGTGACCCCCTTGAAAATCCCTCCGTCGTGGTTACTTTTCACGCGACATGAAGATTTCCCTGGTTGTTCCGTTTGTCCTTCTCACAGCGGCCGCTTCCATGGCCGCGGATGCCGCGCCTGCCAAAACACCCTCGAATTTCCTGCGCGAGATGAACGACTCGTTCGCGGGCGTCTATGAAAAAGCCGCTCCGACCGTCGTCGTCGTCGAATCCCGCGGCAATCCAGCCCACTCGGGCATGAATTACACCTTCCGCGGGCCCGGCGGCGTTCCCTACCGCCTTATCCCAGATCTTACAGATGACGACCTCCTCGACATGCCGCCGAGCATCGGTTCGGGCTTTGTCTTCACCACCGACGGCCACATCCTCACCAACAACCATGTGGTCGACGGAGCCACCGACATCCGCGTGCGCCTGCACGATGGTCGCCGGTTCCCCGCCCAGCTCGTCGGCACGGACGAACGCAGCGATATTGCGGTCCTAAAAATTTCCGCCGAAAACCTCACCCCCGCCGAACTCGCCGATAGCGATCTGGTCAAAGTCGGCACCTTCGCCTTCGCGATCGGCTCGCCGATGGAACTCCCCCACACCTTCACCTTCGGCATCATCAGCGCCAAAGGCCGCACCCTCGGCCTCGGTGGCCACTACGACGAATTCATCCAGACCGACACCTCGATCAACCCGGGCAACAGCGGCGGACCGCTCTGCGACATCGACGGACGCGTCATCGGCATCAACACCCTCATCAGCGGAAACAGCCAAGGCGTTGGTTTCGCCATCCCGTCGAACACCGCCAAGGACATCGCCTCCCAACTCATCACCAAAGGCCGCGTCAGCCGCCCGTGGCTTGGCATTTCCATCGCCACCCTCGAGGAGATGCGCCAACTCCGCTCCCTCTTCCCGGGCATCGAACGCGGCGTCGTCGTGCGCGGCATCGAGCCCGGCGCGCCCGCCCAACTCAGCGACCTCACACCGGGCGATGTCATTACCAAGGTCGATGGCGCTCCAGTCGCCCTCGCCTCGGACCTCCAACGCGAAATCCTCGGCAAAAAAATCGGCCAATCCGTGGAGCTCGAAGTCTGGCGCAAAGGCCGCACCCTCAAACTCGCCGTGAAAACCGGCGAAAGCCCCGACAAATTCGTTCGCGCCTCCACACGCCCAAACTCCTCCGCCCCGCGCCCCCAAGCTCCGCCGCGCAACAGCGCCGCCCCCGCCTCGCCAACCGCACCGGGCTTCTCCTTCGAGGACGCCACCCCGCAGGCGCTTTCGGCCCTCGGCATCAAAAAAGACGCGCCGAAGGGTGTTCTTGTCACTTCCGTCGAACCCTACTCCGCCGCAGCCGCCGCGGGCCTCGAACCCGGCGACATCATCACCGAGGCCGCCGGCCAACCCATTGCATCGAAGGAAGACCTCGCCAAGGCCCTCGAGACATCGGACCCCGACCGCGGCGTTCTCCTCATCCTCGACCGCTCCGATTCCAGCGCCTTTGCGATTCTGAAATTCTAATCGCCCGCCGCTGGTGACGCAGGTCAGTCGTCTCGCCTGACATCGAATAACTTATACCACAAGCTTCTTGCTTTTGGATTTTTGGAGAGGGGCACAGGCGTCCCGCCTGTGAGATACCCCAAACCAATATCTGTTAGCCTCTGTAGGAAGTGAGACTGATTTCGCGTGAAGGTCACGGGAGCGCACCCGCCCTCGGGCCTCCGGCTTGTAGCCTACGCCTCGGAAAGCGCACTGCCACGCGCCCTCGCGGGGCGATTGGAACAAATCCGGCCATGGGCCGATTGAAATTCCCAATGTCGGGCGCGGGGCTCACCCGACGGCGGCCGGGGCGACCGCGCTCCCCGGGACCTTGTGGTTCCACATTGATGAAGTTTCCACGCCAGCGCCTCACACGGTCGGGACGGCCATGCCCCCTCTTTTGGCTAATTCATTAGAAACTTTGGTATGTCACTCAAGGGCAAGCCCGCCGCCCCTACATCCGCTTGTAAAGATCGCCGAGGACCCAGATGGATCCACCGATCATGATGAGCAGGATGAGCCCGGTGAACAGGACCAGTTGGAGATCTTCCCTCTGCTGGCCTTTG